>JACMRM010000142.1 GCA_014376445.1 Bacteriovorax sp. | reverse complement strand
ATTTCTGTAATAATAAGTTTGATTGCGGCAACTACCGGAATAGATATTACCATTCCCGTTATTCCTGCATAGTGTGATCCTGCGATCACGGAAATCGCGACAATCATCGGGTGAAGATTGACAATTTTTGATACCAAAAACGGGAAAACAAAGAAGGCGTCAACAGCGTTTGCAATAGCGTAAAGAATCAAGACTCCACCCATCTGCTGTGAAGTTAACCCATATTCGAGCATGACTAATGCTAAAGCGGGAATCACTCCCAAAACAGGTCCGACGTATGGAACAATGTTGGTAAGTCCGGCCACAAATCCGAGAATGACAGCGTTACTTACACCCATGAAAATAAGACCTATAGAGATAATTCCTCCGACGATCATCGCTTCGACAAATTTCGCGAAAAAATAATTCCCTAACTGACGGTTGAAGACGTGAATAACATAATAAAATCTTTCGAAGATTGTATTCGGTGTAAAACTCAACAGAGTTTTTTTGAAAACATCAGCGTCGCGGATGAGGAAAAAAGTAAAAAATGGAATCAGGAAGATCCATTCGAGAAGTGTCGCCAGGTAATTGGGAAGTTTTACTACAAACGAGCTCGACCATGTTTCAAGCTGGCTTAGAGATTCAAAAATATATCCGTCTGCAATTTCATGTCCGGTTTTTTCCTTGATGAAATCTGTCACGAGTCCGTACTGAGAAATTACATAGCGTTCAATTGCCGGCAGAGAGTATTGAATATCTTTTGCCTGCATCGATAAAACAGGAATGACTTTGAATAAGGGGATCCCGATGAGAATCGTGAGAACTAAAAAAACGATGACTGTCGCTTTTGTTTTGCTGACGTGAAATCGCATCAACCAGTTTACAATGGGAGTAAGAGCTAGCGCTAAAATATAGGCAAGTGAAATAGGAATAGAAATTCTTGGCAGGGCTAGAACAAGTGAACAGAATAAAATTAAAACAATTACAAAAAAAATCAACTGAATTTTTACAATGTTTTTTCGGCTGCTTAAAATCATTTAATCTCTTCTTGTTTTTCTGCCATCTGTCTTTCTAATTTACGAAGACGCCTACTCAGCTTACTTGCTTCTTCAGTTAAAAAATAAAGCCTGTCAGCAAGTGCCAATGAAATAGACTGAATTAATCTGGCGGCTATCACGGGGTATTTTTCGATTAAATGCTCAAGGTCCGGCTTGAAAATACCAGTGAGCTCGCACGGGCTTTTAGCAACCGCAGTTGCAGATCTGGGAGTACCGTCCTGAAGAAGCGCCATCTCACCGAAGTAGCTAAACTCGTCGAGAATAAGAAATTTTTCTTCGCCTACATCATGTCCGTAATCAGCTTTGCTCAATTCAATCAAACCTGAGAAAATAAAATAAAATCCGATTCCGATTTCGCCTTCTCGGAAAACAATATCACTTTGAGAAAATTTTCTTGAGTGCATGTATTTTGCGAGGATGCGAAGTTCGTTGTCTGAGAAATTTTTGAGAAGCTCGACATTTCTTAAAAAGCGTGGAATAGAATCGCGGCGGACTTTACTTAACGGATTGGCCATCCATAAATATTTCATCATCCCAAAATCAATTTTCTTTGAGAGTGTATTATCTTGTGTGCCAGATTCTTTGACTTCTTTTTCGTAAGACGAATTCATAATGACTCCGGTATTTATGCCTAATATAAACCTAACTGATCTTTGTTAATCCAACCTGACAGTGATATCGGGAATTCCACCTGGAACCATCCGTCCTTAAATTGTCCGACAACAATTTTGGAACCTGCGCGCACCTTTCCTTTTTCGTTGAAAATCTTTGAAGGGCCTTCATAAAGAGGAATATCCTGAAGAGCGACTGCGTAGTTAATATTTTTTACGTAAAAATTTGAAAATAAGAACGGAGTAAGCGATAGGATCATTAAGACAATCATCACCCATTTCTTTTCAATTTTTTTCAGTCTGATTAAAAGTACAAAAAAAACCACTAAAACAAGAGTCATTGAAATATAACCGGCGGCCGGAATTGAAGTAGCAGTGCTGATCAATTCATCCGGAAAACTAGTTGATGTTGTTAGGTCGTCCACTTGTAACTGGGATTTTACGTAGGTTAGATTATTGAGTGAAGCGCTGTTGATATAACCTTCCTGAATCGCCTTTTCCAAGTGGAATCTTGCAATGGCGTGGTCACCCATTTTTGAATAAACCGTTCCAAGATTGTAGTGAAAAATACCCGAGTCAATCTGTTGCTTATTTTTAAGTAGATACTGTGCTGCGCCCTTATAATCTTTTTTTAAATAAAGCTCATCAAATGAGCTTCCTTGAGAGGGAGATGGTGTTGCAACTTTGGCTTCTGCCAATGGCCTTGTTATTGGGGTTGTGCTAATATTTTTCATAAATTAATTATCTCCCAGACCCTAGAGTTTGCAAGCGAGAAAAAGTGTTCCTCTCTTAAGCAGGCCTTTCAACCATTAAAGGATTAGTGACTATGACAATTGGAGTTCAATCACCCGATATTAACGAGCATTTTAATAAGCTTTTCACTGCTATTTTATTAGAGCAGCAAAAATTCGATAAAATTAAGCCTGCTGATGAAGGAAAAAAAGAAATTCTTGTTCAAAAACTAAAAGAGTATGAAGCATTAAAAGGACGCGGGTTTTTTTATCATTTCATGGCCTCTGGCCGCGGGCACGGACCTTTCGTTGAAATGATCGACGGTTCTGTAAAATTCGATCTTATCAATGCTATCGGCATAAACCTTCTTGGCCACTCTCACCCGATTTATATTAAATCAAATTTAGAAGCTGCAACATCAGATACTATGATGTGCGGAAATCTCCTTTCATATCAGGAGCCGTATGAACTTTCAAAAGTCCTGCTAGACTCTGTAAAAAAATCACGTTTGAAACACTTTTGGTTTTCTTGCTCGGGATCTTTTTCCGGCGATACCGCACTAAAAATCCTTTGGCAGAAAAAAGCTCCAAATTATAGATTGATCGCTTTTCAAAAATCTTTTGCTGGAAGATCGATTGCTATGCAGGATGTGACTTATAATCCAGCCTATAGAGAAGGAATGCCAAAATCAATTCAGGTAGACCACGTCCCTCATTTCAATACAAAAAATCCTTCTGACGCCATAAAAGAAACTATTGAAGCCTTAGATAAATTAATTGAAACAAATGGCAACGTTTACTGCGGATTGACGATTGAGTTGATTCAAGGTGAAGCCGGATTTATTTTCGGAACAAAAGAATATTACAAAGCGATCTGTGAATGGGCGAAGAAAAACGGAATTTACGTCTGGATAGATGAAGTTCAGTCTTTCGCTAGGACAACAGAACTTTTTGCTTATCAAATGTTTGAACTTGATGAGTACGTTGATGTTGTAACAATCGGAAAAGTACTTCAGGCCGCAGGAACTTTTTACACTGAAGAATTAAATCCAAAAGCAGGACTTATTGCTGGGACTTTCAACGGATCAATTTCTTCCCTGAACGCCGGCAAAGCGATCGTAAGATACCTGCGTGAAGGAAATTTCTACGGTGAGAAAGGAAGAATCAAGGAACTTGAAGTAAAATTTAAAGCAAAATTCAAAATGCTTTCAGAAGGAAGTTGCAAAGGAAAAATCCCTTACTACGGCGGTATTGGAACAATGCTTTCGTTTGAAGTCGGCGATGGATCAGTTGATCTAACAAATAAATTTATGAAGAAGCTTTTTGAGAATGGAATTATTTCTTTCTCGGCAGGTAAAGAACCGACTCGCGTTCGTTTTTTACTTCCCCTGCCACTTCTTGACTCTCACATCGAAGATATTTTTTCAATTGTCGAAAAAACTGTTCTTGAGACAATTAATTAGGATGTTTTATGTATATTCTTAGATCTGCAAGCCTAAATGACCTTGATGATCTTTACGATTTAAGTCATCTGATGCTTTTTATTAATCTTCCTCAAGACAAGGAGATTATTAAAGCAAAAATCGAAAGTTCAATCAAAGCGTTCACGAAGCCTTCTAAAAAACTTTGGGAAAATTATTACCTGTTTGTTTTAGAAGATACAAAATCCCAGAGAATTATCGGTGCTTCAATGATTCATGCCCAGCACGGGACTGAACAAGAACCTCATTATTTTTTCTCTGTTTCACAGGAAAATAAATTTTCTCAGTCGCTTAACACAGGCTTTATTCATGGAACTTTAAAGTTAGGTTTAGACACAAATGGTCCGACAGAAATCGGCGGTTTGATTCTCGATACTGATTTTAGAAAAAGCGAAAAAAAGCTTGGAAAGCAATTATCGTTCGTACGCTTTTTATACATGGGAATGAATAAGACTAAATTCAAAGATACGATTCACTCTGAACTAATGCCTCCATTCGACAACGAAGGTCACGCGCCTTTATGGGAAGCGATTGGAAGACGTTTTCTAAATCTTGAATACCATGAAGCAGACGTTCTCTCTCGCAGCAACAAGGAGTTTATTCTAAGCCTCTTTCCCGCTGATACAATTTACATGACTCTTCTTCCAATTGAAGCAAGAAATGCCATCGGCAAAGTTGGTGAAGAAACTGCGCCGGTAAAAAGAATGCTGGAAAATGTCGGATTTAAGTACACTAATGAAGTAGATCCATTCGACGGCGGACCTCACTTCAGGGCAAAACTCAAAGAGATCACACCGGTTAAAGATTTATTTGAAGTGGAAATCTTAATTCGTGATTCAATTATTAAAAGTGATCAGGATTCAATCCTTGCAAGTCTTCCGGCGAAAGATGGCGGCTTTAGAGCGGCACTCATTTCCGGAAATCTAAACAAGGGAAATCCCGCAAAGTTTATCATCGACCCTGTAGAAGCAAAAGAGCTTGGACTGACAGAAGACTTTAAAACTTTCGCAACTTACTTGTAGGTATAAAATGACAAAATATAAAATTCTTGGAAATTACTATAACAATTCTTTTCACCTTCCTGCGACTTCTGGTCCATTGGCAGTTGAAAATATTATCAAACGCTCATGCCCTGCTGATACATCGCTTGCACTATGGGAAGCGCCGGTAGACTACCGCGATGTAGATCGTGTTATTGAATCAGCGAATGCTGGTTTCAAAACATGGAAAAAGACTTCACAGGAAGAACGCAACAGACTTCTTCGCGCTTATGCTGAAGAAGTAAAAAAGAGACAGGAAGAAATCGCCATAGCAATCGCTTATGAAACCGGAAAACCACTATGGGATTCACGGACTGAAGCTGCTTCTGTTGTTGCAAAAGTTTCTGTGACAATTGACGAGTCACTTCCGCGAATTGCCAACAAGCATATTGATGGCATTCTTCCAAAAACAAACGGGCATATTGTTTACAAGCCTCTTGGCGTAAGCTTAATCATCGGCCCCTTCAACTTCCCATGCCATCTAGCTAACGGACAAATACTAAGTTCACTAGTTGCAGGAAACTCGATCATTTTCAAGCCTTCAGAAAAAACTTGCTACTCTGCTCAGCTTCTTCTTGAATGTTTTCATACTGCTGGATTTCCATCAGGTGTTGTAAACTTAATTCAAGGTGACGGGGAAGTTGCACGTCGTTTATTAAAAGAAAAATCAATTAAAGCAATTTTCTTCACAGGCTCGAAAGAAGTCGGTAAAAAAATCATTGAAGTAACTCACCACGATTTATCAAAACTGGTTTCATTAGAATTAGGTGGAAAAAATACAACAATTCTTCATAGCGATGCGAATTTAGATCATGCTCAACAAGAACTTTTAAAATCATGCTTTCTGAGCTCTGGACAGCGCTGTACTTCAACATCAATTGTTGCAATTCATAGAAGTATTCAGGAACAATTTATTTCAAAGTTTCATGAAATGGCGAAAAAAATCATCATCGATCACCCCGTTGAATATGCACGCGAACCATTCATGGGTCCGCTTGTTGACCAAGGTGCTGTGGATTCTTATTTATTATTCATGGGGATGGCAAAACGCGAAGGGATCCTGGAGATCATGCGCGGAAAGCTTCTTGATAAACCTAAAAAAGGTTATTACGTGAGTCCGTCAATTCACTTTGCGGAAAGATGGAACAACGACAGCTTATTCCTCCACAGCGAAATCTTCGGCCCTAACGTGACTTTCATTCCTTACGACACCATTGATGAAGCTATTCAGATTGCAAACGCCACTGAGTATGGATTAGCTGCGGCAGTTTTTACGAAAGATACAGAAATTTTCAAGAAGTGTGTTGAAGAAATTGATTCAGGATTAATTAATTTTAACCGCTCTACAGTTGGTGCTTCAGCGAAACTTCCATTTGGTGGAGTTAAGAATTCAGGGAACTATCATCCGGCAGCATTAACGACGATCGATTCGTGTGTTTATCAGATGTCGTGTCTGGAAGTTTTGAGTGATGAACCGGATGATATTAAGTCTATTATTGGTTTAGATCTATAATAAATTAACATGTCCTTTAGAGGTCTTTTGCTTGAAAGTTTTTGGTAATCACCATGATAACTGTTATGTAAATAGAATTTTATGCAAGACATGAGTTGACGTCAATCATTTTCAAAAAGTAAGACGAGTCATGATCTGTCTCTAGAAATTACTCTTGAAGATCTTT
>JACMRM010000141.1 GCA_014376445.1 Bacteriovorax sp. | reverse complement strand
AGAAAGAAGATTTTTCTGCAAGCTGCTCAATTGGATATCCTCTGTAACGAAGAATTCCCAACTCTCCATCAAGGAATGTTACCGCAGATGCGCACGAACCTGTGTTTAAAAAACCGTGGTCGATAGTAATGCATCCTGTGTCTGCACGTAGTTTAGAAATGTCGATTGCTTTTTCTTTTTCAGAGCCCACAGTAACCGGATACTCAAGAGTTTTCCCGTCAACTTCGATTTTTGCCGTTAAAGACATATAGATCCTCCAATAAATTTGGTCATACAAATTATTCTTAATTTACTGCAAACAAAAAAGTCCCGCCAGCAAATTTCTTCTAAATTAATTTTTAGAATTTCACAGACCACGCTTTAGGATCAGCGTGCCATTCTTTGAGAAGGTTTAATCCGTCTTGGTTGATTAAGTTTAACTCGAATGCGGCCATTGTTAATGAGGTAAAATCTGTCAGTGCGAATAGTTGAATAGAAAGGTTACGTAAACGTTCCTGAGCACCAATCATTTCGTAATCCACCACACAGAGACAAGCGTCGCAACTTAGTTCAGCTCCATTTAAACCGGTCATAGAATCTTCGAGGCTCGCACCTTGATTGACTAAGTCTTCAAAGAGAAGAACTTTATCCCCAGCCTTATATAAACCTTCCACCTGATTTTTCCCTCCGTGATCTTTTGCTTTTGGTCTTACGTAAACCATAGACCGCTTCATTCTATCTGCGACAAAAGCTGCGTGAGGAATCCCTGCAGTAGCAATTCCTCCAAGGTGATCAAATCTCAGTTTATTTTCTTCAATTACTTTAATGAATGAAGCGATGACCAGATCCCTGAATTCTACCTGCGAAAGTATGAGGCGGTTATCGCAGTAGATAGGCCCCTTGAGCCCGGAAGCGTAAGTAAATGGGTTTTGGGGAGAGAACTTTACTGCACCTAAATTAATAAGGTTTTTAGCGATGTCCATTTTCATTGGTGATTTCATAACTGATGGCCTTTGGGCAAGTGCTGATTTTTTCATAAAATCAGTAAATTTCATCATATTGCTCGAATTGAAGTTATAATGAGAAAAGCCCCTGAATTATCACTTACGAAACACGAGTTGTCGCTATTGAAAGCATTATTTATTGGTAACACCCCCGAAGACGACAAGAACATTTTGCGTTTAATGGGAAACAATTATCCAAAAGTGCAGCTGGTCGGATTAAAAAAACCGGAAGATTTGAGCGACATGCTGATGGATGACGGGCCCTTTTCTTTCATCGTTGTTTCCATCGACAATAAAAATATTTCAGTTGAAGATCTCTACAACCAGATTAATGAAACGCTGGGCGTCCGCCCTTTTGTTTTTATCGGCACGCCAAACTCTGTAAAATCCCAGCTGACTAATGCCATGATTCAAAACCAGCAGACCAGTGCGCTGGTGGAACTTCCTCTGGTGCTGGATGAATTCAAGAAGGCCTTAAACCTTGCCATCGATTGGGTAAAGAAAGAAGAGTTTGAAGAGTCTATTCTGGAATTCTCGCGCGATGATCTGCACCCGATGAGGCTCCGCAATTTTTATCTCTTTGAGCAGGTGCCTTATGATGTTTATATCGAACTAACATCAACAAAGTTTGGAAAAGTTATCTCGAAGGATAAGTTCTACTCTCATCAGATTATTCAAAACTACTCGCGAAAAAATATTAAATATCTTTATTTAAGAAAAGATGAGCACTTGAAATTTCTGGATATTTCCATAAAAAATCTTCTTAAGATTTACGATGCAAAACTTCTCGATAGAAAAAAATATCTGATCCTGCATTTAAAGACTGCTTTCTTCATTCATCAGTTTGTCAGAGCAGTCAGTGTATCCGATGAAGTGAATAAACTCGCTCACCTATTTATTGATTCAGTTTCAAATATGGTGCGCACTTTTGACAGCCTTTCAGAGCTGCTCGATGGAGTGAGCGAAACCGGCAACATTACATTCGCAGAGCAAAGTGTAGCGACTGCTTACGTCTGTGAAAAAGTCCTATTAAATATGGGCTGGACTGCTGACATGACACGCGGGAAATTAATTCTCGCTTCGCTTCTGCAGGATATTTCAATGTCGAATGATGATCTTATTAAAATAAGATCACTCAATGATCCCAACCTGAAAATGTTAACTGAAGAAGAACAAGAAGATTTTAAACATCACCCACAGAAGGCAGCTCAGCTTTCAACTTTTTTTAATGGTTTTTCTGATGTGGATTTTATTTTGATGGAGCAACATGAGCATCCCACAGGGGATGGATTTCCAAAAGGGCTGACCTCTTCAGGACTCACAACGATTTCATGCATCTTTATTCTGGCGAGCAACTTTGTTTCACGTATGGCCCTGACTCAGAAGTCACCTACACAATATAAAGACATCCTCACGAATATGAAACGTGTTTACAATGCAGGGAACTTTAAAGACCCTCTTCGTGCCCTGGAAAAAGCACTTAAGCGTGGACAGGTGTAAAAGTTACCCCGGAAAATTTTCGAGTGTTTGAATGATCTTTTTGTAAGTCGTCTTTTTGAATTTATCATGTAACACTACAAGGATGGCCTTGGTGTCCAGCACATAGTCTGCTTTTTCATCACGGCCTTTCATGAATTCTTCAACAAAAGCTTCAGAAACTAACACAATTTTTGAAAGCGGAGAAATATCATCCTTGAAATCGATGGCGAATCCGATTCCATTGGTGATGCCATGATGCTGTTTAATCAGCAGGTCGGCACCGATCGGTGCACGTTTGTATGTAACAATTATTTCAGCGGCCAGGCGGGCATGATTTAAGACCACTTCTTTTTCTTTATCATTCAGTTGGTCAGAGAATAAAAGATCTTCTTCATATTTTAAATGCGGATACTTTAAATAAATCGGTGCCAGCATAATATCGTGAAAAAAAAGCACAAAATTAATTTTTTCAATGTGAGAGTCACCTCCCCATGAAACACGTTTAATAATATGATTGCTCACAAATGCTGCAAGAATCGAGTGAGTGTAGATATAACCGTCGCGCTGAGAATTTAAAATCGATAAAAGTTTTTTCAAACTTGGGGTTTCATTGACAACTTCTGCCATGACTTTCGTACAGGCAGAAGCAATGTTCATAATTTCTGTAGTAACTGCAGGAGATTCGCTGAACGCTATGGCCGCAAAATTAAATCCGGTCTTTAAAGCTTCACTCTTAGTACTCGTCTCAATTCCGTCAGTGTTCTTTAAAAAGTCCACGATGGAAGTGGAAATGATATTGATGATAAGAAGTCTGTCGAGACTATTGACGTATAAATTGGAAATCCCTTCACTCGCAAATTGCTTAATAGTTTGGCCGATCAGGTCTCCGCGTTTGGCGACCATCGTATACTCACCACTCTTCATCTGCATATAAACTGAACAGGGTACTTCTTTGATCTTCGATAAAAAATGACTTTCAATAGGATAATATTGAGGAACATCTTTTTCGGCCATGTCTTTTGCCGTTACTCCCAGAAGCTGTGCACATGAACGGATTAGGTTCTGCAGATTGTATGAGTTTGGGACGATAATGATATTTTCAATTTCCTTGCCTGGATTTCCGATTACGATCAAATGTGTTTTGTGTTTTATAGTTGCAAGATAATTGTGAATTTCTCCGGCAGAATCCTGGCCGTTGATATTGTTCATTGTAACAATGACATCAGCTCTCGATTTTTTAAATTCTTCAATAGCTTTTTTCGTTGAATCAACTAGCGTCACCTGTGCACCAAGATAAACTTCCAGGTTGGTCACATACAGCTGATTGAGAATTTCATTGTCAGAAATGACTAAGATCTGGCCCATTTTTCATCCTTAAAACAATAATAGTGACAGTTTATCACCAATTCACTTTCACACTCAATTTTCTTGATTAGAAATCTTTTTTAAACTAAATTAGTAACCTATTATGAAATTTAAAAATTCACTTCACGCAGGCACTTTTTTAAAACGTTACAAGCGCTTTTTCGCAGATATTAAAATGGGCGACAATATTGTTGTGGCCCACACTGCGAATACCGGAACTATGAAGACCTGTTTAGGTGAAGGTTGGAATGCACTCATGAGTTTTCATGACTCTCCTAAACGCAAACTAAAATACAGCTTCGAGATGATTCACAACGGTAAGACATGGATTGGCATCAATACTTCCTTGACTAATCACCTTGCAATCGAGGCCATAAAAAACGGCGTGATCACAGAGCTTCAGGGTTATGCTGATTTAAAACCTGAAGCAAAAATCGGACAAAGCAGAATTGATATTCTTTTATCAAACACTGAATCAGATCAATGTTATGTAGAAGTAAAAAACGTGACATTAATAGATGATGAGAATTATGCCTTATTCCCAGACTCTGTCACGGAACGAGGCCAGAAGCACTTAAACGAGCTGCTGGAGCTTAAGCGTAAAGGCATTCGTACGGTCATGCTATTCATTGTTCAAAGAGAGGACTGCCATTCATTTAAGGTCGAACAAAATATCGATCCTGCCTATTGTAGGCTCCTTAAAGAGGTCATGAAAGAAGGTGTAGAAGTTCTCGTGTATCAGTGCAAGCTAAACCCTTCCGAAATTATCGTTCATAAAAAATTAGCTATCGTCTAAAAAACAATAAGGCCCATGCTAATAAGCACAGGCCTTATAAAGTCGCCAACGGTTGTGACCTAAAATATCACGCCGCTTTTTTGTCTTTGTTAAAATCGTTCGAAGCAACAGTTGCTGTCACTGCATTCTTGTCTTTCGACCCTTGCATAAGCTTCAAATGGTTTTGAGCTTTCTTTTCTTTCGTCGTAAGTTTTTTTCCGTGCTTACTTTTACTTTCGTGCTTATCACCCATGTGACTACCTCCTTCATACCAATACACGTTTTCTTTATTGTACTATTCCTATCGGATACTCCTAAAAATTCTTTAGCCTTTCTCTTTATAATTAGTGCTTTAATCTATTTGATTCAACACCTTAAGACATCATAAAGTCCTCCTATTTTGACCACAATTTATGGCTTATAGAGACGCATTAGGCGACAAAAAGACTCCACGAAGTTCTGCGATCACCTGATTCTTGACCATTTCGGTGTCACAATAACACTGAAAATTTGGCACTCAGACTGCATTTACTCAATCCGTACACAATGCAATTCTCGGGGGAAAATCACATGAACTCATCACTATCACTATTTTTATTTGTCACTCTAATGTTCTCTGGAAAAGTTCTCGCAAGAGAAGATGTGATCGCAACCATCACCAGTGACGATAATAAACAAGTCTTCAATATGGTCGTTCAATCAGACGACGAACTAAACACAATCAAAGCCTTCTATAAAGACAACTATCTCGATGGCAAAAGAGTAGACCGCGAGCTTCTTCCAAGTGCAGAGCTTCTCACATCTGGCTTTGTCCTCGATCAACGAGGGGAGCGCACTGTCCTCAGTCTTAAAAGCGATAACTTTGATAACGAACGTGGAGGTTTAGTGACGATTGATACTCTGTTCAACGGAGTTAACGGTCAAAGAAAAGAATATGAAATGGAGCTTACGCAATCAAAAGATGGATGGAAACTATTCAAAGGGGGAAAGATTATTTCGAAACTTCACATTTTAGTTAACAAAAAATTTCTGTTAGGTGCTGTAGGAATTAAAGACATACTAATGAAGTAAATTTTTAATACAGGTAAAAAAGACAGCAGATTACGCAGCTGTCTTTTTTACAAATTGCTTGTTTAGTTTCAATCTTTCAAATTCATTTAAATCAGCAATAAAATGATTCTTGGTCTTTTCCACAAGTGGAGCAAAAACCTGCTTCAATTCCGTTTCATGCCCAGCTGGAAGTAAATCCTCATAGCGTGCGAAGATGTAGAATTCTTCATCGGCGCTTCTCTTGGCGTTGTTTAAATTCCCGTAGAAATTTAAGATTCGCGATTCAAGCTTGAAAAGCATAGGGTCTTTTTCAATTGAAATTTCATGCTGGTCGATTTTTTTGAAGACATCTTCAATGGCCATAGCATCGATTCGCTTGTACGGATTGACAGGAATCGACATCTCAAGCATGTTCGAATTTTTTATTTTGTTTAAAAAATTCTTGTCATTTACCTTGAAAATAAAACCCATTTCCGACAGCTGATGAATCTCAACCTTGTTCTCGTAGGTCTGAACGTCATTGTCCATTTTGAACTGGACTGGTATAGTAGCGTTCAGGCGGAATGATCGGAGCGTGTAGTGTTCAAGAAGAATTTTTCTCATTACGAATTGAGAATAGATATCCTTGTCGAGCCATTTCATAGATGTGAGAGTGTAATAAGGGCCTTGCTCACTATCATAAGAAAACAGAATTTCTTCCTTTCTTTCAAACCAGGTCAGCCGTAAACGGCTGTCGAGATAAGACTCATAGAGAGAAAATAAATCTGTTTTAATCACTTTTATTTTATTACATAACCATACTGGTTTTGACTTCAGCTCCTGAAGCGCCTGGTTCATTCTCAGCAGGTGAAAATTATTGTTGAAGTTTTTATAATGACGTCTTTGCGCCAGACAAGTCTGATCCCAGTTTGCCCAGTGAAATGACAATTCTTTTGTCAGCTTCAAATGCTCTGTCAGATCTCTTGAACCGAGATAGTCTTTCAGACTTTGTGGATTAACTACGCCTCGTATTGTCATATAAATTCTCCGATCAGTGTTCATGTAAAAACATTTTAGTTCAGTCGCTTGAACAGATGTGGAGAAAAAAATGATTTTTTTAGAAGCCTGAAATCACGCTTTTTTTGAAGAATTTGGCCAGGCTTCAGAGATGAAGAATTGGGTCTTTTTTGAGGCACGCGATTAAATTATTAAGTTTTACTCCTGGGAAGCTAAATTTTCCCAGGGGCACCGGAGAGTCTTCGGGTTCTGGTATACTTGAAAATAATGAAAAACCCATTTGATATTCTTGAGCAGAATGCTCTCAATTTTAAACTGACTCCGATTTCTTTCAGGGAGATTTTTTTTATTGCTGAAACTCCCTGTGATATTTATGCACAGGTCGATGGATTATTGAAAGTGATTCTTCACAAGAAAGCAGAAATTAATACTCAGTTGTTAAAGGAGCTTCTCCAGAAAAAAATGGCGAACTTGTTTGTTATGCAGGACGACCGAACGCTACTCAGATTTGCCCAGCAGGAAAACTTAACCAATGTCACGCGCTCTCTTTCAATTGGAGACCCGCTGGAAAAAGCGAGACTGCAAACTAATCTGCTGACGCTGAATATGGGTTATCTTTATGAAGACCCAACTGATGACAATGTTTTGAATCTTCAGGTTCAAAGTGCAAAGAACCTTGCAACTTTTCTTTTTAATAAACCACAAATTCATGAAGACCTGTATAAAGAATATATCCGTCAGGGCCACCATTATATTTTTGCCCAACCATTTCTTTCAACACTATTTCTGTTGGGAGTCATGAAAAACTCCCGCATGTATATTGATAAAGACATTGAGCTCTTTTTCCTTACCAGTTACTTTAAGGATATCGGAATGTCGGCAATCCCCGTAGAAAAATTCAATGACAAAGATCTGACTGATGAAGATAAAAATCTTCTGGCAAGCCACCCTACCCTTTCAGTTAATATTTTAAAAGGCAGAGTGCCTTTGCCGCCGAATCATTTAAAGATTATCGAGAACCACCACATTTACAGCACACTCACTAATCAGATGAATCTGTCGTCAAAAGATGATCCCAATAATATTTTTGGTTTTGAAACAATGATGATTTCCGTGATGGATACAGTGGCAGCGATGACAACCGACCGTCCTTTCAGAAAAGCTGAATCTTTATACAAGAGCCTGGACTTGATTCGTCTGTTAATAGGTGAGCAGTACCCGCAAGAGTTCAAACTCATCGTTTTTTACTTCAAAAACTTTTTCAAAACGCTTTAATCAAATATCAGAGTAAATTCATCCAGCGTAAAATTCTTTTCAAAGTGTTTTTCGATATGAAACACTGATGTTACAGATTTTTTAATTGCCAAGAAATTCTATGGAGGGAAATAATGGCGACAACTGATATTAGTCCGTTAACAGGCATCATTGCCGAAGAACTAGTCTATGTTGATTTTGGAGAGCACGAAGGAAAATCAGTGCTGGAAATCGCAGACACTCTCCCAGACTTCTACGAATTTTTAGTTGAAAGCAAAGAGGGTGGAAAATGTACAATCCGCCGTTCCAAAGACAAGAGCTTTAGACTCTACGTTACGCAAACCGCTCATTAAGAAAGAATTCTACGCGCGGGGAGCATCAATCCCCGCCCTTTTAACTAAATCCTGACATTTAAGACTTTAAATTTTGAGTAAAATTGTCGATTATAGGCCTATGGTTAAATTGAAATCTAAGACTCAGGACGCCCTTCTTTTTTATATATTAAGAACCATCGCTGTCGTAGTTATTGCAATTCTTTTAGGAATCATTTTTGTACTATTACATTCAGCATGGCCGGCCATCAAATCAAATGGACTGAGTTTTCTTTTACGCAAAGAGTGGAATCCGGTTGAAGACCGTTATGGCGCTCTTCCTTTTATTTTCGGAACACTCGTTACAAGTTTTATTGCACTCTTGATCGCAACTCCAGTCAGTATTTTAATTGCACTTTTTATTACAGAATATCTTCCAAAATCTTTTGCAAGAATCATCTCACTTTTAGTGGAAATGGTTGCTGCAATTCCAAGTATTGTTTTTGGTCTGTGGGGGATTTTTTATCTCGCACCTTTCGTAAAGAATACTCTGGCGCCATTTTTAAAACTGCATTTTGGATTCATTCCACTTTTCCAGGGCCCAAGTTTTGGAATTGGGATTTTAACAGCGGCCCTTATTTTATCTATCATGATTGTTCCGACAATCTCTTCGATCTGCAGATCTATTTTCGAACTTGTTCCAGCACACCAAAAAGAAGCCTCATATGCACTTGGTTCAACAAAATTTGAAATGATTAAGCTCGCGATCATCTCACCTTCCCTTTCAGGAATCAGCTCTGCAGTTGTTCTGGGATTAGGGCGTGCGCTTGGTGAAACCATGGCAGTAACGATGTTGATCGGGAACTCACCTATTATCTCAACTTCAATCTTCGCACCTGCCGCAACTATGGCCTCGGTTATGGCCAATGAATACGCAGACGCCAACACTCCTCTGCATATCTCTTCACTTTGTTACCTTGCTTTAATTCTTTTTTTAGTAACCTTTCTTTCAAACCTTTTCGCTAAAACAATAGTGAAGAGTTTCTCAAGAGGTTAATAATGAAATTGAATTACAGGCTTTATAGAAAAGCTAAAAACATCATGTTCCTAATTTTAACTCTGGGAAGCGCCCTGGCAGTACTGATCCCTCTTTTCATGATCATTCAGTTTGTTATGGTCCAGGGAGCGAGTTCTTTAAGTTTAGATTTTTTTACCGAACTTCCAAAACCAGTTGGTGAAATCGGCGGCGGTATGAAGCATGCTATTTTAGGAACAATCTGTCTGGTGATTCTGGGTGCTGCGATTGCTGTTCCAATCGGAGTGACCTGCGGTATTTATTTATCAGAGTTCAGAAAAAGTAGGCTTTCGAAAAATCTTAAGCTCTCAGTTGATTTGATGAGTGGTATTCCTTCAATCGTTATCGGAATCTTTGCTTACTTGATGGTTGTTGTTCCTTTAAAAAGTTTTTCGGCGCTTGCCGGTGGTATCGCACTTAGTATAATCATGCTTCCAATTATCATCAAGACATCTGAAGAAATTTTAAAACTGGTTCCTGATCACATCCGTGAAGCAGGTCTTGCTTTAGGACTGCCACGCTGGAAAGTTATATTATTTGTCGTTTTAAAAGGTGAAATCTCGAATCTTCTAACCGGAATCATTCTTGCAATCTCGAGAGCGGCAGGAGAGACAGCACCACTTTTATTCACAGCATTTGGAAACATGTATATCAGCTATGGACTTAATCAGCCGATGGCTTCACTTCCTGTGCAGATTTACACCTACGCCATTTCTCCTTACAAAGAATGGCAGAAACAAGCCTGGGCAGGTGCTTTTGTTTTAATGGTACTGATTTTATCCATGAATTTATTCGCCCGTTATATCCTGACAAAAATTAAAGACAAGAAAGGAATTTCATAATGACGAACTATAATGACGCTAAAATTATTCTTGAAGCAAAGAAGCTGGAAGCATGGTTCGGCGATTTTCAAGCGGTGAAAGGAATCACTGTTGATTACCGCGAAAAAACAATCAATGCGATCATCGGGCCGTCTGGCTGCGGGAAATCAACATACCTTCGCTGTTTAAACCGCATTCACGAAGAAATTGAAGGTGCGCGTACGGCCGGGGAAGTTCTGCTTGAAGGCGAAAATATTTATGATAAAAAAGTCGATGTTGTCGATGTCAGAAGAAGAATCGGAATGGTTTTTCAGAAACCGAATCCATTTCCTTCAATGTCTATTCTGGATAATGTTGTTATCGGACTAAGGCTGCAGGGTATTTCAAAACGTTCAACTTTACTTGAGACAGCTGAAAGCTGCTTAAGAAAAGCTGCCCTTTGGGATGAAGTAAAGGATAAACTCAGCTCTATGGGGACCTCACTTTCAGGTGGTCAGCAGCAGCGTCTGTGCATTGCCAGAGCGCTTGCCGTTAATCCACCGGTACTTTTAATGGATGAGCCGACATCAGCACTTGACCCGATTGCTACCGCTAAAATTGAAGAATTGATGAATGAAATCAAAAAGGATTATACTGTTATTATCGTGACTCATAATATGCAGCAGGCTGCCCGTATCTCTGACTTTACGTCTTTCTTTCATTACGGGAACATGGTTGAGCATGGACAGAGTTCGAATATTTTTACTAACCCGAAAGAGAAATCAACTGAAGATTATATTTCAGGAAGATTCGGGTAAGAGAAGGCAAGGAGTTTTTTATGGATATTTGTGCAAGAGATTTACGTGATCACGTTTTAAAGATGGCAAGCTTAGTTGAGGCTTCACTGTCAGGGTCACTTAATTTAGATAAGAGCATGGAAGATATTTTTGCTCTGGAGAAAAAGATCAACGAATTTCACATACTGATTGATGATGCCTGTTTTAAATATCTAGCTTTAAAAAGCCCGACCGCAAAAGATCTTCGTACTGCAATCGCCGTGATGAAAATCAATGCTGACCTTGAACGTATGGGTGATCAGGCCGTTAAAATTAAACGCCACCAGGTCATCATTAACCGGGAAGTACTTCAGTTAAAAAACTTGGCCCTCGAAGTTAATTTGATGGTTAAAAACAGCCTGGATTCATTCGTAAGAAGCAATACGAAGCTTGCGACTGATGTGATTCATCATGATCAGGAAATCAATGCTATGAACCGCGATATCGTTCGCCTTCATATTAACCAGATTAAAAATAATGAAATCAGTTTTGATGAAGGTTATAGCATTATTAAAATTTCAAAAAATTTAGAACGCATTGGCGACCATGCCAAAAATATTGCTGAAGACGTTATTTTCCTGGAGTCAGGATCTGATATACGCCACAATCCAGAATATAAGACACCGAAAAAGGATTAAATACAAATGGAAAACTCTACTATCGTCGTCGTTGAAGATGAAATTGAAATTAGTGAGATGATTCAGAATCAATTAAAAGCGCTGGGGCATAATATACTGGCATTTACTGATGGAAAAAAGGCCCTGGATTTTATTCAATCCAATGATGGGAAAGAGGCTGCAGGAACAGGCCTTTTTATTTTAGACCGCATGCTGCCTTCTGTGAATGGTATGGAGATTTGCAAGTTTATCCGCCTATTCAACCCTACAAAAACAACGCCGATTCTTATGCTCACTGCTCTTAGTACACCTGAGCAAATTGTTGAAGGTCTTGATGCCGGTGCAGACGACTACATGACAAAACCTTTTGACCTGGCCATCCTTCTGGCAAGAGTGCGCTCACTACTTCGTCGCCGTGAAATCAGCAATCGCACTGTCGAAAATAAAAATATTCTCCGCCATAAAGAGCTGGTGGTTGATTTAGATCAATGTAAAGTCTGGATTGAAGGACAGCTGCTTGAATTAACACTTTCTGAATTTAAAATTCTTTGCTGCTTCATGCTTTCTCCAGGGAAAGTTTTAACACGTAATCAGCTGGTGGAGTATATTCAGGACGGCCCTGTTCATGTCACAGACAGAACAATTGACACGCATATTTTTGGACTGAGAAAAAAACTTGGTGACTATTCTTCAATCATTGAAACAATCAGAGGAATCGGCTACCGCGTTGTCGGCCATGATTGAAATCCGTTATAAAAGAATTTTATTCTTTCAGGCCTTCTTCCTTTTTATTCTAGGAGTATTTCTCTATAACTTCTTTAAACAGTCATTTGATCTGCACCATATAAGCTCAACTTTCTGGATAACATACCTCACCGTCTGGGCCATCTTTATTATCTTTAACCTGGTGTTTATTAAATTTTTTGCCCTTCCAGCTGAAAGTCTGTTGAAAAAGCTGGAGACTTCAACAACTCCTGGTGGAGAGTTAAGTTGGTCTGTTATCGAAGACTCACTTTCTAAAAGAGATGTTCATCACCAGATTATTCAATCTGAGTATGAGATTGAAAATTTAAAATACAAAATACTTCTCGACTCTCTTCACGATCCGGTTTGCATTTTTAATAAGAACCAAAGTATTCTCTATTCTAATCAGGCCTTCGATCAACTTTTTTCGCTGCCCGAGAATTCACCTCAAGCTTCGTTGCTTGAAGTGACTAGGAACCTCTACTTCCAGGATTTTCTAACGAAAGCAATTCTGACCAATGAGGCACAAAAACTAAACGAGTTTTCTTTTAACCCTATTCAGGATGGTTTTAAGAAATTTTTTGAAATTAAAGTTTTTCCTCTAAAAAACATTCAGAACTATCTGTGCATCATGCATGATGTGACAGAAAGAAAACTGGCCGATCAAATGCGCGAAGATTTCGTCTCTAACTTCTCTCATGAAGTCAGAACTCCTTTGACTATTTTGAAAGGACAGATGCATACGCTAAGAACGGAACTAGAGAAGAATTCAAATTTTAATACAGATTACAAAATTATCTTTGATAAAGTTGATAAGAATTCAAAACGTCTTATTAATCTCTTCAACGATCTTCTTCAACTTACATCAGTAGAAAAGAAAAAAGACTTAGTAAAAGAAGAAATCGTTTTAGAGCCGATGATAGACGGACTTTTCGAAGAGCTGTCACAGAACTATCCACAAAAAAATATTAAATACACTTTTGATTTCAGAACGAAGACATTCCTCGTAGACTACAATCTATTTGAACAAGTTATGATCAATCTAATCGACAATGCTTATAAATACGTGGGTGCATTGGGAAATATTACAGTTACTACTCACACAGAAGGCTTGATTGATATTTTGGAAATCAGCGATGATGGAATGGGAATTCCGGAAGATCAGCAGCACAGAATCTTCGAGCGTTTTTTCAGAGTAGATACTTCGCGTTCAAGCGACATTGAAGGAACTGGTCTAGGACTTTCTATCGTTAAACATATTATTCATAAACACGACGGAAAAATTAAAGTGGCGAGCCACAAAGGCAAAGGCACGACATTTACCATCAGCCTCCCTGCTTGTTAACTTACAAGCTTTAAAATAACACCTGGTTGATCGTTAGAGATTTTTAGCATTGCTAATGATGCGCTCTGGCCAATTTGAGATTTGATTCTGTTAGCAGATTCAGCGGCAACATCAGTGTCTCTGATTTTTGAATTACTTGCTGAAGTATTTTCTCTGTATGTCTGAAGGTTTTGAACTACCGACTGGATTCTTGTCTCCATACTTCCCAACTGGGCCCGTGATGATCCGATGTCAGTCATCATTTTGTCGATTTTTGTCAGCGAGTTTTGAGAAGAGTATTTTGTTTTAAGATCGATGTTGGCAATTCCAAAGTTTCCATCTGTATCCATGACTTTTCCCATGTCATATCTGAGGCGGTCATTCTGAGCTGTGCCATTGATCCCCACCTGAAGATCGTAGACACTTTCGCTTCCTTTAATGATGTGATTTCCATTGAAGGTTGTTGAAGCAGTAAGACGTTTTACTTCCTGTTTTAATTGCTGAAACTCAGAATCGATAACGAGTCTTTCACCATCTCCCAGCGTATCGTTAGCAGACTGCATAGCTAGTTCGCGAAGGCGGGACCCCATCTGCTGCATAACTCCCAGCGAACCTTCTGCAACTTGTAATAATGAAATTGAATCGTTTGAATTTCTTTCTGCCTGCATGTTACTGCGAAGTCTTGCACGCATTCCTTCAGAGATGGCCAGTCCTGCAGGATCGATTCCAGAACGGATAATGCGATCCCCTGAGGATAGCTGCTCATTCTGTATAGATTGCTCTTCAGTATGCTGTTGTACATACCTCAAAGCAGTCATCGAATTTAAATTCGTTGAAACTCGCATTTCTAAATTCATCCTTGAAGCGCATTGAAGATCTCAACCGTGAAATCCTGATGACTTATCGGTAATTTTTTCCTAGAACCTGAATTTGCCGGTTTTGATTAGAAAAGACGAGAGTAACACTCAAGCAATTTGAGTGTAGATTCTTTGCGGGAAAATTTCTGAACAAAGCTATGACCGCGTGAAATCATTTTTTCCTGCAGACTTACATCATTTAAAACTTTTAAAATTTTAGCAGATAGATCATTGAGTGATAGTGGATCAATAAACTCCGAATCAGGCCCTGCGCTCTCAGGGAAGCATGAACCAAAACTTGTAATAACT
The DNA here is from genome assembly GCA_014376445.1 of Bacteriovorax sp. Classification (GTDB taxonomy): domain Bacteria; phylum Bdellovibrionota; class Bacteriovoracia; order Bacteriovoracales; family Bacteriovoracaceae; genus Bacteriovorax. Next base: position 10,368 of record JACMRM010000141.1, on the reverse strand, counting down.
GGAGTCTTTGAAAAAAGCGCTTCAACAATGGGAATACCGAAGCCTTCAAAGTGTGATGGAAAACAAAATAAATCTGCTGTCTGATAAAAAATAGGAAGATCAGAAAATGAAACATTGGCGAGAAAATGAACCCGCGATGAAAGCTTTAACTCTTCTACTTTATTTTTACACTGTTCGAGATATTTTTTTCCGTTCCCTATTAAAACTAAATCTTGCTCAACCTGATTTGAAATTTTTGCAAATGCTTCAATCAGTAACAGCTGATTTTTTCTTTCTTCAAAAGCACCTACATTTAAAATGAAAGGACGCTCGAAATTATATTTCATTATTAATTCTTTCTTTTCTGCCGGAGTTCTCTCTGCATAAAATATCGGATCACAGCTTTGGTAGTGAACAACAATTTTCTTTTCATTAATATCAAGAAAATTCATCAGATCGAGTTTAGTTTGCTCACAGATCGCGATAACCATATCTGCATTATGGCCAGAATAGCCGATTTTTTTTTTATAAGTTACACGATCGATAAATGGAAAAAATTCCGGGTAACGAAGAAAAATCAAATCATGAATAGTGACAACTGATTTAAACACAGGACCGTTGATACCGAAAGGGATTTCATGGGAAAGACCGTGATACAAATCCAGCTGGTCTCTTTTTAAATCGTTAATGATAGAAAATGAACGCCATAGAGAAGGAACGGCCTGCTCCAGAATATTACCGGGCCCTCTTAATTGCAGTCTTGAATTTTTATTTTCTTTAAGCCAGTTGAATGCACGCTCTTCAGTTATTTTAGGTGAATAAAGAAAAAGCTCATCTCCAGAGTATTGAAGAAGTCCTTCGATCAGTCCTCGTGAATAATTCCCGAGTCCGCGAAAATTTTGTGTTGCTCTTTTCCCATCAAAACCAAAACGCATGAATACCCTGCAGTGAAATTTAAAAACCTACGTTGAATTTTATACTAAAACTCACCGACCCTGCCAGTGACATCGTACTTTTAGGAACAGAATTTATATTGATCTTCGGCAGAAGCTTGATTTTAGGATTGTTCCTGATCAATTCTTTCCAGTCCAGTTTCTCAATTCTAAGATTCAAGCATCGTCCGTCACACTCAAGTGGGTGAAGTTTTTTATCGAAATACACAAGTCGTGTCAGACCGTTTTCATCAGGTGGATGATTTTTAAGAGGTGTATCCAGGATCGCATAGATTTCAAGCTTTTCAATGAACCCTAATGAATCTCTCTTCTTAGCATTATCGATCAAGGCCAGAAGTGAATCCAAGCGTATCCAGTCGATAAAATTGAAATCGATATCTCCCACTGAATTCAGGTCGATTTCAATAGGATCCATAGACAGCTCATGACCGCCTTTACTTGCTATCGTTGAGTTAGCGAGAACAACTGCAATCCCTTGAAACAGCTTTCCAAAAATCGGGAATTTTCCTGTGTTTTTACCGTACTCATCAATCTGGGTAGAATCTACTTTGTACGAGAAATTGATGGGTTGATCATCTCTTAATTCATTGACCGTTTTAGCACTTACCATAGGTGTGAGCTTTTCCTTTCCACATGACGTGAAAATCAAAAGCGATGCCAGAATAAGGGGCAGTAAAGAGGTTTTTTTCATTGATCAAAATATAGCATGTGTATAAATTTTGTGGGCATATTTGTAGTTTTTTCACTACGCCCATTATCCTTATAGAGATATCCCAATTTCGATTAGAATCTTTATAAATGAAAATAAAAACTTTTACCCTATTAACTGTGTGCGTGCTGTCTGTTGGTATTCAAAATATCTTCGCAGCGTCGTATGACACCCTTCCAAAAAACGTTAATACGATCGTTTTTAAGCAGGTTATTGCTTCAAAAATCCAGTCAAAGTATAATTCCAAAAATGAAGAAGATACCTTGAACTTGAAGGAAGAATTTAATTCAAGCCGTCTGGAAGACATCAGCTCAGTTATTAAATCTTATTTTCAGGAATTGAGGGAAATTTCTCCAGAATCTTATAATAACTTTTCTCTTGGAGAATTTTCAGCAGATGTACAGGCCGATGTAACAGCTCAAGGCCTGGGGTATGGTTTCGGTCTAACTGATCACTTGACAGTATATGGATCACTTCCGATTTATCATATTAAAACAGATATTAAATTCAAACAAAGCAAAGATAGTAATCTTGCCGCAGTTCAGGCGACAATGAGGAATTCAAATCCAGATACAGCTATCGGAAAATTTGTTAAAGACTTAACTTTACAGCTGCCGAATACAAATGCTGAACTTTTACAATCTTTAGTTGTGAACTACTACGGCTACAAACCAATCGGAAAATGGGAAAAGGATGCTTTAGGTGATGCTGAAGTCGGCTTCATTTACCGCTTAACAGATTTTTATGATCGCGGCGTTTCTATTTCTGCCGGAGCTGTTCTCCCTACAGGCACTTCTGATGATCCGGATTCTTTGCAGGATGTTTCAACAGGCGATGGGCAGTATGATGCTTTCACTGAAGTTGCCACAGGAATTTCATTCCTCGATAATACTTTTCAATTTGATGTTAAAGGAAGATACACGTACCAATTCGCTTCTCAAAAAGAAGTAAGATGGATTAATGATTCAAATCTTCCATTATCTAAAACGAAAAAAACTGTGAATCAAAAACTTGGAAATAAAATCGATGCGGCCCTAACATTAACTTATAATCCGCTCTACTGGCTTAACTTTAATACATCACTTTTAGTGACTAACACTAGTGCTACAACTTACTCAAATGTATCTGATGCGAAAGTCAGAGCAGCACTGGAAAGTAATACAGAATCACAAAGCAGATGGGTGCGTGTTGGTTTTGGTGTTTCAACAATTGAAGCCTACAAGAGAAAACAATTCGATATGCCAATGGATGTAGGTGTCTCTGCGCAAAGACTTCTCAATGCAAAAAACACTGCCAGCTATGACCGCTTCGATATAGACTTTAAACTTTATTTCTAGTTAATCAGCTACTGAATATAAGAATAAAAAATCTTACCGCTTTCTTCGCTAACTAGCTTATAAGGATCTTCTTTAATTAATAGGCAGCCATCGAGGTCGTAGAAGTCTACTCCACCCGCAATATTAAGTGCACTGGATATTCCCAGACTCGTTTCAACCATGCAACCAAGCATCGTTTTAAGACCCAGCACCTTTGCCTGGCGCAATTGTTTAACGGCACGAAGATATCCCCCGGCCTTCATCATCTTTATATTTACGCCGTGGAATCTCTCAACGTGATAACTATTTACTTCTTCTTTTGTCACCGACTCATCTGCCATCAGCATAACTTTAGAATAATGTTTTAACTCTAATGCCTCTTCGTGGGCATTACTTGGCAAAGGCTGCTCTAAAAATTCGATTCTTTTGATGTCACCAAAATTTTCCAGGAACTGCAATGTTTCTTTTGCTGATTCAAAAGATTCATTGGCGTCAATACGAAGAGGTACATTTGTTAAACGAAGAACTTCGCTACAAAAATCGTGAGCAATCTCACGATTCACTTTTACTTTTAGAACCGAGAATCTTTGGAGGTTATTATCTTTAATAAAACTTTCAATTTTTCCAATCTCCATAATAGGAATAGAAAAAGAAGTTTTCACGCTACTAACAACATTTGTACCCATTAACTGTGGAACAGATTTACCTGACAAAATTGATATATAATGCACGAAGCTCGATTCAATTCCAAACTTCAAAGACTGAGGCAACTCAGTTGTTTCAAGGTATGCAACTAAGCTTTCAACACCATTAAAATCTTGTGGAGCATTGTTTATAAATTCTTCAAATTTTTCGAGTATAAGATCTCTGCTCTCACCGTAGCGGACATTAAAGGCCACTTCACCAAAAGCTTCAATTGATCCATTTTTTACTTTAACGACAAAGTTTTTTTTAATATCTGAGCTATTTCGTGAAATATTCCAAGTAAACTTCAAAGGTAATTCTATTTCTTTTATTGACCAGTTAAACATCAGTGCACTCACCCATCATGGATTTTTATTAAATTATATCTGATTAATGATACTATATTTTATGCCTCTTAATAAAGATATTATCATCCGAGTTGTCATCGGAATCATCTTTTTTGTCATCTTTGTAAAAGTGGTAGGTCCTGTCATTTTTGAAGTACTGAAAGGAAAACTTCCGGGCAGCAAAGATCCTGACAATAATATTGATCACATGATTAAAGGCCAGAAAGAGCGCCTCCGCGCGCAATATGGCATTACCGGAAAAGAAGTGAGTTCAACTTCATTATCAATTAATACATCAGGTGTTGAAGCAGAAGAAAAATCAACACCAGCTCCCACTAAAGAAATTGAAGCTATTTATAAAGAGACACGTTGGGGCGGAGGGGAATTTGCTAAGTCAATCCAAAATGAAATTGCTAAAAATTATTCCTACACACTTACTGAAACAAAAGTTAATTCTTTTATTATGCTGGCGGAAAAGAGACATTATCTACGCTATCTGAGCTCGGACAACCAGAAAAATCAGAATGCTATAAAAAATTATCTGGGTCTTGTTATGCTGAATCTTATTCTTATTGAAGAGATCAGGAGCAAGGAATTTAATCTTCTCGATCGTGTAGCAAAAAAATGCCATGTAAGTTCGCAGGAGTTTTTGATCGCACTTCAATTAAAAATTCTCTTTACGATCAACAGCAAAAGGGAAATAAAAGAAGAGCGCATTTTCTCAGAAGTACCATCTCTTCATCAATACTCAGAAGACACAATTAAAGAAGCTTTCATCTCTATCCTGAAAAAAGAAGCTAACCTCTGGGCCAAAGGACATTCGCACTATTATGAAGAACTCTCACTTTATTTAAACTACGCAGACATCATGGTTCCTCTTCCAAGATCCGAGCACAAAAAAGACCTGCTGACATCATATACAATTCTTAAAGCAGATGAAGATATGGAAACGGAAGAAATCAAAAAGCTTTATAAAAAAATGGCAATGCTCAAGCATCCGGATAAAATCGGCCAGATGAAGCTTCCGAAGACATTAGAAAAGAAGGCCATCAATAACTTCAATCAAATCCAGGAAGCCTACGACATAATCATGACCCACAGGAAAAAATAATGTTCGCTAAAAAAGAAAAAGTTATCCGAGATATTAAGTTTGCACTCATTGATATCATCAGTGAGACTAACGGGATTACAATCAACGACACACTTGAACTTCTCACTTACCATCCTGAACTCAAGTGTAATCCTCTGGTAGAAAAATCACTTTCTGAATTCAGAAAACTGATTATTGGATTCCACAATAATGACGTAGATATTTCGACACTGCTGTCTCACTCATTTTCAGAGGCATTCTTTGGTTTTTTCAAGGAATTTCCACTTCCATATCATGAGGAGCATATCCACCTGACAGGATCTTTATCCGCCGAATTTATTTATCCAAGATTAAAAAAATTATTGGATGGGCCTGATAAAAAACTTTATGAAGATAAAATCAAGCAAGTTTATGGTGAAGATTCGATTCCCGTAAAATCTGTTGAAGATGTCGACCGTTTAATCAGACTTAAGGAGGGCGAGCAGTTTAAGACTTATCTAAAGATCCTCTATCTTTCAAAATTAATTTTAACAACTAAAGAAGCGCATGTGGAAGCTGCCTATCATATGGCTTCGATACTTTATGAAAAATATAATGTTGGAAAAATCAGATTAAAATTCACTCTTTCGAGAAGTACAGGAATCAGCGATGAACAAATCCCCGGTCTGGAAAACTTAACCGAAGATGATGTCGTACTGGGCCTTTATGAAGGTTTTTCAAAATTTAAATCTGAAAAACCATTTTTTAACTTTATTCTTTCTCCAAGTTTTAGAAAGGAGTCCAATTTTTTTGACCAGACTTCTTATGATTCAAAAAAAGACCATTTTGAAGACCAGGTAATCAGTATTCTCGATATTCTTAAAAAGTATCCATATTTGAAGGAAGTTTTAAGTGAAGTAGATACAGTCGGCGATGAACGCGAACTTTATAGAAAGAAACATTTTCTCGAAATGAAATCAGGCCTTCGTCGTCTGCAATTTCAAGGTTTCAGAATCAGAAGTCACCATGGTGAAACCTGGAAAATTCTTCGTCTCGGTGTTCAGGCAGTAGATAATGCTCTTAATATCTGGCACATCGATACACTTGAGCATGGGCTGAGTCTTGGAATCAATCCCAATTATTATTTTCACCGCCTCTATCAACGAATCATGGAGATGAATCAAAACGGTGTTGCTCTCGATCAGAAGAGTAATGAATTTGATGAAATCATGGATATGGAGTGGCAGGATCTGGAAGTCAGAGACAAAATCGTAAGTGGCATGAAGCTGACTCCAGCAGACATGGTAAAATTTCTAAAAACAAAATTTCATACAGCGCGTGAGATTGAGCATTATCAACATGATGTTTTAAACCGAATGATTAATAAAAAAGTATCGCTTGTGGCCCTTCCCTCTTCCAATTTAAAACTGACTGGAGCTTTCCCGGATTACAAAGACCACCCGTTTTCATGGTGGGAGAAAAAAGGGGTTCAACTGGGAATCGGCACTGATAATTATATCACTCTGAGTACAAATTATATTCAAGAGCTTCTTATTCTACTTTACTCCAATCCGAATAGTTTAAAGATTACAAAACTTCTCATGGTTGCAACTAAAGAAACAAGAAGACCTTACCTAAGTCATTTGTTGTGGGAGATGAGGAAGACTATCCGCGGATCAGTTGAAGAGCAGACTCCGCAACCATTGCGGGAGTAATGTCTACCATGCATTTTTGATAAACGTCCTGCGAGCAACTCCCTCGTCCGTCCTTAGTGCATGGTCTACAGTGTAGTTCAACTTCCATTGTTTTAATCTGGTTTCCTGTAGTAAATCCAAAAGCTGTAGGACCGATAAGTGCAAGGGCCTTTACACCAAGAGCATCGGCAACATGTAACAGGCCTGTGTCAGCAGAAATAACTAAAGCGGCCGCTTCAATAATTGTGCAGCTTTCTACCAAAGATAATTTTCCTGCAAGATTTTCTACACGTCCAGGAGCAATCGCTTTCAGCTCTTCACAAAAATGATCTTCTTTTCCGCCAAGGACAATGAATTTTTGATCAGGCATAATCACAATTAATTTTTTCCATAAATCCAGAGGCCAGCGCTTCATTTCCCATGCAGCACTTGGCACCAGAATAATTTCATTTTTCTTTTGTAAAAACGGAGCAACTTTTTCTTTCGATATAACTGGAAAATCCCAGCTAACGAATTTATTTTTTCGTTTTGATTCAATTCCCCATTTTTTTAATGGAATTTCAAAAGAATGAATTCCCTTGAATGGTTTCGGAAATGTATTGATACGAAAAGTGAAAAGCATAATTCTTTTCAATCTATCCTTGGGGCGAGTAAGCCAGTCTGGACGATTAAAAATTCTAGCCCGCATAATGAAAGATAAAAGTTTAGATCTCAAATTATTATGAGCATCGTAAACATGATCGTAATTCTGGGCCTTAAGAGTGTTTCCCAGCTTAAAAAGACCACTTAGTCCCAACTTCTTATCAAATGACCATACATGATGAACATCGTGATTAAGTTTAACGAGATAATCAAATTCACTTCTCGTCACCCAGTCAATCTGCGCCTGCGGGTATCTCTGACGAATTAGTTCAACAACCGATGAGCATTGAACAATGTCTCCGAAGCTGGAAAAGCGAATAATTAAAACTTTATTTATTATCATTATCAATCAATAATAAACTAGATCACTCCATATTGGAAATTGATAAGATCACCGCTACCTGACAAGATGGAATCACATGGCATTTACTGTAAAAAACATTGCCTCTCTCATTACCGTGGCCATGCAACACAAGGCCTCTGATATTCATATTCGTACCGGTGAAGTTCCATGCCTGCGTATACGCGGCGATTTGGTTCCGATTCAAACAAAAATATTTACTCCCGAAGATTTAAAAGACATCGTTCAGATTCTTCTTGCTGACCAGGAAAGCATTCAGGCCTTTCACAACAAACATGAAATCGACGGCGCTTTTCAGATCCCTGAATTATGCAGACTTCGTTTTAACATTTTTAGCTATTTTGGAAACACCGGCGTTGTTCTCAGAGTTATCAATACGAAAGTTCCCACCTTAACTGAACTTGATATGCCCAGAACTCTGGGAAAAATTGCTATGCAAAAGCGTGGGATGATTCTTGTGACTGGTGCTACCGGCTCAGGGAAAAGTACCACTCTTGCTGCAATGATTGACCATATCAATGAGAATCGCGCTTCCCATATTTTAACGATTGAAGATCCTATCGAGTATCTTCATCCGCAGAAAAAATCTCGCATCTCTCAACGCGAAGTTGGAAGAGACACTGAGGACTTCTCATCGGGTCTCAGGGCCGCTTTAAGACAAGACCCTGACGTAATTTCTATTGGAGAAATGCGTGACTCTATTACGGCGAATATTGCGCTTAAAGCTGCAGAGACAGGACACGTTGTTTTCTCAACTCTTCACACAACCAACACTGTCACAACTATCGGAAGAATTATTTCGATGTTCCCTACTCATGAGCAGCCGGAAGTCAGAAAAAGACTGGCCGAAAATTTATACGCTATCATCGGTCAAAGGATGCTTCCCGGAAAAAGTGGTCGTGTTGTTATCGCTCAGGAAATCATGGTGACATCTGCCGGGATCCGCGACTGCATCAGCGGTAAAGATGATCTAAACCGCATTCCGAGTATTATTTCTCAAGGTCAGGGTAAGTCCACAAATGGCGGACAGACTTTCGATCAGCATATTATGTTTTTATTTCAAAAAGGGTTTATAGAAAAAGAAGTCGCGCTTGATGCTGTTTCGTCCCAGTCGGATTTTATTCAAAAGTTGATTGTTGATTAGGTTGTTCTGACTATCCTTTAATTACGAATGTCTTCGCTAACTTATCATGAAGTGCTTTTTTCTTCTTATCAAAAAATGGAAGAATAAAACTCGCCAAGCATGCGATCCCAATCGGTTTATAAATTAATTCGCGCTTAAATGCCTGTGATAATGATAATGTATATTTGTTATCCCCGCGCACTCTCTGCCCCGTGATTTTTTTTCCGATACTCACATTAAAAAAAGCAACCGGAACAACTATCAGAAAAAATAAAACAGCAAAAATGCTAGCTGTAGTAAGAATCTGAAGCAGACCAGAATCTCCAAGCACAAAAACAAGTTTATATTTATCGAGAATTAATAAATGAACCAATTTAACTTCAATTGGCGCTGCCATCATGGCCACATTGACAATAACAAAAGCAAAAACTGCATCTATCGCTAAACCGATTGCTCTTGCTGCAGGATTTGAAAATTCAAAATAATCTTCATCCTCCATCACTTTGTCATCTTTAATGAGTTCTTTATAAAGTGCTGTGCGTGTTTTTGCAGGACGCTGGCCATGATTATCAAGAACCAGCTTATTTAAATTCTCAGGTCTGTTTATTTGAATATTGGTAACCGTTTTGTCCACAGGCATTACCATCGATGGTACTTTTTTAATTCCTGGCCGATCTTTTTGAGCAGTTTTCTTATCACTCATTTTAAAAGCATCCTTCTTTAAATTAGAATTTAAAGCGATTTAATTTTTGCAACAACTTCATTAACTTCTTTTTGAGCGACGTCACAATGCCTCTTCCATTCATCATGAGAAAGAGTTTTATCCAGGTTTAAAAGTAGTTTTCCTAGATGCTTTGAAGAACAGTTAAACTCCTGAAGGAGTTTAACTGCAAGAACTTCATCTTCACAATTTTCTAGTATTTCGAGTAATCTATTTATTTCTTGATTGTCCAGCATGGTCTACTTCGAAGCTGTATTCTTCACTTTAAGAGATTTTACGATATCGTTGGCAATCGAAACCGACTCTCCAAGAACCGCATCCTGTCTTAATGTTTTTACCCATTCTTCTTTTCTTTGATCAAAATCTTTTGCCCATTTCTTCATGTCACCTGGACGAATGTTCTCGTGAGCTTTAAGAGAGTCCTCAAAGTTAGTCACCATCATATTTTTATCTTCATCGTCCAGTTTAAGTTCTTCTGCCATTTTTTTCGTAGCAGCTTCCTCATCCTGAGTCTTCTTAAGATTCAACGATACGATTGTTTCTTTTTTCTTTTTGTTTAAATAGTCCACGTTGCGCACGATTTTAGCTAAACGAGGATTTGTTTTTACACGTGCAGCACTCTTGGCTTTTAAGTCAGAAACGTTGTAAGTAAACTTCGACCATTTTGTGAATGGCTTTGCTTGAATCTGATCCCATGGAAGAGAATATTCAAGATCTTTTTCACGGCTTTCAACATAAGAGAAAATATCCGGAAGAATTAAATCCGGTGT
>JACMRM010000140.1 GCA_014376445.1 Bacteriovorax sp. | reverse complement strand
AATTTTTGAAGAAATAATTTTTAAGGGAATCAATGTGAATGACCTGAAGAATGTCGTTGATGACTCCCGCATCGGTAAAGTTCCCTGCTATGTAAACCTGACAAACTATGCAGCTGATGATCTTGAAACTTTGATCATCAATCTTGAGCAAGTGATTCTGACCAATTTCCTTCACCCACGTTTTCCCTATCCGTTTTATCTTATTTTAGGAAGGAATGTTAGAACCATTTTTCCCTCTGTCAGATCAGTAAAAGATCTTCCCGAGCATTACTTTAAAAAGGTTAAACGCCCAAACAACAAAGAGTTGCAACTTCTGAACAAGCTCTCGCTTAAAGTTGATAAAATTAAAAATCTTGAGCTTTATAAAATTTCTCAAGAGTTAAAAGACTCGGCCGATTCACAGAAAAAACTCTATGCGGAAACCAAGGAACTACATTTTCTGGAAACTCTTAATGATATGCTTTATGCCAAGATTAAATCTAAAACGAAAGAACGATAAGGATATAGATGAGTAAAAAAATCGGAGATAAGCTGGTTTCATCGGAAGTGTTTGAAGGGTTGAAGGGTTTTGAAGATGTTTTCGCAGACTATGTTAAAAGCGAAGACTATAAAGATAATGAAAGAAAAGAGCGCGAGAACACAAAAGTCGGGGAACAATATGAGCTTCAGCACTTTCTCGAGCAGGAAAATGACCGCCTGAGTGCGATGGAAATTTTTCTGACAAAAAAAATCCCATTGCTAAGAAATTTTTCCCAGACAGAAAAACTCACACTGGTGCAGATGGAAAGAAAAAGAGTTTTGAAAGAAAAACTAATCCCTGATCTTACCAAGCTGGACTCTGCCCTTCAAAAGAACCTTGCCCAAATGATAAATTCGCATTTTGCTTAAATTATCAAATAAGATTTTTAGTGTTTCATTATAGTAAGAATGATCGGTCCACCTACATGCTTATAGTCTTCGTCAGTCATCCCTTCGAGGTCATAGCCTTCTAATTGTGACTTTAATAAGTCCTGAAGGAAGCTGTTGAAATCGAAGACCTGATTCAATCCATAAGACTCTGTAAAATTCTGAATCTTTTTAAAAAGCTCAGGAGTCAGAACAAACTTTCCTTCGCTAGAAATAATTCCTTGAGAAAAAGTTCTGTACTCATCCACTGTAAGCCCTAACTTTGCGTTGGCAGATGCAGGCACTTTTTCATTGAATGAGCTCAAAAAATAGTTGGCAAAGTTGCTGAGTAAGAGTGCCTCGAAGTCGATATCATCAACGATGTAGTTTAAATAATAGCTATCCATCAGACGCCCTTCATCTTTTAATGTTGAAAGCGTTTCATAGAATTTTTTTGCAAACGGAAGCATTTGTATCAGAGTTTTCATTTTGTATGACCACATCTGGTACTCTTCAAACTCGATAATTGTTTTTGCAGAATCATCTTTTGCCGCGTGGAATTTTGTTGGAGTATCAAATGAATTGTCTAAAAAATCATTCCAGTAATCACCGAGAAATTTTTCTCTGTCACCGTCAAACTCATTTACGGTCAGAGCTTTTTTCAGGTCTTTAAGATTGAATTTCACCAGAGAATTTCCGATTTTATAAAGATCACTGAAGCTAAACAGAGTAAAAATTCCTTCTTCTGGAATTTCCTGTAAAAAATCAGTACCTTTAATGTAATTAAATCCCAAAAGAACTAAATTTTTTGTCTGTGCTCCAGTTCTTGTCATCGCAATCGAACCTTTTTTCAAAGACCCCTGTGACTCAAGACGGGCATTGATCAAACGGACAAAATTGAACTGCAGAAAGTCTGAGCGTTTTTGATCAGAAACTTTTAACAACTCATCAATAACTTTTTTGAAATGATCTTTAAAGGCAACTAGAGAAGAATTATGCAGGTTCTGATTTTTTGCCACTTCATCAATCCCGCCTGTTGCTGGTGTTTTTTTCTTGATGAAAAGATTTAAAAAATCAATATTGATAAACGGATTTTCTGTTTCAAGAGCATCCATGTAATCAACGAATCCGTAGTCTCTCATACGCTCTTTTCTGAGCTGGTACTGCTCTTCCTGCAATATCAGAAATGAGTCTGAAACCATCTTGAATAAAAACGTGTAAGCGTTTTCAACTCCCCATTCATAATACAAGTGGCGGATCAGTGATCGAGCTTCATCTACATAAGGAAAATTTTCATCGAACTCAAGCAAAAGCATATTGTCGTCAGTTAAAAAATAATTATCGTGGTCAGGATAGTTTGGATCTTCAGCATCAAACGTCCAGACATTAAATCTGCTTTTTAGAAATAATAAAAATTGTTCTGATGTAACAAAATCAGTTTTTACTTCATCTGATTCAACCATTGAGTAGGCCTGCAGCCAGTAAGTAAAATGCTCGACATCGATGTCATCTTTTTGCCAGAGATCGATGTCCATGAACACTTCTCGTTGCTCTTTAGAAAATTTCGGAAGATACTCAGCAACCTTATCTAAAGGCAGTTTTCTAAGAGCTAAATAAACCGGTTGTACAGGCAAAACAGACAGATCGGTGCCGCCTTCGACGTATTTTTCAATCTGGTCGAGGTGATTATAGGCATCTGACTCTTTCATAAGAAGGGTTAAAGGGTCATTTTTATTAGGGTTTTTTGGTGTTTCACTCATGTATTTTTTATAGCATTTGCCCTCGAGGAATTCAAGGAATAATCCGAAAAGACTATGGCATGATACAAAAGCAAATTATTGTAACTATTCTGTGTTTGACTCTGACGTTTACTGCGTCCTCATTTGCTGCGTCTGAATCCTCACCTCTTCTACCTATTCTTACTGCTCATCGCGAATTAATTTCCGGCGTGGGAAGTTTAGAAATGGTAACGAAACATGGAAAAGAACTTGTTGATGCTACTTTCAAAATGATGGCAGATCCACAAAATAAAAAATTCTTAAATTCACCAGATGGAATCGAATTGCAAAAGCATCACCAGATGCTGACAAACTTTTTAGCGGTGAAAAATCATTTTGAAAAATGTATAAAAGATAAAAATTCAAAAAGAAGATTAAATGAAAGAATTTTAGAATCAAGTTTTCAAAATATGACAAAGCATGAAGATGCTGCTCTTCCATGCTTCGCTTCAAACGCAGGCTTGAATCAAAGCTATCTGGATTTTAACAACGGCGTGATGAAAGCGATGAAATCGATGGTAAAGCCGGACTTCCAGAATAAATTAAGCAAACAAGTTATGACCAATACGGCAAAATCACTTTTAGCTTTCAGACAGAAATTCAAACTGGGGTTTATGAGACAAGGTTACCTGACCCAGCCTGATATGAATGAAGTTTTGAATGATGTCTGTCTGAAAAAATCCACACAGACGAGAGGTACGGTTTTTTCAACTGACGTCTGCTCGAGCATGGACCCGAAGTTCAAAATGAAACTGGCGCAGGACTTGATTGATTTTTCAAAAAGCCAGAAAAATGAAAAATTTACTCCGGAAAAAGCCACGGCTTCCTTAAACTCTGCTATTGACCGTTTAAATACATCACTCTCAAAAATCACAGTGACAAAAAACATTGGTTACATTTACGACTCTGCTGATATGACCAAGGAAAATACAAAAAAAGATTTTGATAAATACGTCAATCAATACATGTCTGAAGTGTCTAAAGATGCCGGCCCACTGTTTCTGACAAAAACAATTAAAGATGAAGCTGGAAGCATCAAACGTTTCAAATCTGATGATACAGAAAAAAACAGGAAAGCTGCGCGCTTTCAATTTACCAAGCATAAAAAAGTAAAGCTTGATGACGTTAAAACTTCCATCAAAGAAGTTGAAGAAAAAATAATGAATCAGGCTAAGGATACTGTAGACATGGCCTTTATTGCGACTAAAGTGAAAGATAAACTTACTTCAAAGGATGATGACATAAATGATCTGGTAAAAATAAATCCGTTTGCGGCAGGCCAGGTCGCACTTCACAATCCTGAATACGCGGGCCTTATTTGTGATGCCATCAACAACATCAACAAAAATGATGTCGACGATGCGAACTTCGATAGGTATTTTACTGTCGGTACAGCTGTCTTAGGTGGAGCACTTCTCTTAACCGGTGTAGGTACTGTTGCAGGTGCTTATTTAATTACAGGATCGCTGACTGCAGGTGTAGCAGCTGGAACTTTAGGTGGGTCCATCCTTGGATATAGTGCAATTGCAGGTACCGCCATGGAGCTCTCCAATCTTGGTCACTACAGTAAAAAATCCTACAATTCTTATCAGGATATGAATCGCCTTGAAGCCGCTTACCTGACCCAGAATGCAGATGCTGAATCTGTTATGGAAGCAAAAAATGCGCTGATGGAATTTAAGGACGCGCGTTTTTCTGCAGGAATGGCACTTATGAACGTCGGACTAAACCTAATGACGGTCGGAAGTTTGTTTAATATCGTAAAGGCCAGTGAAGCCAAAGTCTCACCTGACCAGATCAAAGCGGCAGCTAAGATTATGAAGTATCTTTCAAAAACTGCGACCGCAAGAAAACTCAAGGATATAGCAAAAGTTATGGGTGATAAAGGAATGGAGAAGATTGATGCTTTTCTTCTAGCACTGGCAAAAGTCGGCGAAAAAAATCGCGTGAAATTTCTTGAACTACTCAACGATGTGAAGATGACTCCTGAAAAAATCAAAGAGATCATCGAATCTGCTCTCGATGCTGCTAAAAATTGCAGTAAAATTTAAATAAGATTTATGACTATCTGACGTTTGGTTTTTTCCACATGCTGTAGAAAAGTCCAATTGTTAAAACGAAGAAGATGATTACGTGAAGAATTTCGATCGTAAGTCCGTCTAGTTTTTCTGTAGGAATGCGTGAGTCATTCATGTGAGCTTTGCCTGGAATGAATGATGTTGGATAGATCTTGATTCCATCAGCGTTGACCGTCGGCTCTTTTGGAAGCTCTGGTGTCGAAGCTACTTCTGCATGGTGAATATCTTTCGTCGCTTCGCTCATAAAAATCCTTAACTAATGTGTTTTTTTCATATTAATGACGGATGCCTTAAACTTCAAGAAAAACTTACTTCAATGCCCCTTTTAAGGCATCAAGTTCTTGTTTTTCCTCGATAGGAATATCCGTCCCTCCAGATCCACTATAACCGAATTCGATGTTATCTGCGTATTCCTGGTAACACTTTTTAGCATAGCTTGATTTTGGATAAAGCCTTACGCAATCTTTAAGATATAAATCACTCAGTGAAAAAAAGAAGGAATTACTTAAGCGGCGTTCGGCAATTGAAAGCCAATAAAGGATTTCAGGAACGTTTTTACTTTTTGGATTGTCGTTTAAATACTTAGACAGTACTCCTGATGAAACAAGAAGTGCGATGTCGTTGTCTCCAGTCGCAATTTTATCTTTGTTCACTTCAAGTGGCGCCAGGTATTTCTGGATAAATGAATCGATAGATTTAACTTTTTTCGGATTAAATGATTTCCATTTTTTTAGCGACTTGCTCCAGATCTCTAACTGGTCCTGCGCCATCAACGGCAGACCTTTGTTACTTTGGTATCTTGTGATAAAAGCCTGGGCCATCAACGGATTGAAATTAATTTTTGTGTGTATTGAAATAATTCTTCTTAAAGATGAATACAACTCCTGATCGTTGCCAGTTTTAAGCGCAGTGACTGTCGCCAGATCAAAGAATTTCTCCGATTCTCCAAAGCGGCGAACGAGAAATAAATAATTTCCGTAAGCATAGTCTGACTCAAAACTCTCTTTTTTTGCTTTAGAAATGGCATTGCCAAAAGCATTTTCGGTGGCAGTTTCTGAAAGCTGTGAATGGCATGAGATACAAAGTGAAGTAAGGGCCTTCATGCGTTTTTGAGCAAAGATATAATTGTTATTTTTTACAGCACTTACTGTTTCATCAATATGTTTATTGATTGTATCCAGGCTCGGGCGAAATCCCGGTCTCTGGAAATACTCCACGTGACGGGCCGTTTTAAAAAAACCAGAAATATCAGTGAGGTTTTTAAGCAAGTTATTTTTTTGAGAAGCGTCTTGCCTCAGATTTTCCAGTTTTTTTTCATCTGAGTAAACATAAGGAATGATCTTGATGAATGCTCCGTAGACTCCATCCATAATCTTTTTTGCCTCAGACTTATTTTGTGCTTCTGTTGCTATAACTTGCGATGAAAAAAGCACGGCCAGAATAAAAAGAGCTTTCAAATTTAATATTTTCATTTAGTCTACATCCGTATAGTTAATTCATTTTATCTTTAGTAAATTCCTGCCTGGAAGCGATGTATTGGCCAAGTTCTCAAAACGAAATTCTCTCTTCTAATTTAAAAGCGAATAAGTATGAAGGGCAAGATATAAAGTGAATTACTCGGCTATGTCATCCATCGAACTGATTCGAGCGAAGCATGACAAGCGTGCAGCCAATCACAACTTCAACCCCCATAGCTTCAAATTTTTTCTGCAGATTGCTGTTCTCTGTTCCCGGATTAAAGATCACACGCTTGGGTTTTGACTTCAATAACATGTCTGCAAACTTGTCTCCAATCTGCGGATTCACATAGAGAGTCAGCGTATCATATTCAGTATTGATACGTGAAAGTTCGGCTTCCATACGAGGATTGATCGTTAAGACTTCATGTTTGTATTCTTTAAGAAGATTCGTGGCGATATTTGAGAAACGATCAAGACTCTCTGAGTAACCAAAAACTAAAACTTTCATAACAACTCCTTGTGCCTCTTACGATGAACAGCTTACCGAAAGATTTCTGTATCTAACCGGAGCAGGGCCTGCCCACTCCTCATGGTCATTCCATTCTTCAAATGGATGAGTCAGGACTTCGAACATTTTTTCTACGAGAGAAGGATTGTCTATCGCCATTTGAGCTACATAATTTCTTAAAATAAATTTTGGATTCATGGCCAGCATTTTTTCCAGACGGACGTTTTGTGAAGTTTCTTCCATTGATAAGCGCTCTTCATATTGAACTAACCATATTTTTAATTCCGAACTGCCTGGAATATTTTTTAGTTCTCCACCTTTTTCATAATGAGAAAGCGCTCTGAAAAATTGTGTATAATCAACTTTAGTCACAACTAACATATTTAAAAGCAAGCGAAGAAATTCTTCATCGGCTTCTACCGGTTGATATAATCCGCATTTTTCCAAGAGAAGCCTTCTGTATTCCACGAAAAATATTTTCGGATAAGTTTCCAGCGTTCTTTTTCTATCCTCTTCGCTTATAAGTGATGCGAGCGCCACCCCTAGCATCTCGAGGTTCCACATTCCAATTCCTGGCTGATTGCCCAGACTATATCTTCCCTCGTGGTCTGAGTGATTGCAAATATAATCCTGATCAAAATTTTCGATGAAGCCGTAAGGCCCGTAATCGAGAGTGAGTCCCAGGATCGACATATTATCTGTATTTAAAACCCCATGACAAAAACCCACCGACTGCCATCCCGCAAAAAGCTTTGCGGTTCTCTTCACAACTTCCTGAAAAAATAAATTATATGAATTGGGATGATCTTTAAAATGTATAAAGTAATGATCGACTACGAAATTTACCAGCGTTTTTAATTCTTGTTCCTGATTAGTGTGAGCGTAGTATTGAAAATGTCCGAAGCGCAGAAAGCTTTCAGAGACTCTCATCACCATCGAACCTTTTTCAATCTGTTCTCTATAAACATCGTCATCGCCGGTGATAATCCCCAGCGCCTCAGTCGTCGGAATATTTAAGGCCTTTAGATGGGCGCTTGCCAGATACTCTCTAATGCTCGAGCGCACGACGGCCTTGCCGTCACCCATTCTTGAAAAAGGTGTAAGCCCTGAGCCTTTTAATTGCAGCTCAAAAAATTTATGCTCATCAGTTTCAATTTCCGCAACAGTAGCAGCTCTTCCATCACCGAGCCTCGGAACATAATGACCGAACTGGTGGCCGGAATAAAAACTAGCGCCGAAAAAAAGTCCTTCGAAGTCCAGATCACCATTTAAAAATCTTAAAAAAGAAGGATTGCCGATAAGATTTTCATCAATATTCAACTGATTTAAAAGTGCTGAATTCACGTGAAGAATTTTTGGATTTTTTAAAGGCTCGGGAGCAACCTTTGCAAATAAAAAAGGAGCTGTCATATAAAGACGATTGGTGAAATTTAAATCAGCGAGTTTTTTTCTCGAGAGTGCTTGTGTAGTCATTTGCAAATTCTTCCAATGATTTTTCGTCCATCGAATCACCTAAAACCTGAAGTTTTTTAAAATGATTCCTTTCATCCTCAGTTTTAGCAAACATCACCATCTCTGGTAAAGCTTTTCTCATTTCTTCTCGAGTCATGCGCTTTTTATTGTACTCAACACAGATCAGACACATAAAAAGTTCTCCTGTAAAATGCTTAAGATTTCATAGCGGTCTGAGGGTGACCACCAGAAGTGGCACTTTTTCAGAAATTGCTTAAATTAATTTTATCACGAATTTTTCAAAAAATTGCACAAATAAGTGGTGAATATTGATGCAATCTTATCGGTTAATATTAGAGTTCACTTTAGTCTGATAAATATTCAAGACTTAAATCTATATAATCAAATTTACCTAATATCCTTCGATTTTGAAGTTGTTCGTAACTTGATGTTGTACGTTGGTTGAGATCAAAATCGTTGTATTCGTTTAAAGAGAAAATCTTTGACGTTGATGGGGACGTTCATGCATTTAAATCTTTCGAAAGGCAAAAAGCATCTGCTTCTTGTGCTATGTCTGGTTATGTTCGGTGCTTGTAAACAAAGTGAATTCTACGAAAAACAAGGTCTTTCTGAAATCAGTACAGGGACTGGCGGAACCGGTGGCGATGGCGGCGGACTTGTTCCTGGCGTTGGCGGTGGTGACACAACTCCGACAACACCAATTGTTGTTGTTGATCCTACTGTTCCAGTCGTTGTTATTCCTCCGGTTGTTGTCATCAATCCTCCAATTGTGGTTACACCACCAGTGGTTGTTGTAGATCCTCCAGTTGTAATTACTCCTCCGATAGTTGTTGTTGATCCTCCAGTGATCACACCTCCAGTCGTTGTAGTTGATCCTCCTGTTGTTGTTACTCCACCAGTTGTTGTCGTTACTCCTCCAGTTATAACTCCACCGGTTGTAATAGGGCCAACTGTGATCTTAAATGACCGTTCACAGATCTTTACTCAGAATGAGTCTAAGAACGCAGCAGTCGACATCCTGTGGATGATTGATGACTCAGGATCAATGGCAGACAAACAAGATGCAATCGCAAAAAATTTCAACTCGTTTATTAATCAGTTTATCTCAAAAGACATCGACTTTAGAATGGCCATCACAACATCTGACGGTACGTCAGCTCGTAACGGTAGAATGGTTGGTGACAGCACAAAATTGACAAGTGCTGCAGCTAAAGCAAGCAAGGCCACATTCGTTGCTAACTTTGAAAAATGGATAAAAGTTGGTGTAGCTGGGTCCGGTGTTGAGCAAGGTCTAAAAACTTCAACAAGTTTTTTTGACCGTTACTCCTCAAGTTTTTTAAGACCAGATGCTTTCCTGGCAATCGTTTATGTATCTGATGAAGAAGATCAGTCAGATAAAAAAGTAAGCGAGTATATGACTAAGCTTATGGCCCTTAAGGCCAACAAAGGGTTGATCAAAGCTTACTCGATCGTAACAATTAAAAAGAATCCATCTAATTCATGGGAAACTATCGGTAACAGATACCTTCAGGTTTCTAATGAAACTGCTGGTACTACAACTGACATCCATAGTGATTTCTCTTCTACTCTTATGAATATGGGTGACAAAATTGTGAATCTGATCGACAGTTTCGCCCTCTCTGAATCTCCTTACAATGACCAAGTTGAAGTTTACGTCAACAACTCAAAAGTTTCATCGGGATATATTTTCGATGCAACTCAGAGAACTGTTAAGTTCGAGGTTAGTGCTGTACCTGTTGAAGGATCTAAAGTTGAAGTTCGCTACAAAGTTAAAGCGACAGTATTAGGAGCTATTTAATGAAAGGAATTAATTACAAAAATATTTTCTGCCTTGCTCTAGTTTCATTCACCTTAAGCGCTCCTGCGCTT
>JACMRM010000022.1 GCA_014376445.1 Bacteriovorax sp. | reverse complement strand
TATCAAAAATACGCATCCCTAAATCGAAGGCCATATTTAAAAGTTTAATCGAATCTTCCTCTGTTATATCTCCAAAACCGTAGCCTCCTCCTTCGCCACTAATGGCCGCTCCACCAAACCCACATGGGATCTTTGAGATGCTTTTAAGTAGTTGCGTCATAAGCCTTCTTTCCTTGTGAAGTTTTTATAATCGGTGTATTAATGGCCAAAGAGATTTTCGTCTTCTTTTTTAAAACTGTACAGTTGGAATACTCATGTTTGTGCTTCTAAGATTTTTGTTATTTTGCGTCTTAATAATTAGTAACAGCTTTGCGCAAGATTCAACTCAAGTATCTCTTCTTCAAAAAATTACTCAACTTCAAGACAAGTCAGTGCAACTCTCTCCCGATTTAAAAATTGTAAGAAATTTCCGCTCTCAAAAAGGTGCTGAAGCCTATACCCGCTTTACAGATTTTTTACCTCAGGCCAATTTGAGTATGAGGCGAGAAAAAGATTTTTATGAAGAAAGAAACGCCCCATTAAGAGCACTAGGACTTGGGCCATTTAACTCTACATGGGGAATCGATTATAAATGGACTCTTATTAATTATGGGTACATTCAAGCATCACGAAAGACTTTTACTGAAAAAGATAAAGCTGAACTTGAAGTGATGAATAAAGAAAAAGAATATCCCATTACTTTTAACACCAATCTCCTCAATTATCTTTTAGCCAAATATAAAAAAGCTGCTGTAGAGAATTCTTTAAAGAAAGCTGAAACTGGAAAAAGAGAAGCGAAGCTAGGCTTTGAACTAGGACAAAAAACCAAACTAGATGTTCTTCGTTCAGAAGCCAATATGGTCTCTTTGGATTCAAAGAAAACAAGTTATACGGACGAAGAGCAAAATACTAAAAGTAAATTTTTGGAATACTCAGGTCTTGATTATTCAGACTTAAGTTTTTTTGACAACCTGGATGAAACTCAAATTCTAGCGACTATCAACTCAATTAGCATTCCTCCAAATGCGTCGAGTACTCTCAGAAGTGATCCGGCTTTTGCCAAGAGTCCCCTGTTAGAGAGTTTGCGTTACGAAGAAAAAATCAACACGATTGCCCTTGCCAGTCTTACTCAAACACAATGGCCTGAATTAAAAATCCAAGGCTCTTATAATAATTCTGGAAATAGTTTTGGCGATTCAATAAATACCCCGTACCGGACACATACTATTGCACTGATACTGACCATTCCTCTCTTTGGAAGCGGTAATATAATCTCGTCAAACTTCGAAGAGTATTTTGCCAAAAAACAAATTGAATACACCATGGCCCAAAGAAAACTTGAAACTCAAAATAAACTAAGCAATACGCTTATCAAAATTAATGCACTTGAAACTTTAGTGGCTTCACTCACTTTAAATGTCTCCCAATATGAAGAGCTTTACCGTCTTACCTTAAAATCCTATCAATTAGGAAAAAGCACCTTGCTCGAGCTTTTAGAAGTTCAAGATAATCTGCTCGATTCAAAAATCAGTTTGGCCCAAAATAAAATTCAATTCTACACACTCTCACAAAATTATTTGTGGCAGGCAGGACTCCAATGATATCAAAAAAATCCTTTTTTCTAGTTAAACTTCTTACTCTTAGTCTTATGACTTTAGCTTTTTCTTCTTGTAGTTCTAAGCCTAAAGTAGAGGCCATTAAACTGGCCACAGGTGCAGTTGAGAGTACTGTCACAACTATTAACTCTGGAACAGTTGAAGCTCAAAACCAGGCTGAGCTTGCCTTTGGAACAGTTGGAAGAATTTCTAAAATTTACGTGAGCCTTGGTTCTAAAGTTAACGTTGGTGCCCTCATCGCAGAACTTGAAAATGCAGATCTAAAAGCTGTTTATGATGAGACACAAAAGGAACTAGGTCGCTCTGATGAACTTTATAAAAATGGATTAGTTTCCATTTCAAATCTTGATAGCGCCAGACGGGCCCGCGAAGTGGCACGCCTTAATTATGAAAAGACCGTGATGAAAGCTCCGTTTGCCGGAATGATTACTGCCATGGATTTAAAAGTTGGTGAATTCTATCAAAGCACTCCGACTCTTAATAAAAAACCGTTGGTGCAAATCATCGATTTAAAGAAAAGAATTATTAAAGGTGAAATAGATGAAGTCGATTTACAAAAAGTTGCGATTGGCTTTCTTGCAAGAGTGAAGATACCTGCTTTAAAAAATCAAATCTTCAAAGCAAAAGTGACAAAGGTTGTCCCTTACGTTTCAACTGCCAAAGACCAGGACCGCACCAGCCAGATTGAACTCGAAATCATAGAAGCTAAGGACGATAAGAATCAAGACATCCTTATTCCGGTTGGAGCTTCTGCTGATGTTGAAATTATCAGTGAAACAAAAGAACGGGTAAAAATACTACCGGCAAATGTATTGACGGGAACAGGGAAAACTCGTTTCCTTTATAAAATCATCAAAGGGAAATTAGTAAAGAAAGAAGTGAAGCTTGGATTAGGTAATTATGAACGAGTCGAAATAATAGAAGGACTGGCCGATGATGAACTCGTGGCACGACCTCTCAATGGTGTAGAGTTAGTGGATGGAATGAAAGTTGAAGCCAACGAAGTAAAATGGCTTTAATTGAATTAAAAAACATTCATAAACATTTCATAATGGGTGAGGAAAATATTCACGCGTTGAATAGTATTAATATATCCATCAACGAAGGTGAACTTACTTCAATCGTAGGAACTTCAGGTTCGGGTAAATCAACTCTCATGAACATCATCGGTCTCCTGGATTTACCCAGTGAGGGCCAATACTTTCTCGACGGTAAAAATACGACTGAGATGAGTGATGATGACCTTTCAAAATACCGCAATCAAAAAATTGGTTTTGTTTTTCAAAGTTTTAATCTCTTGCCTAAGTCCTCAGCTCTAAAAAATGTTGAGATGCCAATGCAATACGCTTCTGCTTATAATAAAAATTTAACTGATAGCATGATTCGCAAGATGGCGTTAGAGACTCTAGATAAAGTTGGACTTTCATCTCGCGTGCACCATCTTCCCATTGAACTCTCTGGAGGACAACGCCAGCGTGTCGCGATTGCCAGAGCGTTAGTTAACAATCCCAAAATTCTCTTGGCAGACGAACCGACAGGGGCGCTGGATTCTAAAACGAGCGAAGAAATCTTAACTCTTTTTCATGAACTTAATTCTCAAGGTGTAACCGTCATCATCGTTACTCACGATACAAAAATTGCTCACCGTTGCCGCAGGGTTTTAAGTATGAATGATGGAATCATGCAAGACCTGGATGGGATTAAGATATGATTTTTAGAAAAATTCTTGTCAACTCCGCTGAAGCAATAGTTGAAAATAAACTCCGTTCAGCACTTACTATGCTGGGAATGATTATTGGAGTAATGGCCGTAATTCTTCTCGTGTCTGTAGGGACTGGGGCCAAACGTTATATCACTTCGGAATTTGAAAGTTTAGGGACTAACGTCATCTTGATCCAGCCTGGTAAGACTGATAAGAAAAATTCTATGGGTCCTCCGGTGGCTTCCAGTAAAGGAAAGCTCACGATTGCCGATGTAGATGCTCTTCAAAAAAATGCTCAAAGCTTAGCTGCTGTTTCAGGAGTTATGTTTGGTGCCGGCGTTGTTAAAAACGATCTCGCCACCAATAATATAAATATTCTTGGATCAAACGATCAATTCAATCGCATTTTTAACATGACTATCATCGAAGGAAATTATTTCTCCAAAGAAGATGAAGACTCGGGCAGAAGAGTGGCCGTTCTTGGTCACACGATTAAAGAAAATCTTTTTGGATCAGGCAATGCTCTCGGGAAATTAGTAAAGATTAATGAAAGTGAACACAGAGTTATCGGAATCATAAAACCTACTGGAGATAAATTAGGCTTCAACGTAGATGATATGGTTTTTATTCCTACTAAATCTTCCCTTCGACTTTTTAATACTGATAAACTTTTTGGTATCAGAGCTTCAGCGAAATCCCGCAGCGGAATAGACGATGCAGTCCGCGAACTAACCGAGATTTTAAAAGAACGCCATAATGGCGAAGAAGATTTTACAATCATTACTCAAGTCACAATGATGGAAAGTATGAATACCATTTTAAACATGCTTACTTACGCTTTAGGGGCCATTGCCTTTATTTCAATGTTAGTTGGTGGAATTGGTATCATGAATATCATGCTGGTCTCTGTAACCGAAAGAACACGTGAGATCGGCATAAGACGCGCCGTTGGTGCTCGCCGCAGCGATATCTTAAAACAATTTATGATCGAAGCGGTTGTCATTTCTGTTTCTGGTGGACTGCTGGGAATTTTTATTTCCATGGCCATCACCTACACTCTTTATTTTTTCCTGCCGGGCTTTGATATGAGACCGCCTTTTTGGATTCTCCCTCCCTCTTTTCTTCTTTCTTTTTTAACTGGTGTTATCTTTGGAGTATGGCCTGCAAGAAAAGCTGCCCATATTCAGACCATCGATGCGCTAAGGTACGAATAATGAAACTTCTAACCTTTGCCCATCG
>JACMRM010000139.1 GCA_014376445.1 Bacteriovorax sp. | reverse complement strand
GAGCTCTTTTTATTTTAAAACTATGAGTTCTTCAAAAATAGATAAAATTCGAAACATTGGTATCATGGCACACATTGATGCCGGCAAAACCACGACTACAGAACGCATTCTTTACTACACTGGAAAATCCCACAAGATCGGCGAAGTTCATAATGGAACTGCAACGATGGACTGGATGATTCAAGAGCAAGAAAGAGGAATCACAATTACTTCCGCGGCCACAACATGTAGCTGGAACAAGCACACGATTAATATCATCGATACTCCAGGTCACGTAGACTTTACGATTGAAGTTGAAAGATCACTTCGCGTTTTAGATGGAGCTGTTGGTGTATTCGATGCTGTATCAGGAGTTGAGCCACAATCAGAAACCGTTTGGTCACAAGCCGATAAATATAAAGTTCCACGCCTTGCTTTCGTCAACAAGATGGACCGCATGGGCGCAGACTTCGATAACTGCATTACAGAAATCAGAGAAAAACTGGATAAAAAAGCTGCCTGCATTCAAAGACCAATCGGCGCCGAAGAAAATTTCTTGGGCATGGTTGATCTAATCGAAATGAAAGCAATCTATTTTCCTTCAGAAAGTCTAGGGTCAAAAATTGAAATCAAAGACATCCCTGAAGATCTGGTTGATGAATGTCAGATGTACAGAGATGAACTATTAGATAATCTTTCTGAGTATGACGAGAAATTAACTGATCTAATTTTGAACGATGAAAAACCTTCTATCGAACAAATTAAAGCAGCTCTAAGAAAAGCCGTTATTAAAGATAATTTTATTGCAGTCCTTTGTGGATCAGCTTTTAAAAATAAAGGAATCCAACCTTTGCTTGATGCAGTTGTTGACTATCTTCCATCTCCTACAGACAGAGGAGAGCTTTACGGCCACAGTATTAAGAACGCAGAAAAAACTGAAGTTCGTCTTCCACTCATTGAAGAGATGTTTTCTGGTATCGCATTTAAAATTGCAACAGACCCTTTCGTTGGAAGTGTAACGTTCGTAAGAATCTATTCAGGAAAACTTGAAACAGGTCAAACTGTTTACAATCCAATCAAAAAGAAACGCGAAAGAATTAATAAAATTTTCCAAATGCACGCTGATAAACGAACAGAGCTTCAAGAAGCTTTCGCCGGAGATATCGTTGCAGTTGCAGGATTCAAAGAAACAACAACTGGCGAAACTCTTTGCACAGAAAATAAACCAATTATTTATGATCTGATGGAATTCCCGGAAACCGTTATCTCAGTTGCAATCGAACCCAAGACTGCTGCTGACGAGAACAAATTATTATCGATGCTAGAACAATTAAAAAATGAAGACCCCTCATTCACTTTTAGAAACAACCAGGAAACCGGGCAGCTTTTGATTTTAGGAATGGGAGAGTTACACTTAGAAATTATTGTCGACAGACTTCAACGTGAATTCAACGTTGGTATCCGAGTGGGTAAACCTCAAGTTTCATACAGAGAATCTATTTCAGGATCTGCAAGCGAGAATTTTGAATTCCACAAAGACCTTGGTGGAAAAATGCAGTTCGGATCAGTCACAATTAAAGTTGAACCAGCTGATTATCAGGCCGGTGTTCTTTTCGAATCGACTGTCACACCCAAACAGCTTGCACAAAATTATATCGACGCAATTAAGAAATCTATCCATGACACAGCTCCGGGCGGTGCAATGGCCGGTTATCCCTTCTTAAATATTAAAGCCACTCTTACAGCTGCAGTCTTCAATGAGAACGAATCAACAGAAGTCGCTTACGCAATTGCTACATCATCTGCATTCAGAGATGCCTGCAAAAAAGCGGGAGTTCGCCTACTTGAGCCAGTAATGGAGCTCGAAGTAGTCACTCCTCAAGACTATACTGGAGACGTTATATCGGACATCAATGCTAAACGCGGAAAGATTCTTACAATGGGAATCAAGCAAAACAAAGATTTAATTTCTGCGGAAGTTCCATTGGCAGAATTATTCGGTTATAGTACTGATCTTCGTTCTAAATCGCAGGGTCGTGCTAGTTTCACGATGAAATTCAAAAGCTATGTTGAAATGCCAATAGAGCTTGCGAAATCGACATTAGAAAAGAAAGGAATATACATTTAATTAATTTTTTAAATTATAGAAAATCATATTAAGGAGCATTAGAATGGCTAAGGAAAAATTCGACCGTACAAAACCTCACGTTAATATCGGAACTATCGGTCACGTAGATCATGGTAAAACGACTTTAACAGCAGCGATCACAATGACTATGGCGAAGCTTCATGGTGGATCAGCAAAATCATATGCAGATATCGACTCAGCACCAGAAGAAAAAGCACGCGGTATTACTATTAATACAGCACACGTTGAATATGAAACAGCAGCTCGTCACTATGCTCACGTAGACTGTCCGGGTCACGCTGACTATGTTAAGAACATGATCACTGGTGCCACACAAATGGACGGTGGAATTCTTGTTTGTTCAGCAGCAGACGGACCTATGCCACAAACGAGAGAGCATATCCTTCTTGCTCGTCAGGTAGGTGTTCCAGCTCTAGTTGTTTTCTTAAACAAAGTAGACATGGTAGACGATCCAGAATTATTAGAACTTGTAGAAATGGAAATGAGGGAGCTTCTTTCATCATATAACTTCCCAGGAAACGACATTCCTTTTATAACAGGATCTGCTTTAGCAGCAGTAGAAGGAAGAAACCCAGAAATCGGTGAACAAAAAATCGTAGCTTTAATGGACGCAGTAGACGCTTATATCCCAACACCAGCTCGTGATGTTGATAAGCCTTTCTTGATGCCAGTAGAAGACGTTTTCTCGATCTCAGGACGTGGAACAGTAGTAACTGGAAGAATTGAACGTGGAATTATTAAGGTCAACGAAGAAATCGAAATCGTTGGTATCCGTGATATCCAAAAAACAATCGTTACAGGGATTGAAATGTTCCGTAAACTTCTTGACCAAGGTCAAGCAGGGGACAACGCAGGTCTTTTGCTTCGTGGAACTAAGAGAGAAGATATTGAACGTGGTCAGTGTTTAATTAAGCCAGGATCTGTAACTCCGCACGCGAAGTTCACAGGTGAAGTTTATATCCTTACAAAAGAAGAAGGTGGACGTCACACTCCGATCTTTAAAGGATACCGTCCTCAGTTCTACTTCAGAACAACAGACGTAACAGGATCGATCGAGTTGAGCCCAGGTGTAGAGATGATCATGCCAGGTGATAACACAACTTTCAAAGTTGAGTTAATTTCTAAGATCGCAATGGAGAAGTCACTTCGTTTCGCGATCCGTGAAGGTGGACGTACGATTGGTGCTGGTACTGTTGCTGAAATCAACGATTAGTTCGTTGTCTCATTTTAAAAGTTTAAACAATTGGGCCGAATTTATTTCGGCCCGCTTTTTTTCCTGAATTGGGCGTATAGCTCCAATGGTAGAGTAGGTGATTCCAAATCACTTGGTTGTAGGTTCGAATCCTACTGCGCCCGCCAATTCAAGTCCCTATTTGTTACTTCTGCTCGTTCACGCTGCATCATCGCTGAATCTTCAAATCTCTCTAGACAAAATGGTATTTTTCTAGCATATCTATTAGACTCTATTTTTTATCCAGCAAAGAAAGGTTAACCATGTCGATCATAAAGAGCGAAGACTCAAGAAAGTGGATTACTGCGATCACTGTTATCGCTGCTGTTTTAGCAGGTTTTGTAGTTTATAAATTTGCAAATCAAATGGGTGATTGGTTTGATTTAGAAACTAGAATTTCTAATTACAGTATCGTTGCTCAAGGCTTAGGTTTTGTAGCTGGTCTTGGAACATTTATATATATTCTAAAAAATAGCGAGACATCTTCTTATCTACAAGAAGTTTATAATGAACTTTTAAAAGTTGTATGGCCTTCAAAAGATGCAACTGTAAAGATGACTATTGGAATTGCAATTGCCCTGGTAATTGTTTCTGCAATTTTTACTACTGTAGATTTCATTTTCAAAAAGATTTTAGAGTTCGTTTATTAATAACATTAATTGGTAACTAAAATGGCTGAATCAAATGCACAAGAAACTGTAGAGCTAGCAAAAGGTGATACACCAGATTTTAAATGGTATATTGCGAAGGCTCAAACAGGACAAGAAAACAAAGTAACAAAGTCTCTTAAAGAAAGAATTGTTAACTATAAAATGACTGATCTTTTCTCAGAAATCTTAGTTCCAGAAGAAACAGTAGTTACAACTGCAAACGGAAAGAAGAAGACGATTAAGAAAAAGTTTTTTCCAGGTTACGTCTTGATTAAGATGATCATGAATGATAAGACTTGGCACCTTGTGAAAAG
>JACMRM010000138.1 GCA_014376445.1 Bacteriovorax sp. | reverse complement strand
TGTTTTAAAAGAAAAAAATCTCGACCTGACTTTTGGAAATCCAGATTCTAAAGTTGGATTCATTACCAGTGGAGCTGTTTTTGAAATTCTAAAACAAGTTTTAGATGACAACAATACGCTCGATAGATTTTCACTATATAAAATCGCTGCACCATATCCACTCATTGATGATCTGTTAGTCCCATACTTAAAAAATCTCGACACGTTAATTGTTGTTGAAGAAAAACGCGGTTTTTTAGAAACAGAATTAACTGAAGTCATCAACCGCAATGGTTTAAAATGTAAAATTTATGGAAAAAAATTCGGAAGTCTGGAAGGCTTTCCGATTTACGGCGGGCTTAATTACGATTTAGTTTTAGATAAAGTTTCTACTATCTTTAATCAATTAGGTCTTGGTGCCTGTCACCCTACTGTTTCGGGAGTTACTTTAAGTGAAGTGATGCCGAGACGTCTTCCGACTTTTTGCCCGGGCTGTCCGCACAGAGAAACTCTTTCACTTTTAAAAGATCTTCGCGGGCATTTAAAAAGACAAAATATTAACCTCATCTCCCACGGAGACGTAGGCTGTTACTCATTATCTTTTCTTGAGCCATTCAAAGAAATGCACAACCTGTCGGCCATGGGGCAAGGGGGAGCATTAGGTTCCGGTCTCGACATGTTCACGACGAACCCATCGGTTGTTTTGATGGGAGACTCTACATTTTTTCATTCGGGGATTACTGACATTTCCAACTCAGTTCAGATGAATCACGACATCACTTATATTCTTCTTGATAATGACAACACGGCCATGACCGGCCACCAGATGACTCCGAGAACCGGCGAGTCTGTCGAAGGATTCAAACGTCCTGCGCAGGATATGTTAAAGCTTGTCACAGCACTCGGTGTAAATGAAGTTACTGAAGTCAATCCCAGTGACCGCTACTTTTATCAAAACCTTCTTCGTGAAACAGTTTTGAAAAAAGGAACGAAAGTTATTATTTCGAATAAAGAATGTGCACTGACTTTTCACGGAAAGAAAAAAGCAGCAGAAAGAAAAATATTTGCAGCAAATGAGACGATTCCTGTGCAAAAGTTTTATCAAATCAATACTGATGCCTGCGAAGACTGCCGTGCCTGTGTTGAGATGACTGGATGTCCGGGATTATCTCAGACTTTTGATGCCTATGGATCGAAGGTTATGATTGATCCACAAATATGCGTGAGTGACAGTTATTGCACAAAAATAAAAGTATGCCCGAGTTTTGAGTTAGTTGAAGTGGCGAACTACCATCCGACAAAATATAGAGCTCAATCAGAAAATAAATTAAGTGAAAAAGTTCTGCCGCTACCAGTGAAAGTTAAAACTCTTGATTCAATCGCCGCAGGTGTAGATTATAGAGTTGTTGTAACCGGAGTCGGTGGTTCTGGTGTTACAACTATTTCACGTGTGCTTGCAGAAGCTGCAAAGGTCATGGGGAATAGAGCTGATATCGATTTTAAATTCGTCGATCAAAAAGGTCTTGCTCAAAGAAACGGAAATGTTACAAGCCATCTCGCACTTTATAAAAAAGGAAAATCCCACGCTCAGGTTACGCCAATGGGTGGAGCCGATGTTCTTTTATCGCCGGACTTATTAGACGGATCTCATCACCTGGCCTTTTTAAGTGCAAAAGGGATTGCAATTCTCGATCAGAAATTCCAGATCCCACTTTCTCTTTTATTGGATAAAGGATTTGAAAAAAATCCAATTAATGAAAGTGCTTTGGGAACAAAATTAAAAGATCTTTTAAAAGACAGGATCAAACTTCTTCCAATGAAAGAAGTTTCAGAAAATCATCTTGGAAAAAGTGTGTATGCTTCGGCCTTGATTCTTGGCTCTGCTTTTCAGTTGGGTCTCATTCCATTTGAGTTGAAAGATCTGGAAGACGCTTTCTCGCGTACGATGAAAAAAACAGAATTGGAAAATAACCTGAAGGCATTTACTTTAGGGAGACGACTTGCTTTAGGTGAAGACTTAAGAATTGCAGGGGCCGCTGTTTCCATGATTGAAATCTATGAGCAGTCGATAAAAGAATGCTCACTGTTTAATGGAGCAGGTCTTGCTTCAACCTACAAAAAAACGAATGCAGAACTTCGAAAAATTATTCCTGAAAGCTTGAATGTCTCTGATGAATTCACGGCAAGATATGTACACGATCTTTTAATCTTCGATTGTGGCGCTCATTTAAAGGCCTTTACTCTTGACGTTAGAAAATTAACAGGCCTGTATAAAACAGAAGAGCTTTTTAAAATGGCCCTTCGAACGCTGGCTAAAACTTATTTTATTAAAGATGAAGTCTACATCGCTCATATGATGATCAGTCCGATGAGAAAGCTTGAAGACGACAATCTTTATAAAGAGCTGGGTTCATCTTATAAAAAGACCTTCATCAACCGCCCGAGCTTCGATATCGGCGACAAAAAAATTGAGTTCGATTTTTCACCTGGAAAATGGATGCTTAAACTCATGAGGCATGCGCGCTTCCTAAGGGGAATGCTGCCTTCATGGCATAAGCTTGAGAAAAAAATCAGCGCTGATTTAAGAGCTAAACTTCTCTCGAAATCAATGGACTTTAAAGAGCTTAAGGCCCTGGAAAATATCAAAGGCTACCGTCAGGTTCGCTACGATCTGTACAGAGCTTTGGAAGGACCTCTATAAAGATTTCATAGCTTCACCTACGTATACTGTTTATCTATATAATCCCAACAAAATGTTTATTGATAAATATTTTGATCAACTATTGGCACTGACATTGCTCTAAGCGACTTTGGAGATACTCATGCACTTACTAACTCGCTTTTTTCTGATGATCGCAATGTCTATAGGGACAGTTCACGCAGGTGATATTCCCGGCTACATTGGTGAGCAATCATTTCGTTTAACAGACGATCAGGATTACATCTTTGTGATGAGAAGAGCTGAAGACGCTAAAGTTGAAGTCGCACGTAGCGAACAGGCACAAGGCCAGCTTGGTGACCAGGTCAGAACTTTAGAAAATCAATTAAAGTCTATTCAAGATAGAATGGCGCAATTAATGAGAGAAGCGGATGGATTAAAACAAATGCGCATTTCTCTTGCTGCAAAACTAGAAGAGTTAAAGAAAACTCCTGACGTGAATGCAGCAGCAATCACCATTACTCAAAATGAACTTATTTCTTTAGATGCACAAATCCAGTCGAAGAATCAACAGGCAGGACAAGCAAAGCTTGAAAGCTCATCAGTTGCTGTTCGTCTTGATCAGGTAAGAAATGATTTTAATCAGGCCTTAAGAAGAACAGAAGGCTCGCGCCAGAATATGGATATAGTTGCTCGCCAAAGAGATGACTATAGAAATTCATTGTTAGATCAGTTGAAAAAAATTAACTATGAAGGTGGTCGCGGCGGGCAGTCTGACGGTGGAATGGATGGAGCTGAATTATCAGCACGTATCGGTAATGACCATGGATACGCTGATGGATTAAATGATGGATTGTCTACAGGGACAATCGATGGGCAGGACCGTTTCTATAGAAGAGGGGCCGATCAAGGTGAACGAGATGGATCTGCCCGTGCACGCATTGATGGTCTTCGCGATGGAACAAACGAAGGAACAATTGCAGGTAACAGAAGTGCAGGATCGAGAGAAGGTGATGCTGCTGGTATTGTAAGAGGATATGCAAGTAATGCTGCTCTGGTTGGTATCGGACAGGGTAAAAAAGCAGGTATGGAGCGCGCAGTTTCATCGGGACAAATTAACGGAAGAAATAATGGTGAAAATGAAACGACAAAAAAATTAGAGTCGGGTGATTTAAATTCAATCAGCATCAACGGATCATTTGCTGGTAGCTTCCAGAGAACAACTCCTTCTTACCCGGGAGATTTCAACGGGCCGAACTACAAACCTAATATTAATCACAGACAAATTGTTATGATCAAAGCATACGCTGATGGGTATAACTTCAACTACCGTCAGTACTCACGTTTTGAATTTCATAGAAGAATCGATGCTGATTACAACCAGAGATTTGATGTAAGTTACAAGCAAGCTTACGACTCAGCAGTGAATCGTGACTACCCAGCTTATTATGATCAAGGGAGACGTGATGCGGACGCGAAAGCGTATGGACGTGATTACCCGGTTGTTAAGACCGATGCATTTAGAATTGCATTCAATCAACTTGATTCAAATCCAAACAGATTATCTGGTGAGTTCAAGACATCATATGCAAATTCTGAACTGGAAGCCTACAACGATAGGTACGAAGAAATCAGATCAGCAAACTTTGACCGCGTAGAGCTTGCAGTCTTCAATGCAAACATCGCAGCTCAGACAGAAATTTACCGTCAAAAAAGAATTGCTGAGGTCTCTAACATTTATAACGGAAACGCAGTTCTAGAATTCGTATCGTCAGAAATGTTAGACGCCGGGATTAGTGGTGTAGCTTCGCTTGACGGAGTTTTCCAGCCAGGTGAAACAACAGGCTTCAATATCGTAATTAAGAACTATGGATTTAAAGATGCAACGAACGTAACTATCATTTTAGAAGGTGGCCAGGTTTCAAAACTTCCAGCGATCGCTGCGAGAAGTTTTGTGACTGTAAAGGGCGCAGCTCAGGGAGCAGTTACAGCAGGATTAAATGTTGTATACAGATCAGCTCTGAGAGTTGTATCTCCCTTGGTATCTAACGATGCAGTTGAAGGACGTCACTTTGATAAACTTACTGGCGGTATTTTAAAAGATGCTGATCAAAAAACAGTTCGTGCAGCTTACCCACTTGCTCTATCTGGATTAGCGCTGAACTCTCAGTTGATAAAAGGACAGAAAAACAATCTTAAAATTACTATGACAAATAATTCTAAGCGCGAGTACAAAGGCGAGCTAAAAATTAAGCTTCTTGCGAACTCACAAAATGGAATCATCACTAAAGACTTCGCTGCGGTTACATCACTTCAAACTTCTGCATCACTTAACGATGCTGAAATTTTAGTAGATGCTGATCAAGACGCGTATCGAGATCTTTCAATCTCAGCTCAGGTTTTCCAGAATGGTGTTTTAATCGGTGTCTTACCTCAGGACTTCACGACAATGGCGAAAGCTAAATTTCGAGATATCGGGAAAGCTCCGGTTCTTGTTGCTAATACAGATAAAAACTTAAATGCTTTCCTTGATGCTTTAAATACTTTAGGTGGATCAGAAAAAGTTTCAATCCTGGATTTAAGCTTACCAACGTTAAATGCTGATGCCATCGCAGCTGGTCTAAACGGCAAAGTTTTATTAATGGTTGATGATTCAACTGGAGCGAGCATTAAATCGCTCAACACTTTCATTGGTAAATCTGTATCTTCGACATTTGTTTTCATCGACGATTCAAATTCAGGCCTTACAAATGTTAAAACACTTGCTGTTTTAAAAGACGCTCCAAATCTTCTGTTTGGAAAACGTGCAGTTCTTTTCTCGAACCCGCATAGAGCTACTGGCGTTGTAAAATCATCAGTGTTCATGCAGTCTTCGGCAAAATATTTTTCAAATGATTTAGGTCTTGCTCAAACATTAGCAATGACAGCTCCTGAGTTACTTGCACAAATTAAAGCGACTGTAACTCCAGCGAACTTCAATACACCAAACGATTCAATTAAAGTTTTCTCTCTGAAAGCACTGTCTGAAGTAATGTGTATCAATACTGCTTATGATGAATCTGGAGGAATCTTCAGCCGTGATAAAAAATGGGCGAAGATGATTGAAGAAGATATGACTTTATTCCACAATCGAATGAAGACAGCTTCTTCTGGTGACGTGGTTGTTTCAAAACTTCCGGTTGTTATGGCCGCGATTGCTATGAGAGAAACGTTATCAAGTGCAATGAGTCGTGTTGACGGGATTTCAAGAGATATGAAGCTTAAAATCCAGAATACAACGAATGGTGTATTAAAGAATATGGAAGATTCTTTCAGTAAGAGTTTGAAAAAGGATTTCAAAGAGACTTATAATAAAGCTAATGCAAACAAATCGACACACAACCCATTCTTCATTCCTGAAGCCACAACACCAGGGTCAGGTTTTAATTAATCGTCTTATAAATCTTAGGCCGCTCTTTTTTGGAGCGGTTTTTGTTTTCTCTTCAGCTGCCTTTGCCGATTTAAAAATTGCGGTAATTGATACAGGTTTTTGTTCAGAAAAAGCAGTTGTTAAATTTAAAAATCATAAAGTACTTCCCGCGCGCGACATGACTGGAACCAACGGCATGGACTGTAAAAAAATTACTGCAAAAGAAATGTTAAGCTCTGGCCGCTTTCACGGACAAAAAGTTCTGAATGAATTTCTAAGTTATCTTCCTGAAACCATCAGTGTGACAATCTCTCCTATAGTGGTTTACGACCGCACAGGAAATCAAAGTGAAGCAGGCTGGAGAAATGCCATCAATGCGATTGAAAAAGAAAAAATCGATATGGTGCTTACTGCTTCAGGTTTTATCAACTCAGAAAAACTGGCCGAAGAACTTCCTGGCATCTGGTTTGTTCCTTCAGGCAGACTTCAGCGTTCAATTGATTCAAAAACAATTTTGTTTCCGCAAAACCTCGCACCTAAACCAAATCTTTTTGTGATTGGTGACTACGTTGATGAAGGCAAACAGATTATTTATGACCAGGCGCTGACTTATCAGGATCAGATAGATTATTATTTTCCGTCAGGGAACAAAAAGTTTACCGGAACGTCGAGGGCCGTCTCTGAGGCCATGGCAAGAGCACTCGCTAAATGTTTCATCGAAAAAGACATTATTGCGGCCCATACACTTAGACTTTGTCTGCTACAAAAAGAAAAAACCCTTAAAGATCGTATTCTTAAAAGAGAATTCAAAACTTTCTAAAGTATAGTGTTTGATGATAAAATTACCTTATGAAAGAATCAGTATCCGCCGTATTCACCACACAAGACCAAATCTTTTTTATCAAGAGACAAAATTACTTATCAGTTTTCCCCGGGTATTATGCAACTCCCGGTGGAAAAGTAGATGCCACTGACAGCACGGTGGCCTTGCCTCATGCCGTCTGGCCTCTACACATGAAGCCTGAAGTTCTGCACGCGCTTATTCGAGAAGTTCAGGAAGAATTGAATTATGACCTGCTGGAAGGAATTAAAAATGGAGAAGTCCTGCGCATTGATGACATAGGTGTGGCCATTACACCTGAGTTCAATCCCTACAGATTCAAAAATTATTATGTAAAAATTCTCATGAGTCATCCGGTTGAATTTAACATTGATCTCAATGAAGTTGAATTTGGTGAATGGAATACTCCAACAAATCTATTAAACAGATATTATGCTGGAGGCGTGCTGGCCGTTCCGCCTGCCATTATTCTTTTAAAAACTTTCGAAAAAAATCCTGCTCATAGTACACCGATTGAAATGACTCTGCCTCACGACCCAGAAACAGAAGTGCCGATGATTGAATCAATCTTCGGTGTCCGTCAGCTTCTTCCGCTGTCGCATACATTCCCTCCTGCCAATAGAACCAATTCTTTTATTATCGGTGATGATGACGGCCCGAAATATTTAATTGATCCTTCGCCTAGAGATGAAGCAGAGTTGGCAAAGTTTTTAAAGTCTGTCGACAAGATCGGCTTTGATAGAATTCTTATCACTCACCATCATCCTGATCATTATGAATTCTCACGCGAGATTGCACTAAAATATAATTCTCCAGTTGAGATGAGTGAATTTACCTATGACATCATTGGCCCCGAGTATTTTAAAGGCATTGTCGTTGTTTTAAGAAAAGAAGGTGACGTCCTGACAAAAAGTTTAGGACACGATGTGCGCGTGTATGAAGTTCCAGGCCATGATGAAGGGCAGCTGGCACTTGCTCCAGACAACATGAGCTGGTTTTTAGCAGGAGATCTTATTCAGACCATCGGTACCGTTGTGATCGGCGGGCCGGAAGGGGATATGCAGAAATATTTCAATTCACTGAGACGAGTGATTGAACTAAATCCAAAAAATATTATTCCAAGCCACGGCATTATCATCGGTGGAACAAATAAAATTATCCAGACTCTAGAGCACAGACAAGAGCGCGAAGACCAGATTGTTGAGCTTTTAAAAATGGGGCGCAGTCTGCAGGAAATACTCGATGTAATCTATGTCGGGTTGAAACCTGAACTTCTGCCGTATGCTTTGAAAACGATAGAAGCTCACATTACAAAAATTCATAACGAAAAAAGAGTTTAGCTTTTCAGAGTCTTTTTTTCATTGATCATCTTCTCTATGACCTCAGGATTTAGTAGAGTCGATGTATCGCCGATATTTTCCACGTCATTTTCAACGATCTTTCTTAAAACTCTTCTCATTATTTTTCCTGAACGTGTTTTAGGAAGTCCTTCTACAATCTGTATTAAATCCGGTTTGGCAATGGGACCGATAATTTTATTAACTGTCTCGCGGATTTCTTTTTCAAGTTCAGCATTGTCTCTTTTATTATTTCCAGGAATGACAAACGCATAAAGTCCCTGACCTTTAACAGGATGGGGAAGACCGACAACGGCGCTCTCGATAACATCGGGATGCTGGTTGATGGCCTCTTCAACTTCTGCCGTTCCAATTCTGTGTCCTGATACATTGATAACGTCGTCCACACGTCCAGTGAGGCGGTAGTATCCGTCAGCTTCACGTCTGGCGCCGTCACCTGTGAAATAATATCCCGGATAAGTCGAAAAATAAGTCTGGATAAATCTTTCGTGATCGCCGTAAATTGTGCGTGCCAACGAAGGCCATGGAGTTTTAATACAAAGATTTCCAGAGGCGGTCATTTCAGTTATCTCAGATCCTTTTTCATCTATAAGGCACGGAATAATTCCGGGAAGCGGGAGAGTGGCGTAGCCGGGTTTTGTTTTTGTAAGTCCGGCCTTTGGAGAAATCATAATTCCTCCAGTCTCTGTCTGCCACCAGGTATCGACGATAGGACATCTGTCCTTGCCTACATGTTTACTGTACCATTGCCAGGCCTCTTCATTGATCGGTTCACCGACAGAGCCTAAAACTTTCAGTGATGACATTTTAAAAGAATCCGGAATTTCATTTCCAAATTTCTCCAATGCACGAATCGCAGTAGGTGCAGTGTAGAGATGAGTGATCTTATGTTTCTCGATGATTTCCCAGAAACGCGCGGCATTTGGAAAAGTTGGAATGCCTTCATACATAACAGTCGTCGCGCCATTTAGCAGCGGCCCGTATGTTGTATAACTATGGCCGGTGATCCAGCCGATATCGGCCGTGCACCAGAAAATATCATTTTCCTTGTATTGAAAAACATCCATGAAACTTTTTCCAACATGAACCATGTATCCGGCAGCAGTGTGAAGCAGACCTTTTGGTTTTCCTGTTGAACCGGACGTATAAAGAATGAAAAGAGGGTCTTCTGCTTTGACCGGTGTAGGTGGGCAGAGAAGATCAACACCTTTAATAAGAGCATCGTAATAATAATCACGGCCTTGTTTCATTTTAATTTCCTGATTCGTTCTCTTAACGACCAGAACAGTTTCGATAATATCGAGGTCTTCAATACTTTCATCGACCATATCTTTTAAAGGAGTATTTTTATCTCCTCTATAGGCACCGTCATGAGTAACAATCATTTTTGCTTTTGAATCTTCAAGTCGTCCGCGAAGTGACATCGGAGAAAATCCGCCGAAGACCACAGTGTGAACAGCACCGATTCTCGCGCAGGCAAGCACACCGATCATAAACTCCGGAGTCATACCCATATAGAAGCAGACAACGTCACCTTTATTGATGCCGCGGGATTTTAAAAGATTTGCAAAACGGCACACGCTTAAGTGAAGCTCGCCGTAAGTTAAAAAACTTGAAGACTCTTTAGGATCATTCGGTTCAAAGATCAGCGCTTTTTTCTGACGTCTCTTTTCAAGGTGGCGATCCAGACAGTTTTCTGTAATGTTGAGTTCTGCACCTTCAAACCATTTTACGTTTGCTTTAAAGAAGTCGCCACTTGTAAGCGTGTCCCATTTTTTCTTCCACACATAAGTGTTGGCGAGATCACTCCA
The DNA here is from genome assembly GCA_014376445.1 of Bacteriovorax sp. GTDB lineage: Bacteria > Bdellovibrionota > Bacteriovoracia > Bacteriovoracales > Bacteriovoracaceae > Bacteriovorax. Next base: position 3,301 of record JACMRM010000138.1, on the reverse strand, counting down.
GTAAGTTGCTTGTTCAGTAGTCAGCTCATTCATATTCACCTCTATTTAATAAAATAATTTTAGATCAGACTTAGTTGCGATGACAAATTTTTGAGGTACTTTTAAAAGCGCATCATCAGATTAATTCTAAGAGTATCGAGGGCATAGATAAATTCCGAGTTATCTAGTCAAGCTTTTAAGTGTTTAACCGATAAGATATTATGTAGGAGTCTCATTATGAAGATTTTAGTAAGAGTAATAAGTGTTGCGGCAGTTACTATTTCATTGGCGCATGCAAAAAGTTTAGCGACGGCCGCTGCCTCACAGATAAATTATCTGGGAAGTGGAACATTTTATAGCAGTCGTGATGATTCGCAGGACTATTTCTCTTTAACAGGACAAGTTGATTGTTCTGCCCATACTTTTAAACCAGAACCAAATGTATTAGATCATATTGGAAAGCTTAAAGAGATCACCCGCTCATACTGTGCATCAACTCAAAGTTTAGTGGCAACCCGTTTTGCCGCTGCAGATTGTGCCAAGGCTTCAACCTGTCGTCATAGTGTTGGAAACAATAATACCAATTTAATAGACGCAGATAATATCCTCAATGAAATTATCGCCAAAGACTATATTAAAAACTCCCTTATTATGTACGGTGAAGATATGGAACGCCTGGAGGGGCTGACTAAATTTGCACAGAAGCAATACGATACAAAATTGGGTTCACAGTGTCTTGCTCGTTTTCAGAGGAAAAGTATCTCTCGTTGTGATTCTGGCTTTGCAGAACAGACATTTACAGAGCACCAAAAAAATTGTTCCAGTGGATATGGATGTTTTAAATCAGATGAAAATAATTCTGGAGTTGTGAGCTTTGAGAAATTTAAAAGCTCGCATAAAGATTCAGAAGGAAAGTACATGTATGATTATTACAAGTACCGTGTAGAAACTAAATTTAACAATGAAATCAGCGGTGACGATAAAAAACTTTCTGAACTTGGTGATCTGGTTTCTTCAGCAAAATTTAAAGCACTTTCTCTTGATGCTAAGATAGTAAGATTTACGTCAGAGATGGGAATGGAAAATGATGGACGCTTGAAAGATCCGGTTTTAGGCTACGATCTGGGAACAGGATCTAAAGAACCAAAAAGATTTATTGCATCTGCAAAATTTAAAGAGGTCATCAAGCTTCTTCAGGATAAAAATGTTACATCAACAAGTTTTGCCAAAGACTTTGATGGGCTGAGAAAAAAACGAGTACAGGCACTTTTATCAAGTGATGATATCTGCGGATCGACTCCGACATTTGTAAAAATCTGCAGTGAGGCCACTTCGATATTAAAAGGTGGAAGCGTTAAAAAAGACGCGAACTTCGTCGATCATATTGCTTCTCCTGTAACAATGGATGATGACTACCTGGATAGAATTAAAAAAATCCTGGGCAGTGATTTAAATTCTGACTTTTTTGAAACTTTGGTGAATGCCAGAAGATGTATTTCATTCGGGCTTACAGATACGCAGGGTAATCCTATTGTGACAACGAGTAAGGCAACTTCAGGCACTGCTGGTGATAGCGGCGGTGGAAGCTCTGATCGAAATGATATGGAGTCAAAAGGAGTAAATCCTCCTCAGCAAGTGACTCCGGTTGTGCAAAATGAGCCGTCCAATATGAGAGCACTATATGATGAAGCTGCTGCAAAAAATGGCGGTGGCGTTGAACCTAAAAGTGAAGTGGCCGAAAAAAATTGTGTATGATCCGGCCAGTATTGAAAGTAAGTTTGAGCCCATTTCAACAACTGCACCGAGTACAGCTACGGCGATTGCAAATAACTTTAACGATATGTTCAGCACGAGCGGCTTTGATACGTTTGCAGGAAAAGACAAGCCGAAAGCTGAAGAAGTTGCTGCTAAACCGGAGAGTGTTTCAGATGCACCGGCCGCGAAGGGTTCATCAAATGATAAGATGAATGAATATTTAATGAAGAAGCTCGCTGCTGCTGAAGAAAATCTTGAAAAATTGAAAGCAGATAATGAAGCTGCAGAAGAAGATAGAGTAAAACAAAAAAAGATTGATGAAGAAACAGCACTTATAAAAGATTTAAAAGGGCAGATCTCTGATCTAAAAACTCAGACCGCAAAAAATTCTGCAAAAAAGGCCGCTGATGAATCAGTAGCTGCGCAAGAGAAAGCTCAGATTGCTTCTAGAAGCAATAATTTTGCAGGGGCAACTATTATCGGTTCACGTTCACCGGAAGCTTCACAGGTGGCAGTTGCAACAGAAAGTTATGACGAAGGTCGCTCTAGGGCCTCTGCCATTCAAGCCGCGAACGCAAGATCAATTGCCAGCTCATCAGGCCCTGTACTTAATTCTGTTACGAACAGTGATGGCTCGAAAACGACAACACTCGGATCAGGATTGGTCGTAACAACTGTTGATGGTATGACTGCAGAAAAAGCTGCTATTACAATCTCCAACCGCATCTTCGAATTAAATGGAACACCTTTTTACATTGAAGAAGGCGGAGTCGTTAAAGAAATTATCGCAGTCGTAAAAGATGGAAAAGTTCTTCTTGATGAAAAAGGAAATCCAATTTTCGAAAAAATCGTCAAAGGAAAAGTTGGCGACAAAAAATTTGCAAAAAATAAAGATAAAGACCGTGCACCGGCTTCAATTACAGATGCGGCCGACTTAAAACGTGATCAGGAAGAAAAGCTGAAGCGTGAAAGGGCCGAGTACTTGAAACTGAAAAACCTCACGAACGAAGCACTCAAAAGAAAATAATTTTAAGGCGCTCTTTATAAGAGCGCTTTTTTTTGCCTACCCAACTACAAACCCTCTGAGAATTAATCATAACTTAAACAACTTAGTGGATTGTTTTCGTCGGTCTATTTTTTTGATCACACCAATAATTAAAGTGTTGAGTTGGAATATTCGATAACTACCTTATAATTCTATAAAAGAAGTAATTAGGACGAGTATCGATGAAGTTATTAAAAACTATTAGCACGAATCACATATGGATTTTATCGATTCTTTTTATGGTGATTTATTCTTCCAATTCTTTTTCAGCAACTGATCGCTCAAGTACTTCGAAAGAAGTTTTAAAAAAAATGCCTAAGGATTGTGTGAGCTGCACGGCAGATACAGCACCTGGGAATCCGTTGGAAGGGAATAAGTCGGCACAGATGATTGCGATAGCGTCGAGTGCAGCCGTTTCTCAGGAAGAGGCTTCGTTTTTAAGTTACCTCGATATTTATTGCATGAACTTTACTCAGCTTGGTGGAGTAAAGAATTTTAAGAAAACTTTATTGGATCCAATGA
>JACMRM010000137.1 GCA_014376445.1 Bacteriovorax sp. | reverse complement strand
AATTTTTTACATTGGTTTTTTTCAGGCGAGAGTATTGCAGAAGCAGCCTATGAAATATGCCAGGAGAGGGGTGATAAAGCTCGCTGGTACTCTCCGACTTCTCCCAAGTTAAGCAAGTGGGAAAAACTAATGAGTCTAAATGGTACTTCATTAAAAGAATTTAGAAATATTATTTCTAGTCAGGATTGGAAAGTGCGTTTTATTAATAAGAACCCCATTTTGTCTTCAGGTAGAAGAGCCGATCTACCGGTTTTTAAAATTGTTCGTCTAATTTTTTCTATTTTTACTCGCCTACCATATACTGAAGAACTTTTTACGGATAGGGTCTGCTATATTCTTGAAAAAAAATAAATTAAATTGATAAGGCTACCAAGACTTCCATTTAGCCTTACCAGAATTCCACATTTCATTTAACTGATTTTTATCTCGTAGTGTATCCATACACTTCCAAAAACCAGTATGTTTAAAGGCATGTAACTGACCTTCTTTTGCTAATTTTTCTAAAGGCTCACCTTCAAACACTGTATCATCGTTTTGAATATAATCTAAGACAGCTGGCTCGCAAACAAAGAAGCCACCATTAATCCAAGAGCCATCACCTTTAGGTTTTTCAAAAAAACTTGAAATCTTATTATCACTCTCAATTTTTAAAGCACCAAACCGCCCCTCTGGCTGAATAGAAGTCATCGTGATCTTATCTCCGTGGCCTTTATGAAAATTTAGCAGTTCCGTAATATTAACGTCTGAAACCCCATCTCCATAAGTTAGAAAAAATGGCTCGTTTCCAATATAATCCTTGGCCCTTTTTACTCGGCCACCAGTCATTGTTTCAATACCAGTATCTATCAATGTAATTTTCCAATTTTCAGAATAGTTATTATGTATTTCTAGTTTTTGCTTGGCCGTATCAATCGTTACATCGCTATTGTGTAAATAATAATTCGCAAAATATTCTTTGATCACATAACTTTTGTACCCAAGCAGAATAACGAACTCATTAAATCCAAAGCTCGAATAATGCTTCATTATATGCCATAAAATTGGCTTCCCACCAATTTCAATCATTGGCTTTGGCTTAATATCACTTTCTTCTGAAATGCGAGTGCCGTAACCACCGGCCAAAATTAATACTTTCATTGAATAGTTCCTTCATTTAAACCTTCTTTAATTTTGTCAGCAATATATTCCATATGAGTTTCATCAAGTGCCGGATAAATCCCCACCCAAAAAGTATTATTCATGATGGTATCAGTATTCTTAAGCTCTCCAATAACACGATACTCTTTATCTTTATAAAGAGGTTGTCTGATTAAATTTCCAGCAAACAAGAGCCTTGTACCTATTTTATTTTTCTCTAAAAAATTAACTAACTGCCTGCGGCTTCCCTTTTTAAGAGTAATCGCAAATCCAAACCAGCTTGCAGTGGCGTTGGGAATGGCAGTAGGAAGAAATAGTAATTCTTCATGATTTGGAATTTTTTCTTTAATTAATCTAATAAGCGTCTCGGTATTTTTATTCCGTTTTTGAATAAAATCCGGAAGTTTATTTAACTGCGAACACCCAACGGCTGCTTGCATATCAGAAACTTTTAAATTGTATCCGACATGCGAGTAAACATACTTGTGATCATATCCTTCTGGGAGATCCGCAAATTGCTGATCAAATCTCTTATTACAAGTATTATCTTTTCCTGGCGGACACCAACAATCGCGTCCCCAGTCCCTGAAGCTTTCAGCAATTTTTTTAAGTCGTGGATTGGAAGTTAAAACTGCACCGCCTTCCCCCATCGTCATATGGTGAGCCGGATAGAAACTCACGGTAGCAATATCGCCGTAAGTTCCAACTAATTTGTCTTCATATTTTGCACCGACTGCATCACAACAATCTTCAATTAACCATAAATTATGAGTCTCACAAAAAGCCTTTACTGTTTTAACATCAAAAGGATTCCCCAATGTATGGGCTAACATAATTGCTTTAGTTTTAGGTGATAATGCTTTTTCCAACAACTCTGTATTGATACCATAATCCGGCATCGTCACATCTACAAAAACTGGAACACAGCCATGTTGAATAATTGGATTTACTGTAGTCGGAAACCCCGCTGCGACAGTTATTACTTCATCGCCTGGTTTCACTTGGCGCTCTTTAAGCAGCGGAGAAGTTAGAGTAGCAAAAGCCACTAGATTGGCACTAGATCCAGAGTTTACCAGCAAACAATATTTTTGATTCATGAATTCTGCAAATCTTGCTTCAAATTCATTGGCAAAACGACCAGCGGTTAACCACATATCTAGGCTCGACTCAAGAAGATTTGTTAAATCAGATGCGTCCATTACTTTTCCAGAAGGAGGTATATAATTTATCCCTGGAATTATAGTCACTTTAAAATTATCTGCCTTAAATTTACTATTTATTTTTTCGACAATATTATTCATATTAAACCTTTATTAAAATCAATCATTTTTTGAATTGAACTGCCTAAATTAATTTTCACTTCTAGTTTCAGTTTAAACTTTGCTTTTTCAATTGAAGGAATATATCTATTTCTTTTTTTTTTACTACTTTCGTTATCTTGAATCACAACGTGAGTTCCTGGAACCTTTTCTGCTATTTTGAGAGCTAATTCTTTAATTGTGATTTCTTGATCGGAGCCCACATTATAGGCTTCCCCGCTTTCACCCTTAATTAAAATAGTAAGTAGCCAAATCACGAGATCCTCGGCGTCTAAGTATGATCTAATAGCACACCCATCACCCTTGACGTTAATAACGTGTTCCTTGATTGCGTCTCGAACAAAATTCCCGATAGCCAAGTGCTGATCGATTGGAAGAAATTTTCCAGAAAAAGCAAAACAACGAGCGATTGTTAAATGTTTTCCAGTTCTCTTTGACCAATCAAGCGCCAACAACTCACTGATTCTTTTACCAGTACTATAAGCTGATTTAAAATTATAAAAAGATTCTTTGATTGTGTAATCTTCTGGAATTTTTTTTAAATCTTCGGGTTGCTCACCATAAACGGCACCTGAGCTTACCAGTAAAAACTTTGAACAATTAATTCTTTCAGCAAAATTTAAAGTGTGTTGTGTGCCATTGACAATAATATCCATAATCATGTCAATATTGTTTTCTTCGCTTATTACAGGAGTTGCAGCATGAATTATGAAGTCAATTGGCCCTTGAAAGTTAAATGGTTGAGTTACATCATGCCGAATGAATTGAACCCCTTCAAGGCTAACATCAGTTCTGGCCAGGGCATAAATTTTCATCCCTAATTTTTTTGATATATTTAAAGTAACTAAGGCCGAACATAGATTTTTACCAAAAAATCCACTTCCGCCAGTTATCAAAATACATTTATTTTTTAACTCTGTAGTTAAATTCTCAAAGTTACCCATTAATTATTTTTCCAGGATTCAAAATCACTAAGTGATTTTGCCAGTAAATCTATATGACCTCTAATATCGTATTGATGATTTCCTACAAACAAGCCCTTCTTGTCTATGTGCTGGGCATTTTTTAATTCTCCAAAAATTTCATGGTTAAAATATTTAACGACTTCATTTTTGGCAAAATTACCTGCCACGATTGGACGGCATTCAATTTTAAATTTTTGTAATTGTTTAACAATAACTTTGCGATCAAGATCAATACTTGGCTTAATCATCATTGCAAAACCAAACCAACTTGACTCTCCAACTTCTTTTTGGATTGTAAGCAGTGGATGATTTTTAAATAATTCCTGAAAGTGTAGAGCATTGGCTCTTCTTTCTTTTACAAAAGTTGGAAGTTTTTTAACTTGTTCCTGCCCAATTGCTCCTTCCATTTCTAATGGACGAACATTATAGCCAGGTAAAACAAAACGAAATGATTCTTCAAAAAAATCATCGCTTTTTGTTCCACAAACCAAATTTTCTTTTGGAAGATTTCTAGTCCAACCATGTGCCCTTAAACATAAAAGAATATGATGAAGCTCTTGGTCATCAGTCACAACCATTCCACCTTCCATTGTTGAAATATGATGGCTAAAAAATGATGAGAATGTTCCCATTACACCGAATGTACCAGCTTGTTTTCCCCTGAAGGTAGCTCCTAATGACTCGCAGTTATCTTCTAGTAATGTAATATCGAGGCCCTTAATAAGAGTCTGTATTTTTTCAAAATTATTAGAATTACCTAAGAGGTTTACGGCTAAAATACCTTTGGTCTTGGGTGTGATTGCTTGCTCAAGTGCTGTTAAATCAAAATTAAGTGTTTCTAAATCAATATCAACAAACTTAATCTTTAAACCATACTGATACAGGGGATAGTATGTTGTGGGCCATGAAACAGCTGGAACAATAATTTCATCGCCAATTTTCCAAGGATTATTTTTTTTATAAAACATCGCTCCAATCATAATAAGGTTAGCCGATGAACCTGAGTTTACCATAACGCAATATTTACTGTTGGTATATCTAGCGAATTGTTCTTCGAAAGCAAAAACCTCCTTTCCCATAGAATACATGCCTGAAGAGACAACTCTTTGAATAGCATCTATTTCTAATTGATCCCAACTTGATGTTGCTAATGGGTAGCTCATACTTTCTCCTTATCTTGTTCTAAATCTAAAAAAAACTCATAGGTTTTTTTAATACCAATTTCTAATGTTGTTGCCGAAATCCAACCGAGATCATCAGCTTTTTTTGTGCTTACAAGTTTACGCTTCATTCCTTCCGGCTTAGTAAGATCATGATGGAATTTTCCTTTATATCCTAAAATGTCTGACACAACTTTATAGTATTCATTTATAGAATGATCTGCACCTAATCCTACGTTAATTGTCTCTGGGATTTTTTCCCAGTTCTCAAGTGCAAAAAAAACAAAATCGGCTAGATCACTTGCATACATAAATTCTCGGCGAGCATTACCCGCTCCCCAGATCTCAACGGAAATTTCATTATTTTGAATTGCTTTATGAATTTTGCGAATAACGGCTGGAACCATATGCGAGTTTTTTTCAGAAAACTTGTCCCAGCGACCATATAAGTTACAAGGAACAAGTGTTTTGAAAATTATTTTTTGATTTTCTTGATTCATATACTGACCAAGTTTCATCGTAAAAATTTTAGCAAGAGCATACCCTTCATTCGTAGGTTCAAGTGGACCTGAGAGAATTAATTCTTCTTCTAAAAGATTCTCATGGTCTTTGGGGTACATGCATGAGCTTGCCATGTTTATGAAACGTTCTACACCTATCGCGTTCGCTGCCATAAGGACGTTCCGCCCCATATCTGTATTCTCAACAAGAAAGCGAACGGGCTCTTTCATGTTAGCTTGAATACCACCAACCAATCCTGCACAATGGATGACAATTGTGGGTTTATGAACTTTGAAATATTCTAAGACATCCTCTGAATTTAATAAATTAAGATCGGTCCTGCCTGGAGTAAGAAAACTATATTTTAAAGCACTGGTATGCTCTAAAATATTTCTTCCTACCATTCCATTAGATCCTGTTAATAGTATTTTCACTTATAAAACTCTCAAACCTTTTCCATGAAGAGTTACTTCTCTTCTAGTTAACTCTAAATCACTATGGGCCATTTCGCGAACGAGCTCATCAAAAGTAATTTTTGGAGTCCAGCCTAACTGAGTACGTGCTTTAGTTGCGTCCCCTAGAAGAGTTTCAACTTCGGTTGGTCTAAAGTATTTTGGATCTATAGAAATAACAATATTTCCATTGTCATCATATGCCTTTTCATCAAGGCCAGTGCCCTCAAACTTCAATTTCATTTCCATATAAATAGCTGCTTTTTCAATAAATTCCCTGACCGTAAATTGTATACCTGTTGCAATTACAAAATCCTCTGGCTTATCTTGTTGAAGCATTAACCATTGCATTTCTACATAATCTTTTGCGTGACCCCAGTCTCTTTTCGAATCCATATTTCCAAGATAAAGACATTTATCAAGGCCCAATTTTACGCGTGCTAATCCTCTTGTAATTTTTCTTGTAACAAATGTTTCACCTCTAATTGGAGATTCATGATTAAACAAAATACCGTTGCACGCATACATCTTGTAAGCTTCTCTATAGTTTACGGTAATCCAGTATGCATAAAGTTTTGCAACCGCATAAGGTGATCTTGGATAAAAAGGGGTTGTTTCTTTTTGAGGAGTTTCTTGTACTAATCCATATAATTCTGAAGTAGAGGCTTGATAGAACCTCGTCTTTTTTTCAAGACCTAAAATTCGTATTGCTTCAAGTAATCTCAATGCTCCCAAGGCATCAGAGTTTGCAGTATATTCTGGCTCTTCAAAAGAAACTGCTACATGAGACTGAGCAGCAAGATTATACACTTCATCAGGTCTTACTTTTTGCATAATTCTTATTAAGGAACTTGAATCTGTCATATCACCATGGTGCAAAAATAATCTAACGTTTTTCTCGTGAGGATCTTTAAACAAATGATCGATACGATCAGTATTAAATAAAGAAGTTCTTCGTTTGATCCCGTGAACTTCGTAACCTTTAGTGAGCAAAAACTCAGCAAGGTAAGCCCCGTCCTGGCCCGTAATTCCAGTTATTAGTGCAACTTTTGACATAGAAAATCTCCTAGCATTTTGAACTAGAAAATTTTACACATTTTTTTATAAGAGGGCTATAAACTCTTCGAGATTTTCTCGAGAAGAAATCATTTGATTTTGATAGAAGTTTTTATACCAATTGATAGTAGTGGCTGTAGCTTTTTTTGAATCCCAAACAGGCTGCCATGCCAGCAAATGACACGATTTTGTAATATCCAATTTTAAAAGTCCTGCTTCGTGCTTAATAATTGTTTCTTTAACTATTTGAACATTTATTTTATCCCAACTAAGGTTGGCCAATTCACTCATGTTCTCCACGCTTGCAATATCATGAGACTCTGGACCAAAGTTAAAACTCGTTGTAAATTCTTTATTGCCAAGAAGCAACTGCTCACCAAGTAATAGATAGCCATTCAATGGTTCAAGGACATGTTGCCATGGTCTGACAGATTTAGGATTTCGTAATGGAGTAACTAGACCCATTGCCGCATTTTTAACCAAGTCGGGTATTAATCGATCACGCGCCCAATCTCCGCCGCCAATCACATTTCCCGCTCTCGCAGTGGCCAAAAGCATCTTGTTGTCGTTTAAAAATGATTTGCGAAATGAGTCCGTCATTATTTCAACACAGGCCTTTGAAGAACTATAAGGGTCATGACCTCCGAGTTGATCGTTTTCACGGTATCCCCAAATCCATTCATGATTTTCATAAACTTTATCAGTCGTAATACTTACCAGGGATTTCACTCCTGCTTGCACAGCTGCCCAATAAACTTTCATCGTTCCTAGGACGTTGGTATTGTAGGTTGTAATTGGATCATCATAGGAATCGCGAACAAGAGGCTGTGCGGCTAAATGAAAAACAATATCAGGACTTGAATCCTTTAAGGCAGATAATAGCGCTGATTCATCATTAATATTTTGAAAATAATTTTTTATTGGAAGTTTTAATAAATTGAAGTGACTCAACTCTTCCGGAGGAAGTGAATACCCAACAACTTCGGCACCAATTGTATGCAGCCACATTGCCAACCAAGAGCCTTTAAAACCTGTGTGCCCAGTAATGAAAACTTTTTTATTTTTGTAGATATCGTGGGGCATTTAAAAACCTTCTTTAATAATTTTGAAATTAATTTGGGTAAAAGAATAAGCGGCCATAATGAAAAATAAATTCACTCCGAGCGCAATGGTAGATTGAGTTAAACCACTCATTAAAAATGCAATTATAAATGGTAAACCAATTTTTGCTAGGACATCATTTCTTTTATACATTTCCATAAACCAAGTCACTATCCATGTTACGTAAAAAATAAAGCCTGTAACTCCAGTACATGCCAAAATTTCTAATTCACTATTATGTGCATGACCATTAAACTCGAGTGTCCCAATATTATTTCGAATTTTTATTTCTTTTGAATGATGTTCGAAATTCAAATAACCGTAACCAAAAATGGGTCGCTCTTTGAATCCTGCCCAAGCGGCTTTCCATTGACTGACCCTTTCGGTATCTGATCCTGACCTTAGAAGATCTGGGCCGGAAATTTTGTAACCAGCGTATCCTCCGAGAGTAATTAAGATCATAACTCCTACAAACATTTTCTTATTACTTCGCAAAAAATAAAATGGGACTGCCGCAAGAAATGCCAACATTGCCCCTCGGGTAAGAGTCGTATAAAGCGCGTACAAGTTAAAAATGAAAACGAAATAAAGAAATCGTTTATTAATAAATCTTTCGATCTTGTTTATAGAAAAAATTAAACCTAATGCAATGATTTGAAAAAAAGCTAAATTATGGGCATAATTCAAAATCATTCCAAACAGTCCGGCATTTCTATCCATGTTAACAGACCTCATGGAAACTGGGTTATAGCCAGTCAATCTGCCAATCGTCCCTGCAATACCTGCAACGAGAGCAGCCATACAAAAAACATAAAGCAAATAACTAATCTTTTTTTCATTGAAGTAATTTTTAAAATACCAACTCATGGGCGCAATCATAAGGAAACCAAAGAGGAAGTACTTAACCTTAAGGATGGGTTTAAGCCCGTCATGCATAATGCCTAAATTCACAATAACAGAAAAAATTAGTACAACACAAAGACCAAGTAATGCCCATGAACTCTTGGGCATTTCTTTAAAATTGGTTTTTTTTATAAAATATAAAGAGGGAATTGTTATTAAAATATGAACGAGTCCTAACAAGCTCATTGATGTCAACAGACCCATTGCTAAAACCATCATTGATCCATAAATAAGTAGGGTCATTTATCCATCCGTTTCAAAACTTTAATGAACTCTCTGCGCCAAAATAATCTGAGTTCTACCCCAATTCTTCCCCGCCGAATTATTTTTCTTACTATAATTAATATCCATTTTCCAAAGCAATTTCTCAGGTAAAACTCTTCTCAAAAGAGATTTTCTAGAAATT
>JACMRM010000136.1 GCA_014376445.1 Bacteriovorax sp. | reverse complement strand
TTGTGTTTCGAAAGTGAGATTAAAAATAGTGTTCATGAGCTTTTTTGTCAATTTATTTTTCGGATAATTGATGATTTATTTTCACGGAACTTGATCTTAAGCGTAACGAGTACTATGTTGCTCCTCTATGGAAAGTACAGAGCTAAATCTAAATAATAAGCGTGTGGCCCTTCATACATTGGGCTGCCGTCTCAACTCTTCTGAGACAGGATCAATCGCGCAAGGATTTAAGGACAGAGGCTACGATATCGTAGAGTTTGGCGAGCCCGCAGACGTCGTTTTCATCAACACATGCACAGTCACAGATGCAGCTGATTCTACCTGCAGAAATCTTATTAGAAAAGCCCACGGATCTAGTCCGGAAGGAAAGATCGTCGTCGCTGGCTGTTACGCGCAAATGGAGCCCGAAAAAATCGCAGGAATGCAGGGTGTAGACCTGGTTCTTGGGAACACAGAAAAATATAAAGTCTTCGAGTATCTTGAAGAAGAAGACACAAATCAAATTCATGTCGACAAGTCATGGGAGTTCCACGGAGCTTCCACGACCACATCAGATTCTCATACACGTGCCTTTTTAAAAATCCAGGATGGATGTAATTACGTCTGCTCTTTTTGCATCATTCCCTTTGCTCGTGGACGTTCGCGCGCGATCACAGTTGAAAATGCAGTTTTAGAAGCTAAAAAACTGGTTGCACAGGGTTTTAAAGAGATTGTCCTTACCGGAGTGAACATTGGCGAGTACGAACAGGCATCGGGCGAAAAGCTACACGATCTTGTGGCGCAGGTGCTGGCCGTTGAAGGTCTTGAAAGGTTCAGACTTTCAAGTGTCGAGCCGAACACAATTACTGACGAATTACTGGAAGTTTTAAAAGGATCGAATAAAGTTCTGGATCATTTTCATATTCCACTTCAAAGCGGCGATGATGACATCCTGAAAGCGATGAGAAGAAAATATACTGTCGCCGATTACAAAAGAATAATTGGCAAAATCATGGCTGCATTCCCGAACGCCGGGATCGGTGCTGATATTATAGTAGGTTTCCCAGGTGAAACGAAAGAGCAGTTCGAAAATACTTTCAATTTATTGAAAGAGCTTCCTTTGACTCACTTCCATGTTTTTCCATACTCTATGAGAAAAAATACAACGGCTGCGAAGATGGAGAGTCATATCCATTCAGCCGAGAAAAAAAGCCGCGTGAAATCTCTCATGATGTTCGGAGACGCAAAATTAAATCTATTTTCTGAAGACCAGATCGGATCGATCACGAAAGTTCTTTTTGAGAGACGCAATAAGCTTGGATTGTTTGAAGGGTATTCTTCGAATTATGTACGAGTTCAAGTGACAACAGATCAAGAATTATCAAATATTGAAAGAGAAGTTCTCGTAACCGGCATCCACAATGGGAAACTGGTCGGAGAACTTCTTCAATAATTATAGTCTAGTCATCTGATCCACAGTTTGTTGAAGCAAACGCTGCAATTTCATTGTTTTTAACGTCGTAAATTCCAAGCACTGTACCATCAGTGTTATTTCCACTTGCTGAGCCACTGTAAATTTCTACGCCAACTTGCTTGTTGGCAATTGTTAAAGCTTCAGTCAAGGCCGGAGCTGATTCGCTAGAGCTTTCTTCAAGGAATGCTTCAACAGCATTATTAACTCCTTTAGCATCTCTAGATTCAAGCCCTACACTTACAGCGTCATCAAAGTAAGGGCATACTGTGTGAAGTGCTTGAGCAACAGTATTCATTCTGACTTCTTGAGGAGTTTTTCCAGCTCCTTTAAGAACTAGAACTTTTTTTGTTGTTTCGTGAGTTACGTTTGGAATTTTCGAGATCGCTGCGCGTACACTTTCAAGTGTAGCGTTGCTTAGAGTGTCGATTGTCTGAAGCTTTGAAGCAAATACGTTTGATGAAGTAACAAGTAATCCGATCAGTAAAAAGTTTTTCATAAAATCCCCACATAGCTATTAATAAAATTTGTCTTTTAAATATATTTAATTCAGTTTTTTGTCTAAAAAGGCTTGCTTCAAATGTATTAATTACATATCTCGGAAAATATTTTCCCAGAGGAAGTCAGAGCTTTGTCAGGTTTTAATTTTCAGAAAAACATTCTAGCTTTTCTAAACTTTTTCCGTTCCCAACTATCGCAGTAAATGTATCTCTGTTATCCATTCTTTCCGGCATTAAAAGCGTGAACGTGCTTTTAGCAATTTTGAATGGCTGGTAAAAAGCAATTTCTTGGACAGATTCGTCTTTTGTTTTAGTTAAAAGAGCAGCGTCGAATTCGACCTGTTCGTCGATTGAGTAAACGACGTCGCTTAAAGATGTCTCACTTGTGATTGTACCTTTTAAAACGGTCGATTTTTTATCGCCAAAAATGTAATGGGCATTACATTCAAATGTGCGTTCTGCTGAAAAAACAGTGTTTGATAAAATCAATAGAGATGCGATTAATAACATTTTCATGAGTGGCTCCTTTAGTGTGAGCCGCAATATAGTCCCAGAGCGTCTAGTAGGGAAATATATTGTTGAAACGTTTACAATCTAATTATGAGATAGTTAATTATGGTTCAATAACGATCTTAATTGGAACATCAACCATGCCGTAAATCTCTTCGATTTCTGTATCGCTCACAGCTATACAGCCATTTGTCCAATCGAAGTTTTTGAGGCCAAGGCGAATAAGATCATCTGATAAACTTCCGAGACCGATTTTCTCTAAGTAAGAAATCATTTCACCGAAATTATTTGGAAGACCGTGAAGCATGATATCGCCACCAGGACTCACTCCGCGCATTTTCGCTTTCATTTTTTGTTTTAGATTTGGGTAAGAGATATGGAAAGATCTATGGAAATCGGAATCGTCATTTTTAATGTCGAGAGTGTAAGTTCCCTCTGGCGTTTTATTGTCGCCTTCTTCAGACTTGGGCCCCATGGGAGTTCTTCCCAGCATAACTTTGTAAGTTTTAATAACTTTATCATTTGAGCCAATCAGCTCAAGCTTTCGCTCGCTCTTAATGACGTGGAGGTATTTTACTTCTGACGAGGCAAAGACATTAGTCGCTGTAATAGACAAAAATAGAGCTAGTAATCCTGTTTTCATTTTTAATCCTAAAGTTATATGGCCGGATACTATAAAGGTAAACTCACCTTGGATAGATTGTGTGAAAAAAATATATGTTGGCGTTATATTTGATTTTTAAGGGTAATAATCCTAAATTGGTAGTATGAAAAATTCATCTCAAATCACGGCCAGAATCAATGATCAACTTATCGTTATTGAAGGCGAAAAAGCTTTCATGCCGCTTGGAAACTTTCTTCGCAACGAAGAGTCCCTTACCGGGACTAAAATTGTCTGCGCTGAAGGGGACTGTGGAGCATGCACAGTTTTGATCGCAAAGGATGTCGATTCTTCCGGAAAACTTTCTTTTAAGGCCGTGAACTCTTGCATTCTTCCGCTTTATCTTATCGACGGGGCCCAGGTTGTGACGGTTGAAGGAATCGGAAAAAGCACTGGTATGAACGTTGATCTTCATGAAGTGCAGTCGAAGATGATTGATTGTAATGGAGCTCAGTGTGGGTACTGCACGCCCGGATTTATTTGTGCAATGGCCGGCATGGCAGAGAAATTTAAATCAGAAAATAAAAAGATCACGGAAAAAAATACTAAAAATTATCTGACAGGGAATTTGTGCCGGTGTACTGGATATCAACCGATCATCGATGCGATGATGTCTGTTGATTTGAATAAGACTGAACTTTTAAAAGACAGGTATCATTCCGCATCGTGGATCAGTGAGATGAAAAGGATCAGGTCTACTTCGGTTGAAATGAAATTTTCGGATAAAAGTATTTTTCTTCCAGCGAAACTTTCTGAGGCACTTGCTTTAAAAGCGAAGGATTTAGATATTCGTATGGTCGCGGGCTCTACTGATATTGGAGTCGTCGTGAATAAAGGGAAACTATCTACACCAAAAACGATGGCACTTTATCATATCGAAGAGCTGGGGAAAATTTCGCACGATGAACAGTTTATTACTGTCGGTGCAAATGTAACTCTGACAGAGTTTGAAGAGTATGTTGAAAAGCATTTTTCTGAGATGTCGAAGATGCTTCATATCTTTGCTTCACCTCAGATTAAAAATCAGGGGACGCTGATCGGAAACGTTGTGAATGCTTCGCCGATTGCCGACACCATTCCATTTTTACTGGTTAGCGATGCTGCTGTTGAACTTCAAAGTGATAAAGGCTCGCGCGATGTTGTGCTTAAAGATTTTTATGTTGGTTATAAAAAACTTAATATGGATACGAGAGAGATTGTGACTAGAATTAGAATTCCTGTTTTAAAGAAAAATGAAAAAACACGTTTATATAAAGTTTCTATGAGAAAAGATCTGGATATTTCTGCTGTTACTTTTGCTGCAAGAATTGTTTTTGACGGCAAAAAAATGTCTCAGGTAAGAATTGCTTTAGGCGGTGTGGCCGCGACAGTAAGTCGTATGACTGAAATTGAAAAGTCACTTGCTGGAAAAGATTTTTCTGTAAGCTTGTTTGAAAATGCAGCGACAAGTTTGGATCAGTATATTAGTCCATTATCGGATCTTCGTGCTTCGAAAGAGTACCGAATGCTGGTTGCGAAAAATTATTTCAAAAAATTTGCCCAGGAAATCGGGGGTGAGTTGTGAGTGTTGGAAAAAGTATTCATCATGATTCAGCAATAGGGCACGTGACGGGTTCGAGTCTGTTTGTTGATGACCGTGCAAAACATAAAAATGAAATTTATGTCGGTGTGATCGGCGCTCCTATCTGTGCAGGTGCCATCAATCGCATTGAGTATTCCGATGTTTTAAAAATGGATGGCGTCTTCGGAGTGTATACTGCGAAAGATGTTCCTCATAATAACTGGGGAACAATTGTTCCTGAGCAGCCGATTTTGGCGTTTGAGAAAATTGGCTATATCGATGAGCCGGTATGTTTGATTGCCTGTCGTGATGAAGAGACTTTTAATAAAGTAAAAAAATATGTCGTGATTGTAGTAAAGGAAGCGAAGCCGCTTTTGACGATAGATGATGCGATCGCAGCGAAATCTTTTTTATGTACTGCGAATCCATTTGTCCGCGGAGATATTGAAGGCGGACTAAAAAATGCAAAACATTTATTGAAAGGTGCATTCGTCTGCGGTGGGCAGGAGCATTTTTATATGGAGTCGCAGGCGACTGTGGCGTATCCGTTGGAAAATGGCCAGATTGAAATCCATTCTTCTTCTCAGCATCCGACAGAAACCCAGCATGTAGTTGCCCATACACTTGGACTCGATTACTCGCAGGTTGTTTGTATCGTCAAAAGAATGGGCGGTGGATTCGGCGGTAAAGAATCGCAGGCCGCGCATTTCGCTGCGATGGCAGGGCTGGTGGCCTTCAAATTAAATCGCCCTGCTCGTGTTGCACTTACTAAAGATGACGACATGATGATGACGGGTAAACGCCATCCATTTAAGAATTTTTATGAAGCTGGTTTTGATGATGATGGAAAAATTACTGCGCTTAAAGTTTCAATTTATGCCAATGGCGGAGCTTATGTTGATTTAACTCCATCTATTTTAGACAGAGCTATGTTTCATGTAGACGGATGTTATTATCTAGAGAGCTGTTATATCGAAGGGAAGGCTGTCAGAACTAATCAGCATTCGAATACGGCGTTCAGAGGATTTGGCGGCCCGCAAGGGAACATGACCATTGAAAGCATAATTGAAGACATGGCCTTTTATCTTAAAAAAGATGCTTATGAACTGCGATTGTTAAATTTATACGGTATTGATGATCGCAATATCACTCCTTACAACCAGACAATCGAACACAATGTTCTTCCGGAAATTTTTGAGAAACTTCATATGTCTTCTGATTATTCAAAAAGAAAAAAAGAGATAGAAAGTTTTAATAGTAAAAAATCCGGCAAGCTTCGCGGTCTTTCAATGACTGGAGTGAAGTTCGGGATTGCTTTTACGACAAAATTTTTGAACCAAGGAAATGCACTTGTTAACGTTCACCTCGACGGAACAATTCAAGTTTCAACCGGCGCCACTGAAATGGGGCAGGGGGTGAATACGAAGATGAAGCAGATCGCGGCCTTTGCTTTTGGTATTCCTCATGAAAGTGTTGTACTGATGCCGACATCGACTGAAAAAAATCACAATACTTCTCCGACAGCGGCTTCAAGTGGAACAGATATTAACGGCGGCGCGGTTTTAAAAGCATGTGAATTGATTATGCAGACTCTTCGCTGGGTTTTCCATCATCAGCAGAATTCTGGAATTGTTTACGATGGCATAAAAGAGATGCCACCGGTAGATCCGAAAGCTGATCTCACGCATATTGAATTCATTGATGGAAATGTTATCGACAAAAAAACTAACAAGACAATGGTCTTTAAAGATCTGCTGAAGATTGTTTATCTGAATCAGTTTTCACTCGCGGGGTATGCTTTTTATAAAACTCCTGATTTAGGGTTTGATAAAACAACTCATGAAGGACGCGCGTTTAATTATTTTACGAACGGAGCTGCTGTCAGTGAAGTTGAGATTGATGAGTACACTGGAGAGTTGAAAGTACTTCGCTGTGATATCCTCATGGACCTTGGAAGACCGATCAATCCTGGTATTGATATTGGGCAAGTTACGGGAGCTTTCATTCAGGGAATGGGCTGGGTGACGACTGAGAATTTATTTTATCATGAGAATGGAAAACTTCTGTCTCATAGTCCTACAACTTATAAAATTCCGAACATTCAGGATACGCCGAGAATTTTTAATGTTGAATTGCTAGAAAATCATACCAACACCAGAAACGTTGTGAAATCAAAAGCAGTAGGTGAGCCTCCGCTTCTTTTAGGATCGAGTGTCTGGACTGCTGTGAAAAATGCACTGAGCTTTAGAAGCAAAGATAAACTTCCTCATATTACGAGCCCTGCAACCAATGAAGTGATTCTGATGGAGCTTGCACGTTATGAGTAAGACGATCAACGAGCGGATTCACGATTATCAGGAAAGCGGGCATAGTTTTATCGTTGCGACGATTGTGAAAACAAAAGGTAGCGCTCCTCAGGAAGTCGGCGCGAAAATTATTGTCGGACCTGACGGATACCTCGATGGAACTGTCGGCGGAGGTAAAGTTGAAGAGCGCGTGATTGCTCACTCTAAGCAGATGCTGAAGACGAACGAAACTTTTGATTATGCCGAGTGGAACCTGCAGACAGATATTAAAATGACCTGTGGTGGAGTCGTAAGTTTTTTCTTCGAACTTGTCCAGAAAAAACCTTCATGGGAAATTGCTGTGTTCGGTGCGGGCCATGTCGCACAGGAACTGGTTAGAACACTTTTAAAGTTAGAATGCTCGATCACTTGTGCTGATCCACGTATGGATTGGCTTAATAAACTTCCTGATCATCACAAACTTACAAAAATTCATACTGAAGTAATGAAGGATGTTGTGCAGACACTTACGCCGGGAACATTCATTGCTTCGATGACTATGGGGCATGCGTTCGATGTGCCAGTGTTGATTGCAGCGATGGAGAGAAATGTATTTCCTTATATCGGTGTTATCGGCAGTGACCAGAAGGCCGCGACTATCCGTTCTGATTTAAAAAATCACGGTATCAATTATGAATGGATAAAAAAATTATTTTGTCCGATCGGTGAATCTTTCGGAAATAATACACCTGCAGAAATTGCGATCAGTATAACTGCTCAACTTATTAAAGAGAGGGAGCGTTTTATATCTGGTGATAAATCGTAATCTTTATTGGAACTTCAACGTTATTCCAGATTTCCATGATCTCATTATTTTGAACAGCAACACAGCCGGCAGTCCAGTCACCTTTTTTGAAAAGAATATCCTTCGCTCTTTCATCCAGAATCGGGTCCAGCAACTCTAACCATTTTGGCATTCCATGCACCATAATATCGAAGCCGGGATTTAATCCCATTGCCTCAGCACGTTTGATATCAGCAGCATTCGGATAACTTATGTGAATTGAGCGGTAGAAGTTTGAATATGGATTTTTATAATCGAGAATATATTCACCTTCGGGTACAAGTTTATCGCCTTCCTGTCTTTTGGGATTCATTCCTCCACGGCCAAGCATTACTGTGTAAGTCTTCGTCACTTTTCCTTCAAACATCATATCCATCCGGTGTTGAAGCTTATAAACGCGTATCTCATCCACTTTATATTCTGCTGCCCAAAGTGTAGTTGTGAAGAAAGTGATAATAAGAACAAATATTTTATTTGTGGTTTTCATGGACCTAGGCTAACAAAAACATTTTGAAGAAGACAGGCGTTGCGTGCCAAAGGCGACTATTTAAGTCAAATCAAGTTTTACGAAAAGAAAATACAATTCCCATACAAAATAAGGCACTCATATCGAAATATTTTATTTTATTTTTAAAACCATATAGACATCATCAATAGAAGTTCCTTCTACGCGAAGCCTGTCTGGAAAAGTGAAGAGCTCTTGAAAGCCAGCATTGGTGTAGAGTTTTCTTGCCGGCGTATTGTGAGCAAAAACTGAGAGGTCAAGCCAATCCAGACTCTCTTGTTTTTTTGCCCAGTCTACAGCATGATTCAGTAATATTTTTCCGTAACCTTTACCGCGGGCGTGCTGCTCAAATCCCATTCCAAGCTGGGCGCGGTGAAGAGTGCCGTCAAAAAGATTTTTTAAATTTAAATGTCCGACGATATTTCCATTTTCAATCAATAAAAAAGAACGTGCCCACCCTGGCTCGCCGATTTCTTTATCCCATGCGAGGATTTTATCGCTTCTCATTTTATCTTCATCCCATGGATAATCCATAGGGAAAGGATGAGCATAAGTTCCGTTGAATCCCGGTTCACGCATATGACAGATGTCGTGTTCAACGACATCCAGTACATCTGCTAGTTCGGCAATTTTAATTTCAATAGTCATGACTAGAAATAATCTTTTCTGAAAAGGATTTCTTTTCTTTCCGGGCCAAATGCCAGGATTCCCACCGGAATTCCAAGAAATGTTTCGATTTCTTTAATATAATCGTTGAGCTCTGGTGATAAATCTTTGGCAGTCTTGTTGGTAAAGTCATCTTTAAACGGCTTCAGTGTTTTATAAACAGGTTCTGCTTTTGATAAATCAATTCCAGGGTAAGCAACTTCAATCGTTTTACCTTCGTACTTATAGGCAACACAAACTTTCAATTCATCTACAACACACAAGATGTCGAGTTTAGTTAAAGCAAGTGAAGTTAAGTTAGAAGCTTTCACTGAGTATTTTAGAAGTGGAAGGTCTAACCATCCACAGCGACGCTTTCTTCCAGTTGTTGCTCCGAATTCTTTTCCTATTGACTGGATTTTTTCTCCAGTTGCATCGAAGAGTTCAGTAGGAAATGGACCTTCACCGACTCTTGTCGTGTATGCTTTAGTAATACCTAAAACTTCTTCAACATGTGACTCCGGAATTCCTGCGCCTGTGTAAATACCACCAAGAGAAGTTGATGACGAGGTCACGAATGGATAAGTTCCGTAGTCTACATCGAGAAGAATTCCCTGAGCTCCTTCAAAAAGGATTTTCTTATTATTTTGAACTGCGTGGTCCAAATAAGAGAATGTATCACACACGAATGGCTTAACATTTTTTCCAAGTTCGAAAAGTCTCGTTGCCTCTTCATCAACAGTCGGGAATTTTATATCGTATCTGTGTTTGAAAAGAACTTCTTTTTCTTCAAGGTTTCGTGCAAGTTTTTGCTTCAAAGAAGGAAGATCGTAAAGGTCTTTCAACTTAATTGCACGGCGAGCGATTTTATCTTCGTAAGCTGGTCCAATTCCTTTTCCCGTCGTTCCGATTTTCACTGCACCTTGAGACTCGCGGGCACCGTCCAGAAGTTTATTGTAGGTTGTAATGATGGTAACGTTCTCAGAAATTTTTAAATTTTCTGATGTTACGTTGATACCGGCATCTGCCACTGTTTTTAATTCTGTCTGGAAAGCTTCTGGTTCAAATACAACACCGTGACCGATAACTGAAACACTGTGTTTATGTAAAATACCAGAGGGGATTAAGTGCAGAACAATTTTTCTGCCATCTACAATAATGGTGTGACCGGCGTTGTTTCCGCCCTGGTAGCGTACTACCACATCACATTTTTCGCTTAGAAGATCGGTAATTTTCCCTTTACCTTCATCACCCCATTGAGCACCAATAATTGCTAATGTTTTCATTACTTTCCTTTTACTTCGTTAAGTAGATTGTTATTCACAAAAAAATCATTTATCTGGTGAACTGCCATTTCACCGACTCTGAATTGAGCTTCTTCAGTTGAAGCACCCACGTGTGGAGACATGATCAGATTTGATAGTTCAGTTAACTTTGATCCAGCTGGAAGAGGTTCAACAGCAAATACGTCGAAGCCTGCAGCTCTGATCTTTTTGTCTTTTAGAATTGTATATAGAGCATCTTCATCAACGATTCCACCGCGGGCAGCATTGATTAAGATAGCGTCTTTTTTCATCATGCCTAAAAGTTCAGCATTGATCATGCCTTTTGTTTGCGGCATTAATGGAGTGTGGATTGTGATGATATCGCATTCAGAAAAAATTTGTTTCAGGTCTAAACATTTTTTTGTATTGGGGATGTCACATTGCTCTGTAACCGGATCGAAGAAATAAATTTCTGGTTCAAATCCAGAAATTCTTTTTGCAACAATTTGTCCGATACGGCCGAAACCAACGATCCCAACTTTTTTCTTCCACAGCTCTAAACCAGTCAGAGCGTTTTTCTCCCACTTTCCTTCGTGCATAGTTTTATCAGCGAATGGTATGTTTCTTAAACATGACATCATAAGTGCGACGGCCTGTTCAGCAGCAGAGTTATTGTTGGCGCCCGGAGTGTTCGCAACTTTTACGCCCTTCTCAGCACAAAGAGTTTTATCGATGTTATCTGTTCCTTCGCCTGCGCGAATAACGATTTTTAATTTTGGAGCAAGTGCCAGCAGCTCAGCGTTTACAGTCGTAGCTGAACGAATAATTAGACCATCCACTCGTGGAAGAAGTGCTTTTAATTCATCCTGAGAAACTTTTGATGTCGGGTGAACTTCAAGATTAGAATTTTTCTTTAGTTCTTCAAAAAGAGTTTTATCAAAGCCGTCTGGAACGACAATAAAAGGTTTCATGAGAATTCTCCTATAGAATTTTGCGGGCGTGAATGATTTGGGATTCGCCCCATTATAGAAAGAATGGGGGTGAAACGAAAAGAAAAACTTTTAATTAAATATCAGCTATAAGATTTTGCAGATGCTCTGTGAGTTTATCTAAATGATCTTTAGGGAAATCCATCTGACGATAAGTTATTCCAGAAAGATCGAAGATTTTTTTAGCAATGCGGTTGGTTTCTGTCGCATGATGTTTATCTGAAAGATAAATTACTTCTTTGATTTTCGAGGACGCGATGAGTTTCGCACATTCGTTGCACGGGAATAAAGTGACATAGGCCCTTGAACCTTCCAGCGAGCCACGAGCATGTAAGATAGCGTTAGCTTCACTGTGAACGACGTAGCCATACTTTTGAAATTCAAGCGGTGCATTTTTATCTTTTCCCCAAGGTAGTTTTGATTCGTCGATTCCTGCTATAAATCCATTGTAGCCCATCGTGATCTGGTGATTATTTTTATCTACGAAAACTGAACCGACTTTAGTTGCAGGGTCTTTTGATTTGAAGGCCGCGATCATTGCCTGAAGCATGAAATATTCATCCCACGAGAGCGCAGATTTCGTTGGAACAAAATTTATGTTAGGGTCGGTGTTATCAATCATAGAGCTATTAAAATCATTTTTAGCACTCTTTTAGTCAAGAAAAATTAAAAAGTTTCTTGTATCATCTGATTTAACTCGTTACACTTAAAGAGAATATTACTAATTGAGGTGTCAATGAAGACAGATTTTGATACACTGCGCGCGCTAGCTAGTTATACAATTAACAATCTCAAAGAGAAAAAGTTAATTGAGTTCCACGCATCAAAGCGTGAAGAACTTATTGAAGCAATGGCGACAGAATACGGTGTAAGTTTCGCGACCGATGAAGACGTTAGAGACCAGGCCATTGAAGAAGTAGAAGAGAAAATGGGTGTTGATAATCTTCCAGAAGACGTAACTGAATCAGAAATGTTCAACCACGCTAGAAAAGAAATCATCAAGTCATTCAACGGTGAAAACATTGGTGGGTTGTATTTAGTTGAGTCTCTTCATCAGATAGCCATAAGAATGAAAGACTTTCTTCTTGGCTGCGATTTGATTGATGATGTTTTTGGCGCTGACGAAGATCTGATTGCGTTCTTAGTTGCTAAAATCCGCTTATTCTCTCCAAAAAAGAACTAATTTAATCTGATTATACGCCGATCATGTGAGCATGACGGCGTATACAAAAAATATCCTTTTTACCTCATTACTAATTTCAATTACTACAATTCCACTCGGGTATTCTGCTGACCAGAAGAAGCAATTCTATTTTCTTGGCGGTGGTGGTGAGCCTAAAGGCGAGACAACAATCTTTGATGGAGAAATAAAGCGCGTCGGAAGTTTTATTAATAATTCTGATTGGGATAGCACTGTGAGCTTCAACGGAGGCCATGCTAAAACAGAAGATTTGATGAGAAGTAAAATGGCGAAAGCAAAAAACGCCGGACCCTTTATTGAGAAAAATTACAATGCGATGATGGATGAAATGATCGCCAAATTGGAATCCGGTGAATTAAAAGCAGGTGATCAGCTAATGGTTGCGATCGATACTCACGGAGCAAAAAGAAGTATAGGGAAAGATGCAGAAAAAACTCATCGTGTGGCCCTTTCATATAGTGAGGCTAAAGAGCTTACGAATTTATCCGGAGCAAGGACTGTCGATCTGGATAAGCTCGATAAGATTGCTGATCTCGCTGGTAAAAAAGGTGTGAAGCTCGCAGTCGCGGATCTTAGTTGTTACTCAGGAAATCTACTCAATATTAAAAGTGATAAAGTATGCTTGATTTCAGGTTCAGGGCCAGAGCAATACAGTTACGGTGCGGGAACTTTAAAAGTTGGTTTTCTAAGTTTTTCGCAGGCCAATACTTTTAGTTCAAAGTTCTTTGATTCATTAAAGAAGGGAAAAAATCTAGAAGATCTTTTTCTTTCTGCCAGAAGTTCCAGTACAGATACACCGGATTTTCCGATGATTAATACATCGGCAGGAATTGCGATAAATGACCTCATTTATAAAATGATCACTCCATATTTAGACTATAACAATGATCAAGTTTCAAACTTCGGCCGCCAGTATGGAAGAACAGGAGATGGATTTGAAGAACGCATTTGTAATATTGATAGTAATCATCATCAACTGATAGATCTTTTAAAGCAGTATAATTCTTTAAGTATAGTGGCCGATGAGTCAGGCAGAAACAGTGATGATTTTAAAGCTCTGAGATCAGCGCTGGAAGAATATAGAAGTTATCAAAAGACTTATGAAGTATCAATGCGCGGAAAATTTGAAGCAGAAAAAGAAGTGAGAAATATTTTTGAAAAA
Source organism: Bacteriovorax sp. (assembly GCA_014376445.1). Lineage (GTDB taxonomy): Bacteria > Bdellovibrionota > Bacteriovoracia > Bacteriovoracales > Bacteriovoracaceae > Bacteriovorax. Next base: position 3,441 of record JACMRM010000136.1, on the reverse strand, counting down.
CAATTTCCTAATGATAAAAAAGCATGGAGTGAGTATGATCCGCTCGATTTTTTAACTATTGATTTAGATCTGCAGATTAAGCGCTACCAGGAATATGCCGATCGTGAAAAAAATAACAACAATAAGTATGTCGCAGTAATGATGGACTTAACTTTGTCGCAGCTGAAAAAGCAAAAGGAAATTGCAGCCTACGTAAAAGCAAATTTAAGTGAGAATTCTAAAGCAAAATTGAAGGCGCAGGAAGACGCTTACGGAAAGTCGGGCGTTACAAAAAACCTTGCTTCAAGGGTATCCCTAGAAGCAAAAAAAGTTTTTAATACACTCTATAAAAGCTTGAAAAAACCTGAAAGCAATCCATGTAGAGACTTTGTATTATGATTAATTTTTTTTTGTTAGTAAGTTTATTGATTTCAAACAATCTTTTAGCACAAGAGTTTTCCGGGTGTGGAGAGTATATTTTTAAAGGTGTTTTAAAACATGATGAGCATGCTCATTTGAAAATGATATATGTTGTGAACGAGGGAACGAAGTCGCAAATGACATTTAATCTGATCGAAAGAGACGATGTCCAGAAATTGGCGTTGATGCTGGATCTACCTTCAACTTTTAAGGCCAGTATTATAAAAAATATGGATGGAACGAGAGGAGCACTTTCATTTCCTTCGGAAATTGCTAGCCGTTTTCCTAATCCTCTCTCAAAAAATGAGACGGGCATCACAAAAATCAAAAATTTCAAGTGTGAATAGTTAAGCCTTGAATTCCAAACCGAGAGCATAGTACTCGTCAGTAGTGATTCCTTTTTTAGTGTAAACGCGTGCATTTTTCACGATGGCCTTCACTTCGTTGGCCATTGAATCAAAAAAACTCAGACCCTCTAGATTGATCGGTTCATTCATTTTAATTGAACTCAATGTTTCTTTGCTGACAATAATACAAATTCCGGTTTTCGAAATATTGTAGATAGGGCAGGCCACATCAATTGTCAGTGACTGTCCGTCTTTGCTTTCAAATCTTGCAGAGACAAAACGTTTTTCTTCACTTTCAATATAGATGCGTGGATGAATTCTCAATTCCTTTAAGCGGACGTCGTGCGGGATTTGAAAATTAATATGTTCTTTGTTCACCGGTTGAGTGATGGCGATTTTAGTTTTGAAAACGAAGTCCTGCACTTTGAGCAGGAAATACGTTTCTAATTTTGAATTGAAGTTTTGTCTTTGCTCTTGAGTGATCGCAATACTAAAAGTCCCTTCGTGGTGATTGAGTGAATAGAATTTTACATCGCATTTGAAAGTGCGCGTTTCTGTTTTCGGATCTTTTTGCCAGATTGTCATCATATTCTCTGATTCAAATTTTTTTTGAACCAGCTTTACGATCTCATCACGACTTTTAGAAATTCTATATTCGTCCATGAGTTTATTATCGGTGCTACTGGAGATTTACTCAACTTTTTAGACTAATCGCTGAGTTGGAAGTGGTTTATAAAACATAAAAAATGGGCAGTTAAATAAGCTTTATTTTAATTATTTAAAGCAAGACTTAGCATAACTTCTTCGAAATATGGGCCTTCCACTAGGCCATTTAAAATAGAGCTTTTGCTTTCAGCATAAAGATAATGGCCTGTCGCGAGCTCGCGGATGAGAAAAGCATCATAGTACAATCGATCCATGCGATCAGCTGTTGCAGTTCCTTCAAGACGGACCATTTCGAAGCGGCCGGATTTGATGAGATCTTTTTCCTGAAAATCGCTGGGGTTGTGAATCACACTAGCTTCTTCATCAAAGAGAATATGGCGTGCATGAATTTTGCTTTGAAAAAGTTCAATGAGATTGAGTTCACTTTTTTGTTCATTCCAGATAAAGCGCGCTTCCCAGTCATAGCGAGTGTCTGTTCTTTTAAAAGTGATTTCATTTTCATTGTCTGCAGGAATGAGAGTCCACCAGCGGGGAGTCTGAAGTTTGAAATTTTTGAAAATAATTTCCTGTGCGTTTTCAAGATAATTTCTTTTTTCATTTTTAATGACTCTCATGGTGTAAACACCAAGACCCATTAAAGCAAAAAAAACCAGCCATTCAAAAGCAAGCTGTAAATTAGCGGCAAACATTATTGGGCCTCGATGAAAAATGACGGAGTATTTTTATCGGCTACATAAACACTAAAAGTACTAATAATGATAGAAAGGACCAAAAATTGCTTATTCATTTAGTCTCCATAATTAATTCTGAACACGATTCCATTAGCTTAGCAGTATTCTCTACTAGGCAGAAAGATCTCACTAAACTTTTCTCAGGTAAATGCCGAAAATAGATATTGAGTAGAACCCTAAATCTCGATAATTCCTTTTTGGAGACGCGTTTATGAAGCGATTTTACAACAAACACAACCCTGGTATCAAAGGGAAAGTTCTCACAGGTCTATTCTCGTGGGCCTTGTTAATGAACTTTGAAACACCAGCGTTTGCAGCAGGATCAGCTGATTGTGCAGGGATGAATCATCCGGCGTATCAAGATGAATACCGCGCATGTTTGAGAGTGGATATTGCCGCTTCAGCAAGTGCAGCAGGTGTCGATTGTATCGATTGTTTATTTGCAGCGAAAGAAAAAGAATCTAACCCATGGATAGAAGCTCTAGGGATCGTAGCACAACCATTAGCTTATGTTGGTGCTACATATTTAGGCGCGAAGTATGCGAATAAATCACAAGAGGCGTGGGCCAATTCTTACGCTGAAGGCTTCAAACAATGTACGAACAGATTTAATTCATATTTAGATTATTCAGTTTCAAGCGGAGCTAACCCAATTCTTCCTGCTGATGCATCGACTCTTCAAGCGTCATGTAACGGAAACGGAATGGGATCATACGCAGGATACGGCGGCCTTGCATCTAACGGTGTTGGTGGTTACGGTAATCCATTTCAAAGTGCAGGTTATTCATCAGGCATGCTTGGCGGGATGATGGGGCCAAACTACGGAGCTGGTGGGTACGGCGCTGGAGTTAATGGTGGATACGGAACAGGCTTAGGTTATGGTCTTGGTTCAGGACTATCAGGAATGATGGGTTACGGCTATCCAGGGCTTGGTGGTGGTCTTTCAGGTGGAATTAATATCGGTATCGGCGGAGGTCTTGGTGGCCTTGGTGGCGGTCTCGGTGGATACGGATACCCAGGAATGGGTGGCGGTATAGGTGGACAAATAGGAATCGGCGGCGGCATCGGTGGTTACCCAGGAATGGGCGGAATCGGTGGTGGCATGGGCGGTTATCCCGGTATGGGCGGCGGCATCGGTGGTTACCCAGGAATGGGCGGAATCGGTGGTGGTATTGGTTTCCCTGGTATCGGTGGACAAATAGGAATCGGCGGCGGCGCTGGTGGCTATCCAGGAATGGGTGGTATCGGAGTTGGCGGATACCCTGGTATGGGTGGTGGAATTGGAATGGGCGGTTACC
>JACMRM010000135.1 GCA_014376445.1 Bacteriovorax sp. | reverse complement strand
GGAGAGTGTAATTAGATTAGATCTTCATAACCTCGAATTAGAATATTTTAAGAGGCAAAGATTTGGTTTTAAAAGTGATTCTTCAAATGAAAGGCCACTATCAGAACTTAAGAAAGAGATTGATGCAAAAAAAAGTCTTTTAGGAAATTTATCACTTGAATGGCTTAGTCGTAATGGGTTACTTAAAAACCTATTCGAATCTGAAAAAATTTCTAAAGAGAAATTTAATGTTTTAAAACCATTTGCTGAGCAATTTATAAGTTTTATTGCTAAACTTCAAAATGATAAAAACTTCTGTGATTTTCTTATGAAGAATGAAGCAGTGCAGAAATTAAATTTTGCAAATGCCGAACTCGCAATAAGAAATATATTTATAATGGAGATAGCTAAATGTTTTCATCAATTTTCTGACCTTAAAAATTCGCAGACAAAAGAATTTTTTGCACTCTTGTATATGCAATCAAAAGTAGTAAAACCCTCACTTGAGATTGAATATGAGAATATTTCATTACTGTATGAACATATTGAACCACATCTACAGTCCACATTGAGAACGATTGAGGCAGAAACCGCAGATAAAGATATTGAGAGCATCAACTTTTTTAGATTAGCCACTCTATTGGGATGGTATGATCCAATTTTGAAAACTGAATATCTTTCTAATATGTATCAATTTTCATCAATAGTGGTAAAAGCAGATGGTGTTGTAAACACGAATGAAGAGAATACTCTAAAGCGGATTATGGCATTAAATAGAATCTTGGTTGAAGAAAAAGCTCCACCAAATCAAGAAAAAAAAGTTACAACCACGCTAACTCAGCAAACCGTTGACGAAATATTACAGGAGCTTAATGAACTAACAGGATTAGAAGGTGTAAAAAAAGAAATTAATACTCTTATTAATTTTATTAAAATTCAACGTGCAAGAAAAGAATCAGGATTAAAAACCTCATCACTCTCCTATCACATTGTATTCACAGGAAATCCTGGAACAGGAAAAACAACCGTTGCTAGGATTATTGCTAAAATTTACAAAAGTCTGGGTGTCCTTACAACAGGACAATTAATTGAGACTGACCGCTCAGGCTTAATTGCTGAATACGTTGGACAAACTGCCATTAAAGTAAACAGGGTTGTTGATTCGGCACTTGACGGTGTTCTTTTTATTGACGAAGCATACTCATTAGCAGGAGGATCAAAAGAAGATTTTGGAAAGGAGGCAGTTGCAACACTTATTAAGAGAATGGAAGACGACCGAGATAAACTTATTGTCATTATTGCTGGGTACTCAAAAGAAATGAACGAGTTTATTGAAACGAACCCGGGCTTTAAATCAAGGTTTAATCGCTACATAGAATTTACAGACTATACACCGGCAGAACTCTTTTCAATTTATGAATCACAATGCACAAAATTAGATTATAAATTAACTGGCAGCGCCAAGACCAAATTGACGTCATTGTTAGAGAGATCTTATGAGGACAGAGATCATTTCTTCGGCAACGGCAGATTTGTAAGAAATATTTTTGAAAAAACTTTAGAAAATCAAGCAAACAGAATTGCAAGCATTCCTGTGTTAGACAAAGAAATACTAGCTACAGTTACTGAGATTGACATACCGTTATGAAAGCATTTAGTAATATCAGACAATGGAGAGGAGTGACGCTAAAGCGTGTTATATGCAGGCAAAACTCTTCTTCTCGGTGGTTATAACTTGACCGTCAATGTTTATAATTAATTTGTCTTTTTCGCCTTCGTTGGTCAATTCGCAAACTTGTGAGCGCCCAACCCCGCCACCCGTGAGCCGCCGAGGCCTGGTCTTTGACCAGCCGACCTACTTTTTAGCGACTCTATTTATCCCAAATAATGGTCTATAAAACTAAAATGGTCTATATCTTTTTCATAAAACAAAGCTGAAGAAAAATGATAGTCTTCGGGGAAGTTACAGAGATTGGCTTTTACAGGATTGTAATGCATGTAGTTTAATTTTTGCTGAAAAACTGCGGCAGTAAATAACTCAATATTTAATGAAACTCTTTGCCAAAAATTATATTTCCTGT
>JACMRM010000134.1 GCA_014376445.1 Bacteriovorax sp. | reverse complement strand
TATTAAAAATTACTCGATCATCTATGAGTTGATCAATGACGTGAAGCTTGCTCTAGAAGGTCTTCTTGACCCTGAGTTCGTGGAAGAGTTTATTGGTCGCGCAGAAGTTCGCGAAGTGTTCAACATTCCTAAAGCTGGCGTTATTGCCGGTTCATATGTTATCGACGGAAAAATCGCACAAGGCTGCGGGATTCGTTTACTTCGTAACGGGAAGATCATGCACGACGGGAAACTTTCTTCGCTTAAACGTTTCAAAGATGACGTTAAAGAAGTTAAAAACGGTTACGAATGCGGTATTTCTCTTGAAGGATATATTGACATTAAAGCGGCCGATATTTTTGAAGCTTACTTAATGATTCAAAAGAAACGCACCTTAGAAGATACAGCTGGTATGACATCATCAGGATCTAAAGAATCGAGACCAATGTTATAGTATGGTAAAAAAAGCTAACAATTTTAAGAAAGATAAATACGAAGAAAGACTGTTAAATGAAATTAACAGTCTGCTTCGCACATCGACAAACGATGGGCGCTTAGCACGCGTATCGATTACTAAGGTCGAGCTTTCTCCGGACTATGGATACGCAACAGTTTCATGGGATACGTACGATGCAGGAACTCGCGGAGATGCAAAAACGGCGATCGAAGCAAGTGCAGGACGTATCAGATCAGAGCTGGCAAAAGTTTTAGAAGTCCGTCATGTGCCGAGTTTGACATTTATTTATGACAATCAGTTCGAAGAAGAGAAAAAAATTATGGACCTGATTAATAAAGAACAAGACCCAGAATAAAGAATCCTGTGGAAACAGATTACAAAAAAATCCCTCTCGTATTCAATGTCTATAAGCCCGAAGGGCCGTCATCATTCAATGTCGTTGCTCATTTTAAAAGAAATTTGAATTATGACTTTGGAAAAATCGGCCACTTCGGAACTCTTGATCCTTTTGCAGAAGGTGTTCTTCTCATCGGTGTTCAGGGTGCACAGAAATTAAATAATTACATTCATGAACTGCTCCCTAAAACCTATCGAGCTGTCGGCATTTTCGGTGGAAAAACGGATACGGGCGACTTCACAACTCAGGTGACTGAGACAAAAGATATCGACGAAGAATTTCAAAAATTAAATCTAAATGATATCGAAGAAAAATTGCGCAAACATTTTTTGGGAGAGTATTGGCAGGCCCCTCATCGCTTTTCTGCTTCAAAGTTTGAAGGAAAGAGAATGTATAAGCTGGCGCTTCAAGGGCGTGTCGTTGAAAAAGAAAAAGTTAAAAGAGAGATACTGGAATTTGAAGTTTTGAATTTTCATTATCCTGAAATGGAATTTGTCGTCACGGTGAGTTCCGGAACTTATGTCCGAAGTCTTTTTGAAGAAATCGCTGAACTTTTTAAAGGCCACGGGGCCCTGAAGATTTTAGAGCGAATTGCCATTGGAGAAAATACTTCTGACAATGCTATCAAGGAAGCTGACTGGCCTAAAAAAGGAGTGACGTTTGACCTGGAAAAATGGGGAAAACCGCTCGATCAGGTTTTAAGTTTAAACAGTATCCGGCTGAATGTTACCCAGGCCTCATTTTATTTACAGGGTGGAAGAATTCCAATTCTCGAATGTGATGTGCGAATGGATGAAGAGCAGGATTGTATTTCGTCACCGAATCTTTTGTGGATTTATAATGTAGATGGATATTTATTAGGTCTTGGAAGACCTGTTGAAGGTGAGGTTCATTCTATTTTTAATCTTAAGGAAGCGATTGCACTTTTTACTTAAGATAAGAGATGCACCTAAAGAATAGTTCATCTTTAATATCCAAAATAAAAAAGGGAGGATTTCTCCTCCCCTAAAATCACGAAAAATAATTCTTTAATAACTCTAAAATTATTGTTAGTAATTTTAAAATCAGAATTACAAGTTTCTATAATTTACAACCTTAAAAACCCCTCTTAGCACGAGGGGGTTTTAATTTGTTCTGATGTGTTGGAAATTTAAAGTTATTTCTGAATTTAAACATTAAGGATTTGTTAATAATCAAAGATATCTCAAAAAGTAATAGAATTCTTTACAAAGATTTCAGTTAACTTTAATCTAAAATAATCTTCAGTGAGGCATTATGAAAATTTTATTTATTAGCATGTTTATTTTTTTCACTAGTTGCTCAAGTATTAAAATTAAACAACCAGAATCTATTGATGTAAAAAGTATTCTAGCCGACAATAAATTAGAAAATTGTTTTAGCGCAACAATTTTAAATAACTTTTCAAGTTTAACAAAAGAAGAAGTCACTTACTGCGGTCAACACAAAGAACAAGTAAATTATGTCATTGAGAATTTTTATAAGTCTCCAAAAAATGAAATTAAGTGCAATCTTTCTGCCCCATATGTTTTCGATGGCTGCCAAAGTGAAGCCTGCGGAAAATTCAATTCAAATGTAACTGTGAAAACTGAGCTAATGTCTTCGATAATTAATGGCAACAAAATTAAAATATTAAAGCCAAAAGAGTCAGTAGAAGTTCTTGAATTTAAAATATTAGTCAAGCAGATTGGAAAAGCAGTTCTGAGAGAAGAGCTTTTAGAACCCAAGTTGACAGAAGGCTCAACTCTTAATTTTGTAAGCTATGGATTCGAAGGCTCTGATACCGCTTGCATTGGAAAAGAGCTCGTCAATATTAATGGAAATTATAGATTTCTTATTCCATATAATGCAGAAAATTGGGTTTATGTTAAAACAAAAGATGGATCTAAGGGTTATATTTCTTTTTGGAGTTTGGATTATGAATAAATCATTTATTTAGATTTCAAGTTATGGATTGATAAACGAAGAAATAATGGCATGTTATGCCTATAACTTTGAATAGTTTTATTCTTTTGAAAACGTTCATAGCTTCGCATAGCACGTGCCTTTAATGCATTGTGTTTGCTCGAAATGAATCTTACGAGGGGAAAAATATACTTTTTCCTAAACATCTCGCATTCTTATGTTAAAATGAAGTGTACTAGTATCTGATTATTTAACTCGTTCTATCTGGAGTTTTTGTGAGCACAACATATATTGCCATGATTGTGGCGATTTTAATGGGAGTAGGACTTTTAGTGGGGATCGGAGCATTAAGTTTGCTTTCCGGTGCACTTAATTTTCTTTTCGTTAAACCAAAAATTGAAATTCTAAAAAACAAATCTGAATCAAGTTTTGCTTTTACTTTTAAATGGGATCAGGATGCTGAGCCGGTAAGCTTTGACCATGTTCGTGTTCGTTTATTCAATCCATTCGGATCTCCTACTGAAGTCGATATTACCAGAGAATTTGATTCATCAAATGTAGATTTCGTCCGCGAAATTGATCTTGGTGATCAGTTTAAAAAAATCTTAACAGCTACAAATCTGGAAAAAGCATCTGTTGAAATTGAAGTGCTGGCGAGTAAAGATTCTGTCACGCATACTCAATCTTTCAAAGGTGATGTGTTTTTACAAAAATTAGCTGCTGCAACTGAAACTGTTGAAGATGTTGCTTCGAAATTTTTTGTGGCAAAAGTAAAACCAAGATTTGATATTCCTGAGAGATCATTTATATCTCCTCCTCTTCCAAAAACGGCTAAGCAGTTAAAGATGGCGACGAATCCAATGTTTGTTGGAGAGTTCGCAGGAGCTGTCGGTGGTGGAGCTGCAGTAGGGCCCGCTGTTGTAAACTTTAATATTGCAAAAGTTTGGATTGAGCCCGGGTGTATCGTATGTGATGCATGTGAAGCGATTTTTCCTGAAGTTTTTGAAGTGACGGATTCGACTTGTATAATCAGACCAGGGGCACCTTTGAATGATGGTTTGAAAATGCAAGAAGCTGCTGAAGCCTGTCCGGTTGAAGTTATCAAGTTCACTAAAGCGAACTAATAAAAAATAAATTTAGAATTCATATAAAAATTCTTCGTAATAAAGGTCCTTTTTCCTTTGTTATGCTTTGAAAGTTTCAATGATTTTTGTGGTAAACATTTTCTTAAATGCTTCTTCGTTTTCTTTCCATACTGAATCCAGTGTTACAGTCTCAGATAAAACCGGGCATTCAAAAGTTAGAACTGGTGATTTTAAAACTTGCGGGCCATATTCTCCTAGAGATCCTGGAGTAGGATGAGTTAAAAAATCCGCTTCAATAGGATACTTGTTAAATCCTGCTAAGAAGTCTGCAAGTTCTCTACAAGCACCATTGTAGTTAATAACTGGATACCATGAATGGAAACTTAAAATGAATTTCGGTGGATACTTTTCAAAAAGCTCAACTAGGTATTTATTTTCCGGTTCACTTAGTGGTGCTGTCCCCGGGAAATACTTCGCTTCACGAGCTTCTGAAGTCCACTCTGCGCTCGGTAGATTGCGGTTTAAGTCGACACCATTGCCATTAACTCTTGTGCCGGCCTTAAATCCGTCAACGTTCACAACGGGAACGATAATCATGGGCATGTTTACTTCATTTGTTTCAGTTAACCATTCGTGAATTTTTTTTGCGAGGTGAGCACCTTCAACTTCATCTCCGTGAACTGCACCTAAAATATAAATGTATTTTGGAGCGTCCAGCTCTGATTTGAACGCTGCAATTTTTTCGCCTTTAACAGATTTGCCGGGTGAGAGATCGATAAATTTCATTCTTATTCCTTAAAGAGTGTATACACCGCAGACTGGCCGGGTGTTTCCTCGACTTCAATTTCGAGTTCATTAAATTCAAATTTGTATTTAGCAAAAACTTCGTTTTTAATTTCAGCTGCAAGATAAGCTGCAATTCTTTCTGCCGAAGTGTTTTCGATCGGAAGTAAAAGTACATCGGTTTTAGGGATGCTGAACACACTTTCGTCAGGACAGACGATGTTATAATTTTTTTCTCTGTCTTCGATCACTATCGTTGAGTGATTTTTTGGTATTAAGAGTTTGTGGTCTAGCGAATCACAAATTTTTCTTACGATAGGTTTAATATTCAGGAAATCAAATACCATGTCATCATCGAGTTCAGGCGCGTTGCCACGCACTTGTACACGGTAGTTGTGACCGTGAAGAGGCTCTCTAGTTCCATCTTTAAAAAGCATGAAATGCGACGACGCAAAGTTGAAATACTGTTTATAGACGCGGATGGAAAATGCTGTTTTCATACCTCATTGATAACATAATCACTATGAAAAGAGTATAATTTAAAATAGAATTCTCCCTATGAAAAAATCAGAAGTCCTTAAAACTCTTAAAAAATTGCGCCCGGTATTTGACCAGTTCCCGGAAGCTTTAGAAGCATTAGATAAACTGGAAAGTCTAACTCCTGATTTAATCGAATCGACTAAACAGTCTCGTGATCTGGACTGGAATTCCGGATTCACTCTCCCGGATGAAATGCGTGAGCAGACCAGTGCCTATGCTATTTTTGCTGATGGGGCGTGCCGTGGAAATCCAGGTCCTGGGGCCTGGGGCGTGATGATTCAGGATGCAAAAGGTGATGTGATTTTAAAAGCATCGGGAGTCGATGTGCCAACGACGAATAATAAAATGGAGCTCGAAGGAGTCATCAGAGGGCTCAATGGTCTGATTGAAAAATGGATTGAAGAAGGAACTTCAGATAGCATCAGCCCAGTGTTTGTCTACAGTGACTCGAAATATGTGACAGAAGGAATTTCATCATGGGTAACTGGATGGAAAAACCGCGGCTGGAAAAAAGCAGATGGGAAAGAGCCGGAGAATATTCTTCTCTGGAAAGAATTAGATAGATTGAAGTCGCGATTTGAGAACATTAATTTTCTATGGGTGAAAGGTCATGCCGGGCATCCACAGAATGAAATGTGTGATCGAATGTGCAACCTTGCTTTGGATGAAGCCGGGTTTTAATTCAGGGAGATTTTTATGCGCTCGTTTTTTATAATTTTATCGTTAACTATATTTGCATCATGCTCGACACATTCGAATCATGAAGCGGCCGTGGGAAACCCCCGAGAGTATCAAGTCGGAGCCTATTTATGGCAGCAGACTAGCGGTGAATATAGAGCTCTTGTTCATCAGGCGTACAATATTGCACGTGAGCGTGTAGAGAGAGATTTAGAAGATAAGCACAACAGAAAACGCGCGGTGATTTTTGATATTGATGAAACACTTTTAGACAACTCCGTCGGTGGTGCGCAAGAAATAAATCTTGGACTATCGTGGAAGGAGAATAAGTTTAATGAGTGGGTAAAATCGCGTAAGGCCTCTGCCATTCCAGGTACAATGGATTTCGTAAAGTTTCTAGTGGAGCGCCAGGTTGAAGTTTTTTATATCTCCAACAGAGCTCTCTCAATGTACGACGATACATACGCCAATCTTGTTAGCGTTGGGTTTCCGGTTAAAAAAGAAAATTTGATGTTGATGGGCGAGGTTCACTCGAAAGAAGGCAGACGCCAGCAGGTGTTAAAAAAATATGATGTTATCGTCTACCTAGGAGACAATCTTTCGGATTTTCCCGGGGGATTTGAAAAGACTTCTGTCGAAACTCGCAATGCGTTAGTCGAAAAAATGCAAAGTGACTTCGGTCAGAAGTTAATTATTTTACCGAATCCATTGTACGGAGATTGGGAGAGGGCACTGCCTTCGGATAAATCCCGTATCGACCTTTTAAAAATTACACCTTAATCTTGATCTTTAAGAGATTCTTCATTAACGTATTATAGTAAACAAATTGATAATTAAATTGATCACACATCATTACAAAGGAATGACGAAATGAAGAAGATTTTATTTGCAGCTCTAGTTCTAGCTATGGCAGTTGGATGCTCAAAAGGCAAAGACCCAAAAACTGAAGAAGAAAAAACTTTTTACTCAATCGGAACAATGTTCGGATCTCGCTTAACTCAATTAAGCATGTCTGATGCTGAGCTTGACGCTCTTACATCTGGATTAAGAGATGCTGCTAAAGGTGACAAACAAAAAGTTGACCCTATGGCATACCAACAAAAAATCCAGGATATGTTCAAAACTCGTATGGAAAAACAAGCTGTCGTAGTTAAGAAAAAAGGAAATGACTTCATTGATAACTTCGTAAAAAAAGAAGGAGCAACTAAAACGGCTTCAGGTCTTGCTTACAAAGTGGAAAAAGAAGGCACAGGGGTAACTCCAAAAGAAACTGATATCGTAAAAGTTCACTACCATGGAACTTTAGTAGACGGGACAGTATTCGATTCTTCAGTTGAGAGAAAACAACCAGTTTCTTTCCCACTAAACAGAGTTATCAAAGGATGGACTGAAGGTCTTCAAACTATGAAAGTTGGTGGTAAATCAAAATTTGTAATCCCTTCTGAACTTGCTTATGGTGATGCTGGTGCTCCACCGAAAATCGCTGGAGGTGCCACTTTAATTTTCGAAGTTGAACTTCTTGCAATCGAAAAAGCTCCAGAAGCTGCTCCTACAGCTACTGCAGCTCCAGGAAAAGCAATGGTTCCAGTTAAGATCAAAAAATAGTTTTAAAGAAATTTAAAAATAGAAGAAGCCTCTTAGAGAATATCTAAGAGGCTTTTTTGTTTCTGAGGTTTTATGAAGGCATTTTTTTTATTCATTTTTTTAAGCACGACTCTTTTTGCGAAGACAAAAAATGAACTTGAGCAGCAGCAGGAATTTCATTCACAGCTGGAAGAAATTATGAAAGTGCGCGAAGAAATGCTGAAGGCGTTGATGGATGACTCTGCTTCAGGTAGTTTTGAAAAACGCATGAATGAAATTATGAAACGCTTCAGTGATGAAAGTGATTTTGGGTTCGGGCAAATGGAAGGTCCGGTCGTTGGAGAGTATGACTGGATTGAAAATGATACGACTAAAACTTTAAAAATTAAAGTGAAGCAGATTAAAGATCATCCGCTGGATATTAAAATTCAAAAAGGTGAGATTAAAATAAAAGGTGATGTTGAATCTGTTGAAGGACAGGGCAAACGAAAAGTCTCAAGAAAGATTAATTTTGAACGCTCATTTTCTCTTCCTGAAGATGTCGATCAGACCAGTCCTGAGTTTGAAAATAAAAATGGAGAAATGCTGATTAAGTTTAAAAAACTCAAAATCACCAAGGCAGCTTCTAAATCCAGAACTTCTACGCCCTCAATAAAAAAAGATAAGGCCGAGAAACCCATAGACGGCCGCACTCCTATATCCCTTGATAAAGACGATCGTAGTATTTGATTAAAGCTTTTTCATCGGATACCGATAAGTCAAAGAGATTAGATTAAAATCTCTATGAACGTTTTTATAAAGAGGGTCTGCGTGAAAAACTTAACCTACATAACTCTGGTTGCTGTTATTGCAGTTTTTTATCAGAAAGCTTATGCCATTCAGGAAACATATTTCAAAGAAAAGACTCTCGATGTTCCTTATCGTGAACAGGCAATTATTATTGGGAAAGAAGGTTTTTATCCAAATCGTTTAGTGGTTTATAAAGGTGAAAAAGTTCATTTTTTCATCACATCAGTTGGTGTGAATTCAGCATGCTTTAATATTCCCGACAAAAATGTTTTTTCAAGTCCAACTAAAGATAAGATCGCCGAGACCGAAGTGTTCTTCGATAAAGTCGGTGTTTTCCAGTTTAATTGCCCTAACAATACCTTCACAGGAAGAGTTATGGTTTTAGAAAAAGGTTCCGATAAAGATGAGACTAACAGAAGAGGACTTGCCTCGGATGTGGTGAAAGTCTGGAGACCAAAAGACACTCCAAATGAATGGGTGCAGATTAAACGTAAAGACTTAAAAGACAACTACATTGACCTTGATCACGATAGAGTTGAGCGCACAGAACCGAAAGGACAAGAGCGCGAGTCGATTGATCTAGGCCGTGATATGGCCTCGGAGTAAAAAAGATTTATGTCATCAGTATTTAAGGACGCCATTGATCAGTTTCTCTATCCCATCAAGGAACTTCTTGAAGATGCCGGCGTATCTGAAATCATGATCAACGGGCCGAAAGAAATTTTCGTAGAAAAAAAAGGTCTCGTTTATAAAACCGATGCACAATTTCACAATGAGGAAGCGCTTCTTTCTGCGATGAGAGCGATTGCTCAGTCAGTGGGAAGACGTATTGATAAAGACAACCCTCGTCTGGATGCCCGTCTTCCGGATGGATCACGTATTCACGTTGTTCTGCCCCCAATGGCGAAAAACGGAACGACTGTAGCAATCAGAAAATTTTCGAAAGAAAAACTGACATTGAATGATTTAATAACGTTCGGATCTTTATCAAAAGATGCAGCGAGATTTCTAGATATTTGTATTTTTCTTGGAAAAAATATTATTGTTTCAGGTGGTACAGGTTCTGGAAAGACAACAATGCTGAACGTTTTAGGTTCACGCATTCCTAAAACACAAAGATTAATTATTATTGAGGATGCGGCCGAGCTTCAGGTTAAAGCTGAGCACGTCGTAAATTTTGAAACAAGAAAAGCAGACTCTGAAAGAGGAACAACTGAAGTGACTATCAGAGATCTTGTTGTTTCGGCCATGAGACTTCGTCCAGACAGAATCATTGTTGGAGAGGTTCGCGGAGAGGAAGCACTGGACTTGATTCAGGTAATGAACACAGGTCACGATGGTTCAATGGGTACAGTGCACGCGAACAATCCGGTTGATGCTTGCACGAGACTAGAAACTTTATGCCTTATGGGTGATACAAAAATTCCACCTGATGCTGTCAGAAAAATGGTAGCTTCAGCAATGCAAATTATTGTTCAGTGTTCTCGTTATCATGACGGGGGAAGAAGAACTTCTCACGTTTCAGAAATTCTTGGAATTGATAAAAACGGAAATTATATTTCTCGTGATATTTTTAAATGGGTTCAGACTGGAAAAGATCCAGAGTCAGGAAAATATATCGGAGAGATGGTTTCATGTAATTATGTTCCGACATTCTTCGAAGATATCGTCGTCAATAAACTTCCATTTCCAAAGAGCAATTTTTTGGCTCCTGAATGGTACAATCAAAAATTAAAAGGTGATAAGGGCGAAGCAGCTTAAAATCAATTAAGTTGGCTATTCGAACTCTACATCAATTCCATCAGGGCCGATTTCCACAGTGACTTCTGTTGCTTCTTCTTTTTTAGCTTCAACAACAATATTTTTTAAGTCTTCAACTGAGATTTCCGGATCGAGATCGAAATCGAGTGAGATTGCATTGACGAGATTATGCAGAACTTCGTAGTCACGTAATGTTTTGAATTGATCAATTTTTACGGCTAGAGTGTAAGTGTGGTCTTTGGCATCCTGAACGACATCTATTTTCACAAAGCTTCTCCTAAAAACAGTAACGTTAGTGGGCAGGGCCTGTTATTGGTTGCTGATCTCTTTAATCGTCATTGATGGTATTATAGCAACGACTTTCACTTTTTGATCAATTTTTTGGGCTTTTTCCAGCTTTGCTTTAATTTCTGCGAATTGCGGGTGTTCTTTGCCTACCTTATAGATGGCAGCATGCCTGTTAAATTTGACCACTAAGACATGCCCTTCCTCGCTGACGGATTTGATGACGTCGGTGAAGGAGTCGGTCAATTCCGGCTTCTGGACACTCTCGGCCTGGAGGTGTGATGAGAAGAGAAGTGAGGCAAAAACAACGAACAGTGATTTCATTTTAATCCTTTGGCATTTAATTTCTGGGTCATTTGAAGCATCTCACCCAGACGGCCGTTACTGCGGTTAATTTGGTTCATACTTTCTATATCATCTTCTGCATAATCTAATAGATCAGCGTGGCGGGTGTCCGGATCAAAATTAAAACGTTTGGTAAAATACTCGCTCACCATTTTTGAATTAGGATTTTTTAACAGCAGTGTTTTCCATTCATTATAAGAAACCGGATGATTAAAAAGTGCTGGATCTATTACTGTTGGAATCATCTTCCCATTTTTTTTCACTATCACAATGCTTGCGACGTGATAACTCCAGCCGACCTCGCCAAGTTTTGTATTAACGTAAAGATCACCTTCGATAAAGGCCTTGCCTGAAATAATTCCCATGTCATCCATATTCATCGCCATTTTATGAGCACGGGCATAACAGCCGTCGAGCGGATAATTAAAAGGAATATCTTCATCGCTTCTTAATTTGTTAAAAACTTCTATCGCGCGGCCTTCAGTTAATACTGAAAGCTTAACACTTTTTTTATTAAGAGCAGAGTAAAGAGTATAAAGCGAATCCGTTTGATTTTCTGAGAGGCCACACTCACTACAATTTTCTTTATAATCGAGAGCACCTGCTTTTTGAACTTTGGAGTTAAAAGTTTTGAGTTGATCAACAAGCAAGTCATTCGCTTGAAGCGAAGAGAGATTGAAGATGAGTAGAGAGCATACAAGCAAACAACGGATCATGGTATTATTCTAAACCACTGAGATATTTTTTGGAGAACTAAGTAGTTATTTCCTATCTAAGGAATGCATATCTGAAAAATGCTTGATAGACTTTGTCGGATTTGTAAGAATAACCTTATGAGTTTAAAACAAGAAAAAGCAGATTATATACTTGAGAGACTGGAAGAGCTTTATCCGGAGACACCAATTCCTCTGGACCACAAAGATCCTTATACATTATTGATTGCCGTTTTACTTTCGGCCCAATGTACAGATGTGCGAGTGAATAAAATAACTCCTATGCTGTTTGAGATGGCCGACACTCCAAAAGAAATGGTGAAACATTCTGTAAAAGAAATCGAAGATATCATTCGCCCTTGTGGTTTATCTCCGAAAAAATCAAAAGCAATTCATGAGCTTTCTCAAATTCTTTTAGATAAATACAAGGGATTGGTACCTGAGAGTTTTGAAGCTTTGGAAGAACTTCCTGGTGTCGGACATAAAACTGCTTCAGTTGTGATGGCACAGAGTTTTGGTGTACCGGCGTTTCCAGTGGACACCCATATTCACAGGCTCGCTCAAAGATGGGGTCTGACTTCGGGAAAAAATGTGGTGCAGACTGAAGCCGATCTGAAAAAAGTTTTTCCAAGAGAAAAGTGGAATAAGCTTCACCTTCAAATTATTTTTTATGGAAGAGAGCATTGCACGGCACGTGGATGCGATGGACTTCAGTGTGAACTTTGCTCAACGCTTAATTTTTTAAGAAAATCTCCAGTCAAAACAAAATAATTAAATTAAGAATATGAATCAGTGTCGCTTTGGCCTCTATCTTTCAGTGCCTCGTCTATATCTGCGCTCATCAATCCAGCAATCCATTGCGGCCAGAAATAATTTGAATTTTCAAAAAGTATTTTGATCACAGAGGTGATGGGAATGGCGAGGATGAGTCCGACCCCTCCCCAAAGCTCTCCCCAAATGATTAGAGCAATTGTTGAAGTGGTCGCATTTATATTAACTTGAGAACCAAGAATTTTAGGAGTAACAAAATCAGCAATAATGAAATGAATTGCGATGCAAAGTCCATAGATCAGCAGCGGACTGCCGATTGTTTGGTTCTGAGTATATAGACCAATCGCCGGTAAGATTCCCGACAACACTGCACCGGCAAATGGAATGATATTAAAAAAAGTGGCCAGGGCGGCCATTGTAAAAATGGAAGGTACGGAGAAAAAATAAAAAAGAAGGGCAAAGATCGGATACGTGATGGCAGCGAGGATTAAATTGCCCAGAAAAAAAGAACGTGTTGATTTAACAATTTTTTTCCAGGTTTTGTAGGCAGTTTCCGAATCATCATAGGCCTTAATAAAAACTTTCCCAAGTCCATCTCTTTCAACTAAAAAAAAGAATGCCAAGACCGGAACAAGAAGCATGAAAGTAAATACGGTCGCAGCACTTCCCAAGCTGTGAATGATTGTACCACCTATTTCACCTCCAAAAGGAGAGCTTTGAACGATTTCAACTTTAGAGATATTAGAATGAGCTGCGTTTGCACCAGGCAGAATATTTGTTAACTTGGAATTCCAGGACATCCATGAAGAATTGAAGGACTCCATAATCTGGAAAAATATTTTTCTAGATTGATCGAGCTCTTGATACACACCTGAAAGCAAAGATCCCAGTGTATATCCAACTAATATGATAAGACCTGTAGCGACCATGATAACAAACAAGGCCGAAATAGCT
>JACMRM010000133.1 GCA_014376445.1 Bacteriovorax sp. | reverse complement strand
TTACTACAATCACGAGGGTGATTATGGCGAAACATTTGTCATTGGAAATAATCCACGATTAAAAAAGCTAGCTGAAGCGACTAAAAGTATTTTTCTTGCCACTCAAAAAGTCTGGAAAGAAAAAAAGCTTACCGGAAAAGCATTATATGAATTTGCATCAAATGAAGCTGAGAAATTAAACCTGAAACTTAATTCAAATATGTATGGGCATCGAGTGGGAGATTTTCCGCATGCAGTTCATACAAAAGCAAAGTTAGGTGACATCCCCTTCACTCCTTCACCAAATTTATGGATTTTTGAAATTCATCTTATTGATGAAGAAATCGCCCGCGGTGCATTTTTCGAAGATGTTTTAATCTAAGAAAATTATTCTAACTTACAAGAATATGCATTATGCATTTCTTCCTGATTCAAATCGATTCTGCATTTAATTAAAGCAATATAAGAAGAGCATTTTCCACCCATTGAACAGTCAGAGTATTCACCGTTTGCTTTTGCTTCAATAACATTGATCAACGAATTGATGTAACGAGACTCTTGAATTGGAGACCCTGCACCTAATCTTTCCGGAGCTGCATTTACATAACATTTTACGCTTGGAAGACCCGCGTTGCTGTAGTCCGGGTAAAGCGCATCTCTCGATTGAGTGTCACATCTTAGGCCTGTGATTGTCAGATCCCATACATTTGTCGAAGACTCTTCCTGAATGAAACCCTGGTCAACAAATGCGGCCATTAGATTCTGAGGAACTTTTGCCAGTTCATAATCTTTATTTTGTGAATTTAGTGTAACTGTATTTGCGTTTGCTACTGAGCATGTTAGTGCCAACAATAATCCAAAAAATAAACCTTTCATAAAACCTCCAATAATTATTTTGAAAACTCGAAAACATAAATTTCACGATCAGCATTCTTCGGAGTAAATTTTGCCGCAACTTTCTGAGTGGTGAAATGCTCCGGATAACCTAACTCTCTCATTGAAGAAATAAACTTCTGAACGTAAGCTCTCCCCGGATCGGATAAAATAATTTTTCCACCGGGTTTTAAAAATGCTATCAATGCCTGTCCAACCTGCAACGGGTGCTGACTTTCATAAAGAATGTCTGAACCTAAAACCAGATCAAATAAACCAAGTGTGCCTTTCGTTCTCTCAATTTCCGAACGCCAGTTCATTAACTGATATTCAAAATTAATTCCATTTTTTAATTTATTTGCATCTAAAAAAAGTGGGACGTCGGCATGAAAATCTGTCGCAATGACACTCCCGCCGAATCTTGTTGCCACAAAACTCGGCAAAGCAAGACCACAACCGATTTCAAGAATCTTTTTTCCTTCGCACATTTCACTCGTGAGAAACTGGCTTAAACCTATCCCCGCCTCCCACATTACTCCGAAATAAGGGCAATGCTCTTCAGCTAATGATTGATCCTGGTTCTCTTCACCAAAGTGCTCACATAGAATATCGATGCTCTCATCGAGATCACGGATAGTGGTCATATCGAGGTCTAGAACCTCGAGCTGCTTGGTAAGGTAGTGATATCCAAAATGACTTTTCATATATAAGTGGACCCTTTTAACCATAAATCTTATGTAAAAGGTGTAAATCATGAATATTTTTCAGCACCCCTATGAGGTTTTTTTGAAAGGAGTATAACGCTCTCACTTCACAGTTTTAAACATGTCTTACAAGGGGATTATATGAAAACAACTCTAGTGGCAGCAGCTCTTATGCTTATGTCAGCAAACTCGTTCGCTGATTTCTCAGGAACAATTATCGGAAGCGAGCAAGCTCCAGCTCAGGACAAAGCTTTCAATCCGCATAATATGGAAAGACTTCATCGCGGCCACAATGAAATCGTATTAACTTTTGATGACGGCCCTACAGCTGCTGTTACTCCAAAAGTTTTAGACATCTTAAAAGAATACAACATAAAAGCAACTTTCTTTTCAATCGCTCAAAATGCAAAAGATCATCCAGCTCTAATGAAAAGAATTTTAGACGAAGGCCACATTGTTGGTAACCATTCTCTTGATCACCACGCTCTAAAAGACCTGAGTTTTTTCTCATGGAAAAAAACTGTCAAGAAAGAAGTTCTTGATGCTCACACGATCCTTGCTCCATATATGACTAACGGAAAACATTTCTACTTCCGTGCACCGGAAGGAGCTTGGGACGATAAATTTGCAAAACTCCTCAACGAAGATGAAATCGGAAGACAATACGTTGGCCCTATTCTTTGGGATATCGGCGGTGAGATGGAAGTTAAAGACGGTAAATACGTACAAGCTGCAGACTGGGCATGTTGGAGCAAACAAGTTTCTGTTGACGACTGTATGTCAGGATACTTGTATGAAGCAAAACAAGCAAAAGGTGGTGTGGTTTTAATGCACGATCTTCGTCCTCAATCAGCTGAGATGCTTGCGAAGTTAATTCCTGAGTTAATCAACGAAGGCTATACTTTCAAGACTCTTGATGATGTTAATTGGGAAGGAAGAAATTAATTTCGAAATTTTTTTTGATAATAAAAGGCCCGCGTAATGCGGGCCTTGCAAGAACTTGTTTCATCGTTACAGCATAAGCTCATGCACTCATAATCAGATCAGCAACTATCTCCATTATCACTATTTCCAAAAATTTTTTGAAGAACATTTGTATTGGCACTAGCGACTGACATCATAAAAAACTTAGAAAGACTAAAATAATTTTTTTCATTAATACACT
>JACMRM010000132.1 GCA_014376445.1 Bacteriovorax sp. | reverse complement strand
TGGTGATGGGCCGGATGAAAAATTAAAAGCTGCTCTCTGTGACAGAGTTGTGGAACTTCAAAAAATGCAGGCGGAACTTAGTCCTGAGCATTTTTTAGCTCCAGGATATGGTGTTCCACTGGTAGGTGAATTCGATTCTATCCCGCAGGATAAAATCAATGATGTAAATGACAGAACAAAAGAGTACGGTGAGGAAATGCAATCTATCATTAAGGAATATTTTCCCGAAGAACTGCAAGAGCTTCAGACAATCGCAGTAAACCGCGGTAACATTCTTAAATCAATCGCCGCTGCAACAGCGAAGTAATTGATGAGAGATCATTTGGAGTGTGAATTACATTTCCAGGAATTCAACAAAACCAGTATCTAAATTCAAAACTGCGCCCTGAATGAACATTTTACCTTTTCTCACTAGCTCTTCAATCAGCTGGCTTGAAGTTTCTAGCTGGCCAACACTGGCACGAACGTTGGCCTCAATCGCTTGGGCCATTTTATCTTCATCACGAGTAGATTTATTTTTTACGATGGTAAAAATATGAGGTCTGATACGTTTAACAATATCATTAATATTTTCAGAGAAAGTTTCTGCTTTTTCGATTGAATTTAATGTTGCTCTGATGGCACCACATTGTGTGTGGCCCATCACTAAAACTAGGCTTGTTCCAAACATTGAAGTCGCGTATTCAACACTTCCCACTAGAGAAGGAGCAACAATATTTCCCGCTACGCGGATAACATATAAATCGCCGATATCCTGGTCGAAAATAAGCTCAACCGGAGCGCGCGAATCCGAACAGCAAAGAACGATGGCCTTTGGAAATTGTTCGGTCTTGGAAAATTCTTTTAGCTTGGCGAGTGAGGACTCAGCAGAATGAATTGTTTCTCCATTCGCGAATCTTGTATTTCCATCTTTCAGCTCTTTCATCACCGCATTTGGGTCCATGACTGTCATGTTGCATAACTCCTGAAACAAATTTATTGGACAATAGTCGCATAATGTTTTGAAGCAAGAAAGAGTATTGAGAGTATATTGATAAAAAAAGGAAGCGGTGAAGCTTCCTCTTTTACTACGCGAGATCTTGGGGGACCGTGGTAGAAAATTACTTAGCAGCTGCTGGTGCTGGTGCTGACGATTCTTTTGAATGATGAAGTTTTTCTTTTACACAAGATTTAAGGTCTTTTTTAGTTTTCCCTTCTGACTTGCAAGACTCTACTGCTGCTTTACGTTCTTCTTTATTAACTTTTGTTCCTGCGAATGCTGACATTGAAGAAAGTGCTAAAGCTAGTATTACTAGTGTTTTTTTCATGTTGTATACTCCATAAGTTTTGCATTCACATTGAATGACTTTGTCTCATAAACCAATGATGCACCTTTAGGATTAATGAAAGATTTAAACCATATTAAAAGAAATTAATGGCATTTTCTTCACTAAATAGCCAAAAATACAGTCTAACGAAAGGAGATTCTATGACTTTAATGGGCTTGTCAATTAAGTCCGGACAGCTAATAATTTATCGACTATTTCACTGTTAACACTAGAGGACCCCATGGCCGATAAACCGAATTTCATGAACTTCACTGTCGATCACATGACACTTCTTCTTCACCCTAAATTGTATTCAGTGGCCTATCCGGTTTTCAGAATTATTTTCGGCGTGAGACCTGAAGATATTTTATACGATAAAAGAAGACCCGCGAATGGAGAGCACAAAGAAAAGTCGATGACGTTTGCAACGAGAATCGGCGACTGGAAAGCGAACGATAATCAAAATCAAAAAATCAGCACGGTGATTGCAGTTGTTCAGCCTTCTGAACCGGACAATGAACCTTCTCACGTAAGAGAGATGCTCGATAACAATAAAATATCTGCACACTGGCAGCATATTGCTTTAAGAACTCCAGATCTGGTCAGCTTTTATAAGCACGCTCTAGAGCACGGTGTTCAATTCGTTACTCCAATTCTAAAAGATGAAGAAGATAATTTAATCCAGGTTTTCTCAGGTGAATGGTTTATCCCCGGAAGTGAAGCGACAGGATTATTTTTCGAATTCCTTCAAAGAAATCCAAGCAGCACAGACCTTGAAGAAATTCAGAAAACTAATGGACAGACGTGGTTCAGAGACCAGACATTCATGGGGCTTTACGCAGAAAAAGAACGTGAGTATCAGTCTAAAAAAGTTGCACCATTTATTCCTGAAGGGTTGTTTAACTTGATTTTAAATTATGTCGGCGAAAAACAAGTATGGCAGCTGACTGAAGACGACATTTCTCATATTGCAGCGATGATGAAAGATTTCACTAAGAAAAAAAGTTAATAGAGGTATGTCTATGTCAGATAATAAAATTTGGTTCATTACGGGTTGTTCAACTGGTTTTGGTCGCAGCCTGACTGAAGAACTCTTAAAAACAAATCATAGAGTCGTAGCGACTGCGAGAGATCCAAAAACTCTCGATGACCTCTTGAAAAAATACCCTGATCAATTATTAACCCTCGCTCTCGATGTCACTAAAAAAAATGATATCGAGCGCGCTGTGAAATCAGCTGTCGATAAATTTTCCCGCATTGATGTTTTAGTCAACAATGCCGGATATGGAATCGTCGGTGCAGTTGAAGAGGCGAGTGTTGAAGATATCAAACGCATCTTCAATACCAACGTTTTTGGACTGATTGAGATGACGAAATCAGTTCTGCCAGTGATGAGAAAACAAAAATCAGGAAACATTCTGAATATTTCTTCTGTCGCAGGTTTTGCTTCTTTACCTGGTTTTGGAATTTACAATTCAACAAAATACGCAGTCGAAGGAATGTCAGAGGCGCTTTACAGTGAAGTCTCTCCATTCGGAATTAAAGTAACAATTATTGAGCCCGGCCCATTTAGAACTGACTTCGCCAATCGTTCACTGGCTAGAACAGGTGAGATGTCTGAGTACGATGATGTTTTAAAAACTATGCGCCAGTACACTAACAACATTGATGGCAAACAGCCAGGTGATCCTGTAAGAGGCGCCAAAGCAATGATGGAGCTAGTAGCGATGACTAATCCTCCGCTAAGAATACCTTTCGGACAAATGGCCGTCGATCGCATTCAATTAAAAATTAATAATTTTACTAAAGATATGAAGACCTTTGAGAAACTAATTAAAGAAACAGATTTTCCTAATTAGTGTAAGTCACTTCGTAATCACCGCCTGCCGTTCTGACTCTTTCGAGCTCAGTCAACAGCACTGTCATGCGGTCGTAAGTTTCAATAGAATGCTCTTTCCATGTATTCAATGTATCAACCGGGGTTGATTCAAATGTTTTGGAAACGGCACCGTTTCTCACAGTAAGCTTATAAGAAGAATCTTCAAAAATATGATATATAACATTGGAATTCAGCATGCGGTTTATTTTTCTTGCACGCATGTAAGCTCTGCCGATTCTTGTAAAATGCCTCTCAAATTTATCGGCCAGGTCTTCAGGAGTTAAGAGAACTTTTATTTCCGGCAGTTCATTATCAGCATCCTCTTCAGCATCTTCTTCAATCTCCAGAAGTTCAAATTGTCTCTGCCATAAAATTGCCTGAGCAACGATTGCTCTCATCGATTCAAATTTTTTTGGTATGAAGTTGTGACGTTCGCAAAATAGTGTAAAGCCATCTTTGATCATCTGTGGATCTAATTCCTCGAAGAAAAATTTCTCGGGAGGAAGCTCTCCATCTTTATAAGAAGTTTTTAACCATGTATTGAGTGCTATCATCGCTTCAAAGACCAGAGAACCGGAGAATGGGCCGATAGTATGCTCATCATCATCAGTAGAATTTACAGAATCAAAATTTCGGTTAAAAAAGGCGAGAGCACGATGACCTTTTTTTAGTGAGATATTATATCGGGGATTTAATTTTTTAATCTCATCTGTTTCCATTAGAGCAGACTCAAGAGGGGTATCACAAGTTGTCACACGCAGATCAACCGTCATGGTGAGCATTTCAAGTTTTCTTGGATCACGGTTTTTTTGTCCCCTGAAATAACTGTTCACGCGGCTTTTTAGCGAGGTCGCTTTACCGACGTAGAGAACTTCACCTTTATAATTGAGCATACGATAGATTCCCGGACAATCGGGAAGCTTAAGTCTTATTTCCTTGGGCAGAGGGTATTCATATTTGGTTCGTGAAACTTTCGGAGTTTCAATCAGCCAGTTCTGAAGTTCTTCTAAATTAGTTATTTCTTTTTCATCCAGCATTTCAGCGAGCTTTACCCAGATTGCTTTTGTCGCTTCCACATGAGAAGCCGATCTTTTCAATTCTCCGGAGTCATAACCAAAATAACCTGAGAGCCCCTTGATACCTCTCGTCGGAAGATTGGGAAGAAGTCTCTTCGCAATGTCATGAGTGTCGATAATCATAAATGGCACTTCCATACCGATCGCTTCGAAGGCCGATTTTAAAAATGGTTTTTCAAACTGCGAGAAATGAATCACACAAAGAGCATTGCCTTCGTGGCCGAGTGACCGGATAAAATGTATTAGACCCTTCATAACTTCAGGAAATGGAGTGGCGTTTTCCAGGTCTTTTTTTGTCACACCGGTAATCATCTGAATTCTTCGGGGTATCTCATGCTCAGGCGGCTGCTCCACTAAAAAACTTATCGGCGAAGAAATTAGATCACCGTAGGCCATCTCTAAAATAAAAGCGGTCTCAGGTTTCGCACCTGTGGTTTGAAGATCAAGGAAAAAAACGGGCATTTTTGCTAAACTCATATTCTCGTCCCCCAGAAATCTCTTATATCCTGAAGTATTTTTTGCGAGACAAGTTCTTGTGGTGATTTATCAAACCATTCAGAAGGCATTGCCTGATAATAACTAGTTTGTAAAAAGCGCGGGTCAATCAGAATGATGAGACCGCGGTCAGTTTCAGTGCGCACCACTCTTCCTGCAGATTGAACAGCTTTTGCCATCGCCGGATAAACGTAGGCATAATCGAAAGCATTTTCAGCTCCATATTTTTTTTCATAATAGTTTCTAATCTGCTCGCGTTCGAAATCAAAATTGGGAAGAGCAGGGCCCACGACAAAAGCACCGATCAGCATGTCACCGGGATAATCTACACCTTCAGAAAAAACTCCACCCTGAACTCCCATAAGAAGTGTCGGTTTATTTCCTTCGCGCAGATCATTGAGATAATTTTTAATAACCGGAAGCTTCATTTCTTTCTGCTGAATAAGAACCTGATAGTCCGGTATTTTTATCGAGTCCGTTACCATCTTCATAAATTCAAAGCTTGGAAATAAAGCGATGTAGTTTCCTTTTTTTAAACTAAGTACACGCTCAATCACGTCACAAATTTTCGGAGCACTGGTATCGCGGTCTTTGTATTTAGTAGAGATCTGTGGAATCAACATAATTTTTCTATGACCGCTATCAAAAGGCGAAGCGAATTCAAATGTTTTAGTTTTCTCGGGAGAAAACCCCAGTAGCTGCTTATAATAAGAAAATGGCTTTAAAGTCGCAGAAAAGGCCACCGAATTTTTAAATTCTTTGTAGGCAAGCTTCAGTTGTTCAGAAGCATCACAACAAGTGATCTTCAGCATTTCATCATTCCATGTTTTCTGATAAGTCTGAAAAAACTCCTCGCCAGTAAGTTCAAGCGCATCGGTAAAATTATTAACAAGATTTGAAAATCCTAAAACCGGATCGTTCGCTGCAATCTCTACATCTGATTCAAGATAGCTGGTTGTAAATTCCCTCACTGAATTTGCTAAATCAAAAAACGGTGCCGGATCAATGGTAATCTTTCTTGAAACTCCACCTTCAGCATATTTTTTAATAAGTTCATGAAAGTTTTTCACCAGAGATACTCCCGAATCCAGGAAAGCAGCAGGAAGTATTTTAAAGGCATTATCAAAATGCATCACCTGTGAAATTGAAATAGAAGGTGAGAAGTAGTCCTGAGCACGTGAAGGCAGGTTATGAGCTTCATCAATAACCAGATTTGGTTTTTCTTTGTTTTTAAAAAATGGTTCGGCCAGTCTTCCAATAAGGCTTCGCGGAGAAAAAACATAATTGTAATCACTGATGACGACATCTGCTCTTTCAACAGCTTCAAGGGAGAGCTCGAAAGGGCAAACCTGAAACTCTTCGCCCAGCTGAATCAGTTTTTTATTTGTAAGCTTTTTAGTCTTGCCAAGTTTATTAACCAGATCATGAGTGGCCAGTTTTTCATAATAATCTTTTGCATACTCACAAAACTGTGGATTGCAAATCACTTCGGTCTTCATGCACATCTTTGCTTTGGAAGTTATCGTCACACTTCTTATTTTTTGGCCTTGTTCCTGAAGAAGCCCTACTGCAAGCTCTGCCACTTGATGCTGGGAGTTTTTCGGATTAACAACAACGACTTTTTGCCCTCTGCTCAGAGATTCTTTAAGCGCGGGATAAATAATCCCCATCGTTTTTCCTAAACCTGTAGGAGCTTCGATCAAAAGAGGAGTACCTTCTTCAAAATTTGTAAGAACGGCCTCAACTAACTCAATCTGCCCGGGACGAGGATTTAGAAATGGAAAAGACATCTCTTTCGAAGTCTGCAGTCTTTTATTGAAAATTTTCTCTTTAATTTTTGTATCGATAAAAAGCTCTTCTAGCCTTCTTTCCATCCAAGCTTCATACTCAGTAATATCAAACTCAACTTCTATGATCATTGTTTTAAAATTTCTCGATGAAATTAGAACAAGTTCCAGTTTGGGAATTTCTTTTCTCTGCTGATAATGAATATACCCGTAAGTTTTTATCTGCCAGATGTAGGGGTGATTGGAATTTTCATGAAGCTTGTTATAAAGATCTTCAATCAAAAAGCTGGATTTAATTTCCTGAATCACTGGAGGATTAAGATTGATAAATCCATCGGCACGTCCTGAAATCACAAATTCATAAGGGGTCCTTTCAAAAGTCATCGATAAATATTTTTCAGTCGTATAGTTGGGAATTTCTTTAATCTGCTTCAGCTGAAATATTTGGTGAATCTCCTGCCCGTTTTTTGGGACACCACCATAACCTGAATGTGATTCGATACTGCCGATAAGCGGGGAAGGAATAGCAAATTTTCGAACATCTATATTGACTTTTTTCACTCATAAAGTTTAACAATGCTTTCGGGGTAAGGATAGATTTGACTGATTTTAATGTAGCTCGTCGCCAAGAAGATCGTCTTCAAGAAGTTTTATTTCCGTAACATTGGATTAGGTATTAACTTTTATCGGAGTACTAAACCCGATCGTTCAAGTCGGTCTTATGAAGAGATTAAGTGCTAATTTGGGCGAAAAAAAACTTATCATTACTGGTTTCATTACTATGAGTCTTGGCTATTTTTTTTTTGGAGAGACGGATATTCAATCGGCACAGTAAATCTTTCCGGAGGGGCCTGGATATGTTCATCGATCGCATTCATTGGAGTATTGATTATGATTTATCAAAATCGAGCTATAAAAATAGCTACGATCATAAAGTAAATGTTAAAAAATGCTTTCTGACTTTAAATCACATCTGCAATATTCACTTGTCAGTCGCAGTTAAAAATTTAAAAATTATTTTAACAAACCTAATCAGAGAGATTCTTATGAAAATGATTTTCCTATTTCTCGCGACGACAGCTCTAACATACGGATGTGGACAAAATACAACTCCTACAACGTCAGGAACAAGCAAGATTCAGACAGGTAACATTGTCGGTGGAACTCAAGTGGATCCAACGAAGACTGATGCTACTTATATTGTTAGCCTTGGCGGCGGATGCGCTGGAAGCATTATTTCTTCTAAGTGGATCTTAACTGCTGCTCACTGCGAGCCTCTTTTCAAAAGCAGAATCACTGGCGGAAGTGTAAATCTTCGTGACTCAAAAAGAATTCAGCTTAAAATTGCAAAATCTTTTGTTCACCCATCATATAATACTCCAGAGTCATCACATGACTGGGCATTATTAAAATTAGCTACAGAAATTGATTTCACTAAATCGCCGCAATTAAGTGCTATAACTATTGCTGATTCAAACCTTGAAACTTCAGGCGGACTAAATGACGGAGTCATGGCCACTGTTCTTGGATGGGGTGTAACTACAGAAAATGGAAGTCAGCCTTCGATGCTGAGAGAAGTTGACGTTCCTTTAGTAAGTAGAGAAAGAGCAAATACATCTGATGCTTATAATGGAGCCATTGATGAAACAATGATCGCTGCCGGATATGATGAAGGTGGAAAAGATTCTTGTCAGGGTGACTCTGGCGGTCCACTTATCATTAAAAACAAAAATGGCCCTCAAACTCTTATCGGTGTTGTGAGTTTCGGTGAAGGCTGCGCGCGAGCAAACAAGTATGGAATTTATTCTAACGTAGCTTTTGCTAACGAGTGGATCCATAGTGTAATGGACAAAAACTAATTTAAAAAACTAAATAAAATCGCCGGCAATAGGCCGGCCTTTTTTGGCAGAATCAAAAGATAATTCATTATTACCAGGCCTTCAGTTTTTTAATTTGCCGTTTGGGTCATCCTTATGACCCCAATAAACTTTTTTACTGATTTTATCCTGCGGAATTCCACCGGCATAAAGCTTCTCACGGAGAGTGACAATTGACTGCTGCTTGCCTGAAAGAATAATACGGGCTTCAGGGGTTTGATTGAAAAGTTTAATCATTTCGTTTGCCGCAGTTTCCAGCTGTTCTAAAGAATAAAGTCTTGAGTCATCAAGTTCGAAATGCTTCAGCACTAAAAGTGATTCATCCGCAATACCTGACTCAAAGAAAAAATAAAAATGCTTTCCGACACTGAACTTTTTTAGTGCGCAAGAAAGGCCAAACGTTGTTTCATCACCGAAGAAAAGAATATTTTTATCGCTGTCATTAATTTCTATGGAGTGCTTGGGACCCCGTATCGTGACATTGGAGGCCGGTTTCACATCTCTTGCCCATATGGCGCCAGGACCTTTTCCATGAATGTAAACGAGTGTCTGCAGCTCTCCAGAACTAAAGTTCCATGAACTTGGAGTGTAGCTTCTCGACTGGTCATCACTAAATACAATTTTAATTTTCTGGCCGGGAGTCCACTCAGCTTTTTTAAGCGACTTTCCTCTTATTGTAAGGAGATGAAAATGTGGAGAGAGCCTTTCATTGCTGATAATTTTTGTTTCTGAAAGAATCAGAGGGCGAAATAGTTTAAGAGCAAATTTTTTTATAAGGCCCATGGTGGTTCTCTCCTGAAATGTTTTTACGCCAGATCAAATAGTATAAATTCTGAATCATCTACTGCTGCGATTTTTAATAACTGAGCATCTGAAGTTCTAAGACCGTCACCAGTCTCAATTTTTTCTCCATTCACAGTCACAGCACCTTTGATCATCTGTATCCATACATGACGATCAGGGCGCATTTTAAAATCTACTGGATGACCTTTTTTAAGTTTAGAAATATAAAGATCAGCATCCTGGTTAATTCCAATGGAGCCATCGCGACCATTTTCTGAAATGACCAGGACCATATCTTTATTCTCGATATCTTCTTTAAAAGATTTTTGTCCGTAACTAAAAGGTGCACCGGTTTTATTCGGCGTAACCCATATCTGGAAAAAATGAGCAATGTTATCTGAACTTTCATTATACTCAGAGTGAAGTACACCAGTGCCAGCACTCATTCTTTGAACTTCACCAGGACGGATGATCGCTTTATTCCCTGTTGAGTCTTCATGTAACAATGAACCTGAAACAACATAAGAGATAATTTCCATATCTCTGTGCCCGTGTTTGCCAAATCCTGTACCGCCAACGATGCGGTCTTCGTTAATGACTCTAAGAGTTCTAAAATTCATATAAGCAGGATTATAATAATCGGCGAATGAAAATGTGTGGCGTGATTTTAGCCATCCATGATCCGCATTACCTCTGTTTTCTGATTTTAAAACTTGAAACATATTACTCCTGTTCTTTGTCCTCGCTGCATATGCCTGACCTCACTGGTTCTTTGTATAAAGAGCAGCTGCTAATGATGTTAGTCCTACTAAAAAATTACGTCTATTATTCATCTGCATATAAATAACCTCGAATATGTTTCTTTCTTGTAACCACGTTATATTTCATTCTATTGGATAATCGATTTTTATCCATGGTGGCAAAACCATTGCATTAAGAGGACAAAGGGAGATCAAAATGGATAATTTTTGGGGCGAGTTTGGCGATAAAATGAAGAGTACTTTCGAGGATATTGAAGGGCGCAGTAAAAAAGATATTAACCTTATCAAGAACATCCCGGCCATGTTGTCTTATCTGAGTGAGTTGGAGGGGGATGAGCTCTTGCTATGGCTGGATCAGGCACGCAAAATAAAGGAAAGACGAGATCCCAAATTTCCCCCGATTAATGGGGATTTTTACGACACCCGACATGTCCTTAATGCAGATGACAGAATCGTCATCGATCAAGTCCGGAATTTTATGCTGGAAGAAATTGAACCCATAGCTACCGAGTACTGGATGAAAGGTGAGTTCCCGTTTCAAATTATCGATAAAATGAAAAAACTAAATATCATGGGACTTACCTACGACAAAGCATTGGGCGGCCAGGAAAGATCCCAGCTTTTAGAAGGAATGGTCGGCGAAGAGATTGCGAGAGTTGATGTTTCGACTTGTACCTTTTTTGGAGTGCATTCAGGTCTTGCGATGAATTCAATTTATCTCTGTGGATCTGAAGAGCAGAAAAAACAATTTATTCCAGAGATGATCAAAATGGAAAAAATTGGTGCCTTCGCACTGACAGAACCCGATGTCGGACCGGCAGCAAGCATGGGTCTTAAAACAACCTGTAAACGAGAAGGTGATATGTGGACTATCAACGGCGAAAAAAAATGGATTGGAAATGCAACCTTCGCTGACTACATCATCGTCTGGGCAAAAGATGAAGATGATCATCAGGTAAAGGGTTTTATTGTCGACCGATTAACCGACGGATTAGCAACAGAAAAAATAGAAGATAAAATGTCTCTACGAATTGTTCAGAATGCGCTGATAAAAATTGTGAATGTTAAGGTAAAAGAGGAAAGACGTCTGCAAAATGCGAATTCTTTTAAAGACACGGCACGTGTGCTCAAGATGACCAGAGCGGGAGTAGCATGGCAAGCTGTAGGGTGTGCACGCGGAGCTTATGAGCATACTCTCGACTATACAATGAAGCGCCGTCAATTCGATCGTCCTATTGCCGGATTTCAGATGACACAAGACCTGCTTGCACAAATGCTTTCACAACTTACGGCCATGCAATGCTTAGTCGCACGTCTGAGCCAATTGCAGGATTTGGGATCCATGTCCGATGAACAGGCTTCACTCGCCAAAATTTTTTGCACTGTCGGATGCAGAACTATAACCAGCATGTCGAGAGAATTGATGGGGGCCAATGGAATTTTAATTTCAAATAAGGTGGCCAGATTTTTAGGGGATGCAGAAGCATTGTACTCTTATGAAGGAACTAAACAGATCAACAGTCTGGTGCTGGGAAGAGCGATCACCGGGCTTAGTGCTTTTGTATAACCTGGTTGGAAAGCGTTTGGTTTTCCTGCTTTAAAATATTCCAGTATTTTTTTTCCAGGGATTTTACAGTTCCATTAGTTTCATACTCCTGGAATTTTTTTCTCAGAAAGGCATTAAACTGCGGAGTGTTCCATGGAGATTTCAGAGAAACCGGAGCGTAGAGGCCTGTCACAATAATTCTTTTTGGCAGAACAATATATTTATTATTCAACATGAGTTTTGTCAGTGCGGCCTTGCCTGAATTAATTCCTGCGATAACATATCGGGCCCTTTTCTTTTCTACGAATCGAAAGCACTGCTCAGTTGTCGGAAGTCGTGTCAGATTTTTATTGGCCTTCTCGAATTCATCAAACTTTGTACCAAAGCTGTCATTGATAATCGCTACACCTGGGTATATTAAAAGATCCTTGAACTCTTCAAATTTAAATTGCTGTCCTTTTCTAACGAACACAACGGTTTCATCCATCATAAAAGTTTCTGCAGCATAATTATAAAGCTGAACTCTTTCTTCGGTTTTGTAAGGCGGCAGCAGAATATCAATGCGACCTGCTTTTACTTCTTCCTGCGCGCGACCCCAGGTATCTACATTAGTGAAGACCACTTTTATGTTAGCTTCTTTTAAAATCATTGTTAAAAGTTCAACAGCTATACCTTCAAGTTCTTTAGTATCTTTTTTTACCCAAACAACAGGTGGGTAGTCAGGATGTCCTGTCACTGTGATAGTGCGATTATTCGGAAGAACAATATCGGTCAGTTCTGTCTGAGAATACCCGGCAGGAATAAAAGTTAATGCAATGAAGAGAGTAAGAAGTTTCATAGACTAAGCAGTATACAGTTCCTGCCCGGTGAATCAATTCTTATTGCTCTCAAATTGCAAAATTTATGTAATCTTTATATTGAACACGAGTGATCTGCTAGATACGATTGTGACTGTGAAGGACTTAACAAATCAAGGACAAAAAATGATCGATTTATATTACTGGACCACGCCAAATGGACATAAAATTTCAATTTTTTTGGAAGAAGCAGAACTGCCTTATAAAATTCATCCGATAAATATCTCCATGAATGAACAATTCTCACCGGATTTTTTAAAGATCGCCCCCAACAATAGAATTCCTGCCATCGTCGACAATGCCCCTGAAGATAATAAAGGGCCACTGCCTATTTTTGAATCGGGCGCGATACTTTGGTATCTGGCCGAGAAAATAAAAAAATTCGTTCCTCATGGAGCGCGTGAAAAAGCAGAAGTATCGCAATGGCTTTTCTGGCAGGTTGGAGGACTCGGTCCGATGGCAGGACAAAATCATCACTTCAATTCATATGCTTCGGAAAAAATTCCTTATGCAATGGATAGATATATTAAAGAGACGGCCCGCCTTTACGGTGTTTTAGATAAACAACTTCACGGCCGTGAATGGGTGGCCACAGAACAGTACACGATTGCTGACATGGCGATTTATCCGTGGATTGTTCCTTATAAAATGCAGGGACAGAATCTTGGTGACTTTCCTAATCTAAGAAAATGGTTTGATAAAATGGCAGAACGTGAAGCCATTAAAAAGGCTTATGCTTTGGCAAAAGATATTTCAGGAACTAAATAATGGTAACAGATCCAAAATTTATTTTATTGAATGATAAAATGAAAATGCCCACCGTAGGTTTCGGCACTTGGCAAATTTCAAATGCAGAAGCTCCGGTGATTATCAATCAGGCGCTCGATGCCGGTTATCGCTTGATTGATACGGCCTCTATGTACAACAATGAAGAAGGAATTGGAAAAGCTATCAAGGAAAATTCTCTTTCGCGCGCAGAAATTTTTCTTGCAACAAAGCTGTGGAGTAATGACCATGGCTACGACAATGCCCTGAGAGCAATGGACAATAGTTTAAAAAGACTTCAGACAGACTATATCGATCTTTTTCATATACACTGGCCGGTTCCAAAATCAGATAAATATGTACCGACATGGAAAGCGTTATCAAGACTTCACAAAGAAGGTCTGGCAAAATCAATCGGTGTCTGCAATTTTCAGATTTCTCATCTGCAGAGACTTCTTGATGAAACAGGAATTGTTCCCGCTGTTAATCAGATAGAACTTCATCCGCACTTTCAGCAAAAAGAACTGCGTGAGTTTCATGCTAAACACGGAATTGTAACAGAGGCATGGAGTCCGCTTTCCCGCGGTGAAGTTTTCACTGATAAAGCGATTGCAGCACTCTCTGAAAAATATAAAAAATCACCTGCACAAATTGTCCTTCGCTGGCATTTTGAAAACGGAGTGGTGGCCATTCCAAAATCTTCTAATTTTTCGCGCATCCTGGAAAATTTAAATATCTTTGATTTTAAACTAAACGAATCAGATCTTGTAGAAATCAGCAAAATTGACAAAACCGATGGTAGAATTAGCGCAAACCCCGACACTGCAGATTTTTAATTTTTTGCAGGAAAAAAATAATTTTGAACTGGCATTGTATAAAAGCTTGCAAATATTCCAGAGGAAACGATTTATAACTTCAAGGATAAGAAGTATAAGACTTCATCAAAAAAAAATTTAAAATCATGAACGCCATATCAAATATAAAACAAACGAGAGCTACTGCTTAAGACTTAAGAAGACCAATAGATCTCTTGACGACCAATAAGGCATAAGTTTCAAACACTTAGTGGCATCAAGATATTTAATTTATTATTCTGTAATGAATTAAATTTAAATAACCGAAGAATGCAAATAATACTAATTTAATGGATTTTTGCAATCAAGGGTTAAAGAATGTTTCAGGTTCAAGCAATTGTTTTGGGCTTCATTTTATCTCTCACTCAAGCTTCTTTTGCAGGCACTCGAGAGTTTTCTGTCGATAAAACTGAAGGACCTTCTCCTCTCACAATTACATTCAATGCCAGCAGTATCAAATCCGCAAAAAAATTTATCTGGGTATTTGGGGACGGAAAC
>JACMRM010000131.1 GCA_014376445.1 Bacteriovorax sp. | reverse complement strand
GACTAACAGATCATCAATGAGTGGGTATGGTGCAGCGATTTTATATAGTGAAAATCTATCGAGCGTATTGTTGTCATCTAAGACTTGTTTTAGAATTTCAAAAACAGCTCCACTGGTAATGAATCCAACTTTAGAATCTGGATTTCCAAAAGTCAGGTCGAGATTTTTTTCTTTTAAAACATCAAACACTTTCGGGAAGCGGTCTTTGATCATTGCGATGTCAGCACGGAAAGAGTTGGGTGGAACCATAACATTTTTTTCAAGATCAAATGTTGCTGGATCAAGTTCAATCAAGGTGCTATCAATTTTTTTCTCAGCTCCGATTTCAACACGTCCACCACCTTCGGCCATAAATGTTGTCAGAAGCACGCCCTGGTAAACAGAAGTCGCCAGTGAAATATCGAGAGCGATTTTCATCCAATCTTTTAACTCTTGCGGAGTCGATGGATCCAAAAATGGAATGTGCAAATGTTTGAATAAATATCTTGAATCAGCAGGGCTTGATGTTGAAATCGACCAAGGGTCATCTCCAACAACAATCACCACTCCACCCGTTCCAGGGTTAGAGAAATTTCCGACAGAAAGAGCATCTGCGGCGACGTGAAGCCCCATGGACTTCATTGCAACTAATGCATTTTTGTGAGCTTGTTTTGCACCAGAGGCCATGGCCGCAGCGTTGGCTTCGCTGTTGGCGATGACAACACGCAGTCCTTTTTCTTTGAATTCATTTTTTCTTTCGTAAAGAATATTAAAATAATCGGCCAGCGGTGACCCTGGATACCCAGTGTATAAATGGAATCCGGCTTCAAGGGCCCCTTGTATGATAATTTCGTTGCCGTTTAATATTTCGGTTGTCATGGTTGCTCGCTAATTTTATTAGCAGAAAATATCTCACAAAAAGTTGTGGATGCAAAGAACTGCAAAAAACTGCAAAGAACCAGCAGACCAACTCAGACCTCTGCCCATAAAATCAATAATAGAAATTGAGAGCAATTACAAAAGCAATCAAGGCCGGTAATCCCTGAAATAAGAAATTTTTTTTATTCGCCGTGAAGCCGCCGTAAATTCCCGCAAGATAAACGCAGCTTAAAAAGAAAATTTTCAAAAAAAAGGCCTTCATTTCCAATAGCAAAGACAGACCAAATAAGACCTGCTGCAAGAAAACCGTTATACAACCCTTGGTCGCGGCCAAAACGGCGCTTTATAACGAGAAATCAGCGTCATTTTTAAAAAATTTTAATCCTTTTGGAGTGGTACAGGAAAACATCTCCTGATAGAAAAAATAAAGGTGCAAGACAGCAATAAATCCCACTAATACATTTACTAAGCTATTCATATATTCCCTCTAAAATCACCAAGCTAAATTTGCTAAAGACAAAAAGCTAATGATAATATTTTTAAACTTTTAGAATTTAATTACCAAGGAACACTCATGTTTAAAATGATCGCGATTTATAAAGTTCCAACTGACATCAACGCATTCAATGACTGGTATGTCTCGCATACAGAAATTGCAAAAAAAGTTCCTCTGACAAAAGAAATCAGAATCTCTAGAGTATCAGGCGGGCCGCGCGGAGCAAGTGATCTTCATCTTGTGACTGAACTTCTTTTTGCTTCAAAAGAAGATTTTAAAACAGCAATGTCTTCACCGGAAAATATGGCAGCAGGAAAAGACGCTTTCACCAACTACAAAGATATCGTATCAATTCACTTCGCAGAAGAAGAAGTGATCAGGTTATAATTAAAATGGAAAACATTTTATTAGAATACCCATATAAGAATCACGAGCACATTGCTTTAGTAAAACTTAACCGTCCAAAAGTTTTAAATGCTCTCTCAACAGATTTAATGGAAGAACTTGTTGAGTGCATGACTGCGCTTGATAAAAATTCAAACGTGCGCGTGATTATTTTAACAGGAAATGAGCGCGCGTTCGCTGCCGGTGCCGACATCGGACAGATGGCCACAGCAACTCCCATCGACAACATTAACGAAAATCGTTTCCGCACTTGGGAAATGTTAAAACTTATTACAAAGCCAATCATCGCTGCCGTTAACGGATTCGCTTTGGGTGGCGGGTGTGAGCTTGCGATGTCATGTGATTTAATTATCGCCGGTGACGACGCTAAGTTTTCTCAACCGGAAATTAAAATCGGAACAATTCCTGGTGCAGGCGGAACTCAGCGCTTAACTCGTGCTATCGGAAAATCAAAAGCGATGCTAATGGTTTTAACCGGTGACATGATTGATGCCGACACTGCTTACGACTGGGGCCTGGTCGCTAAAGTTGTTCCAGCTCAAACTGTTATGCAAGAGACTTTTGAAATTGCGAAAACAATTTCAAACCGTGCACCGGTTGCTGTTCGCTTAGCAAAAGAAGCCGTTAACAAATCTTTTGAAATGACATTGAAAGACGGGATGGATTTTGAGCGCAGAAATTTCTATCTGACTTTTTCATCGCAGGATCAAAAAGAAGGAATGAAAGCGTTCATGGAAAAAAGAGATCCGGAATACAAAGGGAACTAGTATGGCATTTAAATTTATAACTTACTTCGAAGAAAATAGAACTGCGACGATCACGATGAATCGCCCTGAGCTTTATAATGCACTAAACGCTGAAGCAAAAATGGAAATCGTGCAAGCGATCCGTGAAGCTAATAAAAGTGCCACTGTTAATTCTATCGTTCTAACTGGTGCGGGAAAAGCGTTCTGCACAGGACAGGATTTAAATGACCGCAGTGTTCAGGCGACGGAAGGATCGATTGATTTAGGTCACACACTACAAACTGAATGGAACCCATTAGTGACTGCTATTCGCGATTCGAAAAAAATAGTGATCGCTGCTGTTAACGGAGTATGTGCCGGTGCTGGAATTTCTGTGGCGATTGCCTGCGACTTAATTGTGAGCAAGCCTGCTGTGAAATTTGTCGGAGCTTTCAGCAAACTTGGATTAGCACCAGATGCTGGATCAACTTATATTTTTTCGCGTGCTCTAGGATATCAGAAGACTATGGAATTCTTTTTGATGGGTGAAGCGCTTACATCAGAGGAACTTCATGCAGCTGGTTTAATCAATGCTCTTAACGAAGATGCTGTGACGAAAGCTCTTGATTACGCAATGGCGATCAATAAGCTCTCACCCCTTTCAACTGAGATAATCAAAAAGAACATTAAGGCTTCACTTGATTCTGATTACAATCAATCACTGGAACGTGAAACATATGCGCAAAGATTTTTAGGAAACAGTGCGGACTATAAAGAAGGTCTCTCGGCTTTCCTTGCTAAAAGACAACCTAACTTTACCGGAAATTAATATCAGGAGATTTAATATGACCACTGCTCACTCTTACAGTCCAGACGAACTTCAACTTTTCAAAGACATCAAAAATGGAAAAACATTTGAAGCAGACTCTGCAGACATGCCAGCATTTTACCGCAAACATTTATTAAACCTTCTTTGGATGCAAGGAGATTCAGAATACTCTGGAGCTCTTGGGTACATGCCATACATTGAGAAAGCTCCAACTCTTCAGGAAAAAGTTTTAGTGGCCCAAATGGTAAAAGATGAAATGAGACACGCTTCTGTTATTTATCGCCTGTTAGAGGAATTGGGACAAAACACAGCTGAGCATATTTCAAAAGTTGATCTTGGTTATAAACTTGAAGAAGACCAGATCAACATCGGATTCAAAAGATTAAAAGACGACTACCGTGTAAATATTTTTTACTACGACATCAAATACTGGACTGACTATATCCTATTCAACTTTTTAATGGATAGAGCAGCAGGACACCAGCTTCAGGACACTTTCAACTCAAGCTACATACCGTGGAAAAAAGCGATCGAAGGAATTTACAAAGAAGAAGTTATGCACTTAGCTCACGGTGATAAATGGGTAAGAATTTTATCTAAAGATCCTGAGCAAAAGAAATTTCTGCAAGAAAGATTAAACTTGTGGTGGCCAAGAGTTATGAACATTTTTGGTTCAACTCAAGGTGCATCAAACGATCTATACGTAAATCTTGGATTAAAACAAAGAACGAACGGAGAAATCCGCACGGTCTTCGTTAAAGAAATCGAAGAAATGTGTGCTGAAGCAGGATTAGTGCTCCCAGTTTACAAAGAAGAAGAACAACCAAAAAGAGAACCGAAAAATCACTAAGGCATGTTGATGGAAATTAAAAATGTCGTAGTGATCGGAACAGGAACGATGGGGCAAGGAATTGCCCAATGGTTCCTGCAACAAAAAGTTGCTGTTGAAATGGTCGACAGTAATTATGAATTTGCATTAAAAAGTCACGCTAAGATTTTTGAAAATCTTGACGGTCTTCTTGCTAAAGGTAAACTGCAGTCTGTTGACGTCGCCAACTTCAAACAAAATATTCATGTCAAACAACTGGATAAAATTAATCCGGAAGCTGATCTGGTTATTGAAGCGATCATTGAAGACAAAGATGTCAAAAAAGAACTTTTCAAAAAACTGGACAAAATTTTAAGTTCACGTTCGATCATTGCTTCAAATACGTCATCGTTCCCTATTACCGAACTTGCTAAGGATTTAAGCGATAGAAGAAAACATAAGTTTTTAGGTCTGCATTTTTTTAATCCAGCAACAATCATGAAACTGGTAGAAGTGATCAACGGACTTGAAACGGACAAAGACATCTCTCGAAAACTTTTCTCATGGTTCAATGCCAGAGGCAAAGTGGCCTGTGAATGCAACGATGCTCCAGGATTCATCGTTAACCGCGTGGCCCGCAATTTTTACGGCGAGTCTCTGCGTGCTGTTGAAACGTATGATTTAGAAAAAATCAAAGAAGTAGATCAGGTTATCCGCGAAGTTGGTGGCTTTAAGATGGGGCCGTTTGAACTTATGGATCTCATCGGTATCGATGTTAACTTAAGTGTAACGGAATCTGTTTACAGAGCTTTCTTCGATGAGCCACGCTTTAAGCCTCACCGTCTGCAAAAAGAAATGGTGGATGCGAAGAGATTAGGAAGGAAAAGCAAAAAAGGATTTTACATCTATGAGTGATAATACACTAAGCACTCTGGTTATCATTGAAACCAATCACCCGCTCTATCAATTGATCGCTGCTCATCATGAAACCCGCTCGGTAGAAGATGCTCTCGCCTCTTTCAAGACATATGATCTGGTTTTTGATTTTT
Organism: Bacteriovorax sp.; assembly: GCA_014376445.1. GTDB lineage: Bacteria > Bdellovibrionota > Bacteriovoracia > Bacteriovoracales > Bacteriovoracaceae > Bacteriovorax. The sequence goes on along the minus strand of JACMRM010000131.1, from coordinate 12,639 downwards.
CAGCACTCAGAACAAAAAAGAAAATTACATTATTAAAAGAACTGGCAAAAACTACAAAAGCTGAAATCATTACCGACCTGACATTGTCATGGGGAGAGATGGTTTTTAAAAATTGCCCTCAAGTTACAGGTGCACTTTCACTTCTATTTTATTCTCCGACATCTGCAGTTGAATTTTCAACAAAGTCTGAAAAAACAAAAACTCAGATTTTGGAGTTTTTAAAAAGTATTGAACGCCACGGTGTTGAACATACAGATTTGAAACTTGGATTTCATTACCCTAGAGTGATCTCGATGATCGTCAATGAAGCTTACTTCGCCCTTGAAGAAAATTTGGCCACCCCTGAAGCTATCGATCTCGCTATGAAAAATGGTGTCAATTATCCGTTAGGCCCGATTGAATGGGGACACAAGATTGGAAACAAATACATTGTTGATTTATTGACTGAGTATTCAGAAATTACGGAAGACCCTCGCTATAGACTTTCAAAAGAATTGAAAATGACAGGATCACATTTATGAAAAGAACATTCATCGCTTACGCAAAAAGAACAGCTATAGGTAAAATTAACGGTAAATTGTCATCAGTAAGAGTTGATGATTTACTTGCCCACGTTTTATCAGACATTAAAAATACAATTAAATTTGATCCGTTGCTGATCGACGATGTCATCGTCGGCTGCGCAAACCAGGCCGGAGAAGATAACAGAAACGTTGCCCGCATGGCCGTGATCTTAGCGGGACTTCCAATGGATGTTCCAGGATCAACAATCAACCGTCTTTGCGGATCATCTCTTGATGCTTTGATTGATGGTTTTGCACGCATTCAATCCGGAGTGGCCGATTGTTTGATCATCGGTGGTGCTGAAAGCATGACCCGCGCTCCTTATGTTTTAAGCAAGGCTTCAGACTCATTCGCCCGCGACCAGAAAATGTATGACACTTCCTTAGGATGGAGATTTCCCAATCCTAAGATGGAAAAAATGTTTCCACTTTTTACAATGGGTGAAACTGCTGAAGAAGTGGCTGCCCTTTATAAAATTTCCCGCGAAGAACAGGATCAGTTCGCAGTAAACTCTCATAAAAAAGCTGTGGCCGCATGGGACAGAGGAGATTTTAATAATGAAGTTCTTCCTTACACTGTCGATGGAAAAAAAGAATCATTTACTTTCGCCAAAGATGAATGCCCCAGAGCTGATTCAACCATGGAAGCTCTCGCTAAATTAAAACCAGTTTTTAGAAAAGATGGCTCGGTGACTGCTGGGAACTCGAGCCCGATGAACGATGGTGCATCTGCTGTTTTACTAGTGAGCGAAGAGTTTATGAAAAAACATAATCTGACTCCAATGATGGAAGTGACTGGAGCTGCGACTCGCGGAGTTCATCCCAGTGTGATGGGAATCGGGCCAGTGGCAGCAGTTCAGACATTGTTAAAAAGATATAACAAAAAAATTACAGATTTTGATGCAATTGAATTGAACGAAGCTTTTGCTGCTCAATCGCTCGGATGTATCAAAGGACTTGAGCTCGATCCTTCAAAAGTCAATCTGAACGGTGGAGCAATCGCCATCGGTCACGCGCTGGGAAGTTCTGGAACAAGAATCGTTACGACTCTCGCTCACCAGATGCAAAAAAATAAAAATATTAAAGAAGGTCTCGCCTCAATGTGTATTGGGGTCGGGCAAGGAATCGCGGTCAGTTTTAAAAACTGCTAAGGAAATTTTATGTTGAAAGCTCTGCTACTTTTTTCATTATTATGTTCGACTGCCTTTGCAGCAACGATGCCACCAAAGCTTGGGCCTGAAGGTGGAAGATTTAATCGTCTTCATGTTTATAAGATTGAAAAAATGCTAGCTAATAAGCTGGCAGAAAAATCAGTTTCGGCTTCTGATGCAGAAGAAGTTAAAAAAGTTCAGATGATTTTAGCAAATGGAAAAAAAGCAAGCCAGTGGATTACTCTGGTTAATACTGCCAGACCTGCTGATCATCAGCTGGATCTTTCAGCTAATAAAAAATCCGGCGGAATTCCAATTACTGCTCCTCAATTGTCTAATACAGACATCATGATGAAGCGTTATGAAGATTACATGGCGAAAAATCCTGCGGTTATTACAGACGTCGTCAGTGGAAAAAGTGAAATGACGACCACTCCTCCGCTTAGTGATGAAGAATTTGTGACATCTCTCAGAACTCTGGACCGTATTTATCAGTCGACGATCAGATGGGCAAGTTCGATGAACTGGCTTGAATATATGGAAAAAATTTCTGTAAATGATATGCGCGGTTTTATTTTTCTGCGAGATACTCCTAACCTGAATGAAACTTTAAAGTCGTACCCGGCGATGAACGATGTCGATCAGACAAAATACAGAAATTGGATGCTGGAGCTTTGTCGTAACGGTGAATTTGAAATGGATAAATGTACGACAGACCTGCGACCGTATATTGAATCAAATAATCTGATCGGATACTACAATCTTTATAATCAATACGGTCAGAAAGTTCACGATAACTTTTTTACAATCCAGAAGACTCGTCCAGAAATTTACTGGAACCCGGAAAAAACGGTGCTTACAACTCCTTTCCAGACGCCAGAGAGAAGTGACGTACAGGCATGGATGAAAGACAATGTTCAGGATGAATGGAAAGGCCCGAGATTCAATCTGGTTTTTGAATTTAAGACAACGACAGAAGATATCCCTCGCATTGAATTCAAAGAAGGTACGACTGCTCACGTGAATGACATTGCAGGAAACGTAATCACGATGGAAGCTGAATACCCTATCAATACTATCGATATGAAATGGACGATCCGCCATGAGTACGGACATGTTTTAGGATTCCAGGACTGTTACCTGGAATTCTACGATTCGCTGGCAAAGACCATCGTTTACTATGAAATCGATGTCGACAATTTAATGTGCTCAAGAAACGGACATCTAAAAGCATCACACATAGAACAATTACAAAGCGCTTATTAACAAGCCAAGGATCTGATTATGGAAATTAAATTATTCATCAACGGACAATTCAAAGACTCATCTGACAAAATCATCAAGACTTCTTATGATCCGTCCAATGGTGCAGAAGTCGCAAAATACCATGTGCCATCAAATAAAGATATTGATGATGCCGTGACGGCCGCAAGGGATGCTTTCTACAATCCTGAATGGAAAAACATGTCTCAGGATGCACGTGCAGATATCCTCCTTAAAATTTCTGAAAAAATTAAAGAACGTTCAAAAGAAATTGTGGATGTAGAAGTCAGAGATTCAGGATCTACGCTCAGAAAAGCAAAAGCTGATGTTCATAATACTTCTGCTTTCTTCAAAGTCATGAGTAAAGTGGCACGCGAATTAAAATTAAATGTAAAAGATGAATCAGCAACACGAGCTGGTTTTTCAATTAACTCCCGAGAGTATGCTCCTGTTGGTGTCTGTGCTCAAATCATTCCGTGGAACTTCCCTCTTGTTATGGCCGGATGGAAACTTGGACCAATTCTTGCGACAGGATGTACAACCGTTTTAAAAACAGCGGAAGAAACGCCGGCATCAGCTGCTATATTAGCTGAAATTATCCGCGACTCGGGTGTTCCTGCAGGTGTTGTTAACATTATTACAGGTGGAGCAGATGTCGGACGAGCACTTCTTTCTCACCGTGTGATCCAAAAGGTCGCCTTCACTGGATCAACAGCTGTAGGAAAAGAAATTTTAAAAACTATTGCTCCTAATATTACGTTAGCGACAATGGAGCTCGGCGGAAAATCGGCAAACATTGTATTAGATGATGCTGATCTATCCATTGCTGTCGATGGTGCGCTTTATGCTTTCCTTTATCATTCCGGCCAGGCCTGTGATTCAGGGACACGTCTGCTGGTTCAGGAAGGAATTTACCCTGCATTCATGGAAAAATTTTTAGCACGAATTAAAGATGTAAAAGTAGCTCCGACAACTGATCCAAATGCCGGCTACGGGCCTGTTGTGAATGAAAAACAGATGAAGAGCATTTTAGGTTTTATTGAAAAAACAAAATCTGAAGATGGAAAACTTTTAGCTGGTGGAAATAGGGTCACGACGGGTGAATTTGCCAAAGGATTTTTCATCGAACCGACTGCATTTGAAATTACTCCAAAACACACAATTTTCCATGAAGAAATTTTTGGGCCGGTTGTTGGAATTACAAAATTCAGATCTGATGAAGAAGCTATTCTTCTTGCCAACAATTCAAAATACGGTCTTGCTGGAGCTGTCTGGTCTAAAGATTCAACCAGAGCACATAAATTGGCATCTCAGCTTGAAGCAGGAACAGTATGGATCAACGAGTACCACTTATTAAATCCAGGAATGCCATTCGGTGGATTCAAAGAATCAGGTCTTGGAAGAGAAATGGGTTCTGAAGGAATCATGAGCTATCTTGAAGTTCGCCACGTCTGGGAATCAGACTGCAACGAACGTGAAAAGAAAGTGTGGCTAGATGCAATTTTCTAGATTTCTTTTTATTCTAATTTTCTTAATCATGTCGGGGGCCTTTGCTTCCGATTTAAAAAACATTATAGCGACAAAAGAGTATATAAGCTGCAAGACTAATAACTTTCACTACACTCATCTGCAAGGTCAGAGTTTCATCGGCGGCATGGTCGCCGTGAATTTAAACCAAGACGGCATCAACACAAATAATATTTGTAAATAAGGATCTTGATATGACAAAAAATCCAATCGATTTATACTGCATGGGCTGGCAAGACAGAAGTGACCGCGTGAGATGGCTTCTTGAAGAAATGAAAGTGCCTTACACTAACCACTTCCTAAAAAAAGCAGCAGGAGAAATGGACTCTCCCGAGTATAGAAAACTTAATCCTATGGGAAGAGTCCCGACGATAGTCGACGGCGATATTACACTTTCTGAATCGGCCGCTGTCTGCATGTATCTCGCAGATAAATATAGCTATGGAACTCTGGCCCCGAAAATGGAGCATGAAAAACTGCGCGCTGAATACTCTAAATGGATGGTCTTTTCAGTAGGATCCCTTGAATGTGTCATCGCTAGAATGTTCACTCACATGAGAACGCCGGAAGAAAGCAAAGAGACTCTGAGATTTGTTTCTGATCAGTCTGAAATCTTTAAACTGGCGCTGAACCCAATCCTTTCAAAGCAGGATTATATTTTATCATCAGGTTTTTCTACAGCAGATATTATGCTGGCAGCAATTATTCCCGGTGCAAATGATTTTCTGGTGAATGGCAATCCTCCACTAGAGAAATATATGGAGCGCTTAATGAACAGAGAAGCGGCCGTTAAAGCAAAAGTATTCTAATGAAAAGTAAACTTGAAGGCAGCGGCGGTACTGCATACGGAACTTTTCAATAAGCTAATGAATCTATCGATGCACCACTTAAAGATCTGCAGATGGCGAAAGATAAATTACATGTGACAAATTTTAAAATGCTGATTCCGGGAGCAAGTTACGAACACTGATCAGTGCTGTGCCCAGCATTTAAGCTTCGCTCCTTCGTAAAATCCTATTTCACCAGAGTAGCTGGCCCCATCGAATCTTACAAATTTACCTTTCAAGTGATCGCTCTTAACAACTTTTCCATTTGAATCCATTGAATGGCCGCCAAGAGTAATAGTGATTTTATCTCCCACTAATGTTCCCTGATCTCCCAAAAGAGGAACACGGTCAAAGTCAGAACCCTGCTTTAAGCAGGAAGTTCTTCCCGAAGAGCTCTCGGCAAAACCATAAACGCGGATTTCTCCGCTGGAAATTTTAAAAACTTTGATTCGAATACGCAGTCCATTACAGAAGCTGATATCTGAATCATCAACGATTTTTTTTACGATCTCTTTTTCACCCAGATCTTTAACTAAAATATTATCAATACAAGTGACGTCATCTGTAACTTTGTCTGATTTAAATTCTTTGGTCATTGTAAGCGCACTCGAGCCGCTCATAGGACTAGCTTTCATGATGACTTTTTTTCCGCATGAGGAAACGAATAAACCGAGAATTAAAATTGATAACATTTTCATTGGGATAACCGCCTTTACGAACAGTTATTATATTAAGCTTTCCAAAAAGAATGAGTGAAATTGAATTTTTTACAGAGTGAAAAACCAAAAAAAAGGCCCGCCATACTGGCGAGCCCTATGAAAGTCAGGCTTGCGCCTAATAATCAACCTAAAAGTTTCAGTGCAGCTTGTCCTTGAGAGTTCGCTTGAGCTAGAACTGAAGTACCAGCTTGAGTTAAGATGTTCATCTTAGTATTCTTAGCTGATTCAGCAGCGAAATCTGTATCTCTGATACGAGAGTTAGCAGCTGATAAGTTTTCAGACGATGACTGAAGGTTATTTACAGTAGAAGTCAGACGGTTCTGAACCGCTCCAAGTTCTGCTCTTTGTCCCGATACGTTTTGAATCGCCATATCGATTTTAGCAAGTGAAGTCTGAGAAGATTCTTTTGAAGAAACTGAAAGTTCAGAAACTCCAAGAGCGTCGATACCAGAGTTTTGTTTTGCAGCATCGTACTTGATTCTATCCTGGAAATCGTCGTTGTTGATACCAACTTGGAAATCGAATTTATCACCAGAACCATTAAGCAGTTTTTTACCGTTGAACTCAGTAACCTGAGAGATTCTTTCCATCTCTTGCTTTAGGTTTTGATATTCAAGGTCTGTATACTTTCTTTCTGTATCCCCTACAGTATCAGAAGCAGACTGAACAGCTAGTTCACGAAGACGAACAAGGATGTTTGATGTTTCATTCAATCCACCTTCTGCGGTTTGAATCATCGAGATACCATCATTAGCGTTTCGTTCCGCCTGATTTACACCTCTGATTTGTGCCTTTAATTTTTCTGAGATCGCTAAACCAGCAGCATCATCTGCAGACTTAACAATTCTTGATCCTGAAGAAAGCTTAGCTAATGTAGAAGCTTGTTCAGCATTGTTGGCGCCCAAAGTTCTTTGAGCAGCGAGAGAAGAAACGTTCGTGTTAATACGTAAACCCATGAGATCCTCCGTGTAATTTCGGTTTTCCCTCCTTGGTTTTGATGGGCCTTTTTAGGGGCGAGCCATCAACGAACATTCTGTTCAACTGAATTTGGTATTCAAGCTTCGTCACCATGACTCAGCCTTTGATTGATGAACATATCGTCGTAATTTAAACAAGCTTTAATCTTTTTTTCTATTTTCATCATATTTTCACTGGAGCAATTTGGTTAGGTATACAATAGTCTTAATATACCTAAAAAATTTAAAAATTTATTTATCTCTAAGAGGAAAATGGACGAAAAGACCTCTGTATGGAAAACAAAAAACAGCTCATAATTATTCCTCCAATGTCAGAAGCAGTGAAAAAACTTCATGAAGTTCTTGAAGGCGTCGCCGCTGATGAAAATATGGAGATCACACTCATTGACGATCTCAAGGAGCTTACTCAGTTCCTGGGAAATACCGGCCAGTGCTTGATTCTGGTTTCAAACGCAAAAAAATGTGCGACTTTCCTTCAGGAAAACCGTTTTTTCCTTTTGAAGAACCATTGTAAGACCATTCTCTTTTCACCCAAAGAAATCCCGGCAAAAACGCTGGTGAAGTTTACAAAAATCGGACTTACAGAAAGTATTCTTGAAAGCTCCCCCCCTAAAACTTTTTTATACAAAGTAAAGCTTTTGCTTCGTTCGATTAAAACAGCAAAAGTTGCTGAGGATGCAGAAAAAATTGTTAAGTCGCTCGACAACATTAAAGCTGTGGCCGGAGGTGATCTTGAAGTAAAAGAAAAAATTGCGGCCGAAGAAAATGTCATCGATATGGAGCGCCCAAATAAAAAAGATCAGGGTGAAGGCGAAACGATTGATTACGGAAATCCACTGAAGGGAAAAGTAAAACCTGGTGAAGACAGCATTGATACCCACTGGAAGTCAGACCGCAAGAAATCTGAAGGTGTCATTCTAGAAGATGAAGAAGATCTGACTACAGACTCAACGAAAGATGCAATCGACATGTACATGCGTGGAAAAAGTAAGGCAACTCAGGCAGAACCTGAAGAAGACGATTTTGATAAAAAAATGGCAGAGTTATTAGCTGCCGAAGAAGAAGCTAAAAAGAAAAGCAATTTTTCTGACATCATCGAAGAAGGTTCGATGAAACAAAAGCGTGTCAACACTGAAGAGAATTACGAGACTGAAGAAGAAAAAAAAGCGCTGGTTGAACTCGATTTGATTTCAGCAAAAAAGAGAAAAGAAAAAAAGAATCTACCGGAAGAGGAAGATGATTTCGATAAAAAAATGGCAGAGCTTTTAGCCGCTGAAGCAGAAGCGAAGAAAAAAAACGAAGGTTTCGTTGAAGACCTTGGTTACATTCAAGGAAAGCTATCAGCGGTGCAGCCTGAAGAAGCTGAAGAAGAAGAAAAGAATGAAAAAAAATACGATAACTCTGAGCTTGAAGAAGATAAACCAAAAAGCATCGAGCTGGATCTGATTGCGGCAGAAAAGAAAAAGGACAAAAAGAACATTGAGCCTCTTTCTGAAGAAGGTAAAGTCCACGAAAGTGAAGTTGACCAGATTGAAGGCAACATGATCGGCGATGAAGGGACTGTTGATAAAATACGCACCCGTATGGAAGGACGCTCAAGTTATGATGAGAATCCATTAGTCGAAGAGGAAAATGACAATCCAAATGCTAAAAAGAAAAAACCTCTTGAGGAAGAAGCTAATGAACGCGAGCTTGATTCGCTGGAGATCACTCTGGCCGGGAAAGAAACAAAAAAACGCGAAACCTTGAGGGCCGAAACAGAAGCTGAAGACTCCCGAAAAAAATCTATTGAGCTAGATTTGATCGATACTGAGAAAAAACCTTATAAAAAACAAGAACAGACAGAAGCTGAAACACGCGCCCGAAAATCTCTCGATTCGGTTGAAGAAGTTGAGCGCCAAAGAAAAGCTCTGGACAAAACAATAGAAGCGGAAAAGAAAAGTAGAGAGTCTGGGCCTGGGCAGGAAGCTGCTAAAAAAGACGGCAACAATGTTCACAACTCTACAGTTGATAAAATTGATACATTTTATCGCGGCGGTGAAGCTGCGAAGAAAAAAGACCATGACTGGGGCAACCTTGTTGATAAAAAAGATTCTTTCGATCTTCTCCCTGGAAAAAGCAAAAGATCTGATGAGATCGGTGGATCAACAGCGAAAGCTGATTTAGGTGAGCAGACTATCGATTATAGAAAGATGAAAGAAGAATTCGCCATGATGGCCGGTGGGACTTCTGCAGATGCAGCGGCCCGAGCAGCTTCTGGTGATACAACTTTAAAGAACGATGAAGATGAAGGCTCATTTAAGGTCATAGAAATCGATCCTAAGAGTCTGGACTTCTCAATCAGTATCATCAATAACATTTATCAAAAAGATGTGAAGCCAAAACAGATCTTCGCTCTTCTTGCTGATGAACTGGTAAACAATTATCACTGCTACCCTATTTTTTATATCTATAAATTAAGTGACAAAAAATTTACTGAAGTCTTTAATCCTTACATGGAAATTAAAGATGACAGAATGAATGAAGAAAAAAGAGCTTTTTGGAATGAATTTAAAAAAGACACTGCTCTTTTTGAGCACTTCCAGGATAAATCCATGACGACATGGCGATGCCCTGAAATCGTCAATAACAATGAAGTATGGGAAGATGTTGAACTTCCTAGCTGGGCAGAAAATGAATTGAAGTCAAAAAAAGTAGAATTAATCTTTCCTTACTTCGATGGTATCGACCGCATGGGACTTGCTGTTGTTCTTTTCCCGGATGGACTCGATCCAAAAAATGCCAATGGTCTGCTGACTGTGCTGGAGATGGCCAGAGTGCTGTTCCTGGATACGATCCAGCGTTATCAGGTACAACCAATACGTGAAGAAAGAAAAGAAGAAGCGGAAGCGGACGCAGCACCGGCCGAAGTAAAGAAAAATGTACTAAGTTTCTTCGGCGGACTTTTCGGCAAAAAGAAGGCAGGTTAAAGATGAAAACAGAATACGATTATTTTGTAATTGATATTGAACATCTTAAAGAGAAAAAAACTTTTCCTTTCCAGCTTTTTATTTTTAATCCATCCCACAAAAAATTCTCGCTGTTTTTGAATGGAAACCGCCCTCTGACAAAAGAGCATGAAAGTTTTTTAAACTATATCCTTGAGCTCGGCGGAAAACTGGCGATTCTGAAAAACCAGAGAAAAACTTTTCTGGTGGCACAGGAAACACAGGCTTCCGAAATCCCATCGTTGAAAGAGCGTGAGCTTCATCCTCTGGAAAAAGAAAGGCTGATGAATATCAAGCTTAAGGAAATGTACGATGAAAAGGCCGGAGCTTTTTCACTGCAAACGGAATTCGAACTTGCTTGTCAGACTGATAACTTTCAAAAGATTATTGAGAATGCACGCCTTGAAATTCTCACTTTCAGTGTAACGATCTCTCCTACAGTATCTCTAGCACTTCATCTGGCTAAAACACACCTGGAAAAAGACAATTATTTAAATCGCATTGTCGCGGTCTCATATCTGCTGGCAAAAAATAGTAATATAGTTGATCAGGATGCCTTATCAGACATTATCTGCGGAGCTTACTTTAGCCATATAGGCCTGACACAAACACCGCTTACCATTGCCAGAACGCCTTACAACCAGCTGCCAGAAAAAGAAAAGTTACTTTTTCAAAAGCATACTATTTTAGGCCACCATCTTATCAAAAAGAGTCAGATCAATTTGAGTGAGAGATGCAAGAAAATCATTCTTGATCATCATGAAAGAGCTGGTGGAGACGGCTACCCTGCTATGAAGTACGGAGAACAGATTGAAGTACTTTCGCAAGTTGTTGGAGCTGTTTCACATTTATTCGAATATTCATCGGGGAAAATTACCGGTGGAAAACAATCAATGAAGTCTATTATTGTTGCGATGAAAGCAAAATCTTATTTGCCGGGTCTCGAATTTGATTTTGGAGAAAAGGTATTTCAGTCTATAATTACATTAATAAATACCGATAAAATCGAAACCAAAGAAAAAGATAACAATAATATTGAAGCCAAAAAAGCTGCATAAGTTTTATTTGAGGAGACCCCACAATGGCACTAAAAGCGGATATAAAAATCCTGGTTGTTGACGATATGTCGACAATGAGAAAAATCATTAAGAATATGCTCGGGCAGATTGGTTTCACCAACATAACTGAAGCGGATGATGGTGCAACTGCGTGGCCAATGATTGAAAATGGAATTAAAGAAGGTGCTCCTTATGAATTCATAGTGAGTGACTGGAACATGCCTAAATTATCAGGACTTGATCTGCTGAAACAAGTAAGAGCTACCCCTGGTCTGGAAAAACTTCCTTTTCTGATGATTACTGCTGAAGCTGAACAAGGAAACGTTGTGATCGCAGTTAAGGCCGGCGTAAGCAACTTTATTGTGAAGCCCTTCTCTGCAGCAGTCCTTAAAGAAAAAATTGATAAAATTTTTAAATAAAGAGTAGAGCAAAAAAATGTCAATGCTTAAAGATCCTTCAATGAAGGAAATTATTCTAGATTTCTGTGCCGAAGCAGATATGTTATTTGATGAGCTTCAGGATTCTCTGGAAATTCTGGAAGAAAATCCCGCCAATACGAAAGAGCTGGAAAAATTCGGACAAGTCATCGATCGTATTATGGGTGCTGCAAAATCTATTGGTGCCTCTGAAGTTGCTACGTTCTGCGAACTGGGTAAAGTCATTGGATATAAATCATCACAGATCAAGGAACTTCCTCTGATTGAGGTGGTGACTGCTATTTTATTTGACTCTCTGGACCTCCTTAGAAAAATGGTGACCGCAATACGTCTGGGCAATGACAGTGGGATGAAAAATCTCAACACAAAAGCTTTCGTAACACGTCTTACATGGCTTTCGGCGAAATTTAAGGACATCGATCGTGCATCAGTGGCGATTGAAGGAACACCTCAAAACTCTATTGACGAATTATTACAAAGTTTAGGACTTTAACTGGAGACTATATGACTAGTGACCCTGCTAACTTTATTGATTTTTCCCGCCCGTTTGTAGATGCATGCAAAAATATTTTTACAACAATGGTCGGCTCTCCAATTGAGGCACAAAAACCCACAATAAAAAGTGACAGTAACTCACGCGGAGATATCACTGCGGCCATAGGTCTTTCCGGTGAGCTTGATAAAAATGGTAAAAAAACCAATTATAAGGCCATGCTGGTGATCGCTTTTCCTTACGATACTTATTTCAAGGTTGCGAGCGCGATGCTTTCTGAGACCTATACAACTTATCACCCGGACATTCATGACCTGGGTGGAGAAATTGTAAATATGATTATGGGAAATGCGAAAAGAGATTTGAAAACTTTAGGTTACACTTCGAATATGGCCATTCCCTCTTTAATCGAAGGGAAAAACCACTCGATAAAATATCCGGCCGGAACAACTGTTGTGCTGATTCCTTTTACGTCACAGCACGGGCCTTTGTTCATGGAACTTTGTTACTCTACAGCTGAATAAATCTAAAAACGAAACTCTTTGAATGGAAGGTCACTTTTACCTCTCCATTCATTGAGGCTAATGTCCAGGTGTTCAAACTTCTCGACACTAACCCCTTCTTCAGTAATCATTTT
>JACMRM010000130.1 GCA_014376445.1 Bacteriovorax sp. | reverse complement strand
GTTTTTGCTTCAGAAGCATCATCTCCCAATACATCGTAAATTTGTGTGGCCCTTAAGCGCACTGGTTCTTTATCTGAGTTATTTCTGAGTGAAAGTGATAATGCCCCTGAACCGTAGGCCTGCATGAAGGCAAGTTTCTGAACATCGTATGGATCAAGCTCAAGAGTAATCGTATTGTAAGTTGTATATGTGTTCAGGTTCATCGTGCGGATAACTTTTGGAGTTTCAACTCCGTACATCGGAATTGAGTTCGTCATACTCATACCTGTCGACAGCACTAAAACGTCCTGAAGAAATGTTCTGGTTTTTTGTAAATCCTTTCTCGCACCTTGAGAAATATCAATCGCGGCAAGAACATCAACACGGTCACCTGGCTTGATCAATCTTCCTACTGCATCTTTTTCTGTAATGTTAATTGCCACAGCACGTTTTCCCACAGAAACCTGCCTTGATAAACCAGTTTTAATTCCGGGATAAGTGACACGTGGTTTTGTAATCTGCTCACCTTTAATAATCGGAACAGTTGCAATTGTATTTTCTAATTCTTTTATTGTTTTGAAATGCCCTGGAGAAAGAAAGTTAGCAGGCACAGTTTTAATTTCTACTTTCGAGTCATCAATAAGATCCAGTTCCTGAATATCATTTTTTGCAACAACAACTGAAGACTGAATTCCGTACTCAGCAATCATCGCGCTTTTTTGATCTTCAATGTATGTGTAGACCATCACCATCGCGAATGCAGCGATAATAAGGGCCAGGGTTAAGGCGCGTGTGTTCATATTTTCCAACCTGTTTAAATAACTAGCTTTTAAATTCTAACAAATTTTAGAGAAAATTTTGTGCGGGGGAAGATTTTGACTAGCTAGGAGGTCCTAAACTCAGGGAACACAACTCTATGATGGACTGGAAACTTGGATTGATCTCATAAAATTTACCTGCGCCGAATTCATCATCCTGTGTGTAAACGGGGCCGCAAACACCATAATATGTAAATACTCGGATATATCTGCTGGAGCTTTCATCGTCTCGTGTGCTGTCATCACATCCTTCTGTTGAAGAATTTTTCAGGAGTGATGAAAATTTAAAACATGGAGCATAGGCATTTTTTTCGTCAGTACTTTTTTCGCGCCATCCAAGAGCAGAAAAACCGACTGTTTGAATATTATTATCACTAAAACTAGCGAGATCCAGTTTAGTATTGAGATAAGAATTTCCTTTGGTAGTGCTGTAGAAATAACCTCTCACTGCTTTTTGCTGATTGATAGATCCACTGATGGAATTTCCGGTCGTATAATAAATTGAGTATAGAAATACCAGAAACGGAAGAAAAATAATTAACTCAAAAACAGCCTGCCCTTTCTGATTATGAATCAGTGAATTTTTATTTTGAATCTTCATTTCAACCGCCATTATCTTCAAGAGTCACATGGACATCACATCTAACAAGCCCAAGATTAATTTTCATGGCCTTGCAAACCTGTGTTCGTGTTTCTCTTCTAGTAGGCTCTCTTCCCAAAAATGCTTCTGATGTTAAATGCAATGGTTCTTTGCCGCCGATGAATCCATAACTGAATTTTTGTTCGTACTCAATATACAGCCCAACGAAAGCCGGGTATTTAGTCTGTGACGGCTCAGGATTATTTTCCTGAAGCATTCCGGCCTTAACACCTGGAATAAGTGCTTCAGGGAGATAGCGTGTGAAAACTTCTCGTGCTTTTGTCATTGCACGGGCATCACCTTCCGGAAGTGCTTCACGATTTTCATCAGAAACCATGTATGCACGTGCGGCCATGTAGGTTGCATGGTGAACCATAAATCCATCAGTATAATTCATCGCCATTTTTAAAAATAAAAAGATGAATCCTACTGCCGCTGTGAACGTCATCAGGAATTCGATTGTCGACTGGCCTTTACTGCTTTTACTTTTTTCCATATTCATCGATTCCGGCAAAAAACCGGCTTCGTCCACTTTTCTTATTATAGTAAGTATCGTGTTTGTTGCTGCTGTATTTAAATCCCATGGCTTCATCGTAATCTACTTCGGCATTGAATGGACGTCCGTAGCGGTATGAATACTCTGTACCTTTACGAAGTTCAGAAAAAAATCCTGATTTTCCGCCAATGAATTCTTTAAATTTGCGATTATTGTAAAATGTAAAACCAATGGAGCTTATGACAGCAAGAAGAAGAATATATTCGACAACAGACTGACCTTTATTGTTTTTTAAAATGTTAGAATCTTGTAATTTTGCCATCCGAACCACATCCATGCGATAAAGATAACCGGTGCATAAGTAAATTTCTTTCCAAAAATTCTTTTAATGCCAGCTATATCTCTCATTCTAAAGTGAATCACAATTATATCAAGGTACTTTAGTGTATTAAAAACAAGGAGCGAGCTACCAACTAAAACAGTTGCATATAAGAGGTAAGTAAAAGCGCTTTCCTGCAATTGCAGTGGCACCAAAAAATAAAGTGATGAAAGATATTTTGAGTCTCCTCCCCCCATGATGTTCATAAGAAAAAGCGCAAATCCAACAAACAAGAAAGCAGCAGGAAATAAAAATACCTGCAGTGACCATTTATAAATATCCGGAAAAACCAGAGTGAGGACGACAAAAAAAATAAAGTTGATCAGCATCCACATGTTCGATATTTTTTTTGTCTTGAAATCAATGTAGGCGACAAACAAAAGCTGAATTGAAATGAATAGATAAGCAACGATCGGAAGCATGACTACTGTTCCTGATTCTTGTAGCCACCATAAAAACAAGCGGACTTGCATACACCAATAGTAAATTGTTCTGTCATCTCGTATCCGATATAGCCTACAGACTTGAACATAGTCTTTCCTAAGCCTTTTATAAGACCAATTGAAATGAATGTCATAAAGCTGAATATCAGTAAATATTCAATGAGCGCCTGACCGTTCATTTTGTTTTTTAGTTTCATTATTAATAGGATTAAAGAATAGAGGACAACAGTCTACTAGAGGCAAACAATGCCGAAAAAAACCAGAATTGGTTCAATATATAAACGCAAGACAAGCAGTTGAAGAATCTTTACTAGGTATTAAGGTGTGTTCATTCCCTCAACCATAGTGTCTGCATTGTTGAATACGTTACCAGTAATTTTTGCTAGACGTTCTCCAGCTACGTTTTTAAATTTAAAAACGATCATGGCAACAACAGCAACTAACAAGATATACTCTGTTGATGTCTGTCCACTTTCATCTTTAAAGTACGCGATAAGTTTCTTCATAAACTCTCCTGAATTCAAAATACCCACAAGAGGCTTCTCGGTAAATTCTTTATAATTCTTTAGCTCTCCATAATATTTTACCATTAAACTCAACTTTCTCTATCAGCTAACCTGCGTATATTGCTTTTTTTCTTTTAAGTATTTGAAAGTCCTAAAAAGGAAAAATCTTTCCTAGAGGCTTAAACACGAAAGATGTATAATAAAAGTGGGTCTAGGAGTTGGCATTAAGTTGGTTCCTCTATAAAGATATATTCGGGAGCGGTCCCTGGTCACGGTGAGCAAGCTCATATTAAACCCACGGGTTTTTTAAGTGAGAAGCCTAAAGAGACTACTTACTGCAGCC
>JACMRM010000129.1 GCA_014376445.1 Bacteriovorax sp. | reverse complement strand
TCTTTTACATCAATACGGGCAAACGTCAGTCTCGCTCCATAAAAATTTTTTCCAAAATCCAGGTTATACATTTTTGTCCATGTTCCGGTGTTGATAAATATTGAACCATCATCATACTCACGAAAAATCGGATCATGGGTATGACCTACAATTAAAGCATGAACATTTTCATTGCCTGTCACATACTCTTCCGTAAGCGCCTCATAATTCTGAAAAAGAACGATCTCAGTCTTCACGTGATTTAAGACTTCAAGAATTCCTTTGTTTTGTTTAAAGATCATGAGAAAACGAACCATCATGAAATACCAGAAATTCGCAAAAGCAAAACGGAGTGTATAAAGTGAATCATAAATAATTCCGTTGATCATAAATTTATTTATCGGACGAACAGCATTGATATAATCACGCCCTTCCTTGAACTTATTAATTACCCGAGTAACATAATAAGATCCCCATGGTGGAATAAAATATTTTTTCCCTTCAATATCAGTCGCAATTGAAGTCACCGGATCAAAATGATGGGCCAGTTCATATTCATGCCCATGTTTTAACACCACCCCCTCTTCTGGGATGTAAACATCTTCAGTATTTAAAAGAATTTTAAATTTTGAACGGTCTTCACATGGAAAAAGCTCGATAATATATTGTCTCAACGATTCAAATATCAGTTCAGCATCATGGTTACCGACGATGTACACCAGGCGGTTATTGGGAAATGTTAGAAAATTTTTCAGTGCTTCAATTACTCCGGGATGAGCATCAATAATCATTTTCAGTTTATCCAGAGAAGCGGCTTCACTCCAGTACTCATCATCAAAATACGGGACAAATGGCACGGCCAGAAGGTCAAAAAAATCACCGTTGATAATCAATTCAACTTCGCGTTCCTGATAATGCATGCTCGCGTGGTACTCAATAAATTCGATGAGCTCTTTATCGTAATGAAAATCTTCCAGAAAGTTTTTTCTTTTATGAACGATCAGCCCTGCACTTAAATGCAGATCTGAAATCACCAGAATGGTTTTTTTAATTTTATTTTCTTGGAGGAATTTCATATATTTTATTTCCGACAATGAGTTCTACTTCCTGAAAAGCAGGAGATAAGGGAATGAAGTGAAGCACATCACCCTTTTTTAATTTAACATTGGTCTTCTGGTATTTTTCCGGCTCAACTGAAATGTAATTCACACTGGCCTGCTTATTGACGATCAATTTCCCTATTAAACGCACAAGTGTTTTATTTTCAACAACGACTTCCATCACTGGCTTGAATTTTTCAGGAGAAATAACTTTGAAGCGGTCGTCGTAAGCACTCACTAAAAATCCATCGAGGGATTCAATCGCGAAGGCCTTAGAAGACACTTGAAACAGCATCAATGAAATGAAGAGCACCTTTAACATTTAAACCTCTTATCAATATAATAACCCTGATTAGAGGTTTCTACAGGAGGGGAAAAAGATTACCGGAGCGATTTGCTTGCCTACTTGTTTTAAATTTAAAAATATTCAGCGTTCAGCCGATAGGTTTTTCATGCTGGACTTTTTCAAAAAAAATAAACTTCCCTCTGACTTTAAATCAAAAAAAGAGCGCTTTTTAAGCTCGTTTTTGAATGACGGCAATCACAGATGGATCAATGAAGACCGCCTGATCAGACGCGGGATTTCAATGCTCATGGACTCTCTTGAAGAAAAACATATCGACTTCTTTTTAAAGCATCCGACTTATATGATTCCCTGCCAGGCCCATTTAAGCTGTGCTATCGGCAGAACACAGAATCATCACCTAATTCTTGTTTTTCCGGAACTCAAGCAAATTTTGAGATCGGCAAGCTCAGTTCATGGTATTGCGATACTTGCTCACGAACTCGGTCATATTTATTATCAGCATACAGAAAATAAGATCGATACTCTTCAGGCACAAATTGAAGCGGATGACTTTGCTTTTCAATTGGGATTTGGCGAAGAGTTACAGGAAATTCTTCTCGATCACGCTGCAAGCGTTGATTGCAGAGTGAGAATTTCAAAATTAACTTCGAAACTCATCACAATAAAACATACTAAATAAATTTATAAAAGAATTCTTAAATCAGTGACCGTTTTAATTTCGTCACGGATTTTTGCGGCATCTTCAAATCGCAGATCGCGTGAAGCTTCCTTCATAAGTTTTTTTAGCTCTTCAATACGTTTATCTAGAGCTTCAGGATTTAAAGTTTCCATTTCAACTTTTTTCTTCGGACCTTTAACACCTTTAGTTCCCCGAAGCGTTTCGATAACACCACCGGAAACAGATTTTTTAATTGTCGTCGGAGTGATACCATTTTTCGTATTATGCTCTTCCTGAATTTTTCTTCTTCTGGCCGTCTCACTGATTGCAAGCGCCATACTTTTTGTCGTTTTATAAGCGTATAAAATAACCCGCCCTTCAGAGTTTCTGGCAGCTCGACCAATCGTTTGAATCAGTGATCTCTCCGATCTTAAAAACCCTTCTTTATCAGCATCTAAAATACCAACGAGAGAAACTTCCGGAATATCCAGTCCCTCTCTTAAAAGGTTGATCCCAACTAGAACATCGAACTCTCCGAGTCGAAGATCCCGAATAATTTCCATGCGCTCAAGAGTATCGATATCAGAATGCAGATACCGAACTTTTATTCCACTACTGGCATAAAATTTCGTCAATTCTTCAGCTAGTTTTTTTGTAAGTGTAGTAACGAGAACACGGCTTCCGTTTTTAATAGTTTTTCGAATTTCCTGAAGCAGATCATCAACCTGATTTTCCGCTGAACGAACTTCGATAACAGGATCTAACAGACCTGTTGGACGAATAATCTGCTCAACATACTCACCGTTGGTTTTTTCCAGTTCATAAGCTGCCGGCGTTGCCGAAACATACATAACGATATCTTGTCTCTCTTCAAATTCAGCAAATTTGAGAGGACGATTATCAAGCGC
>JACMRM010000128.1 GCA_014376445.1 Bacteriovorax sp. | reverse complement strand
GAATGCAGCAAATGTTGATCGATTGATTTTATTAAGTGGTGACGGGGATTTTGATTTACTTGCAGAGAAGTTAATTACAAAGAATAAAATAGTAGACGTCTACGGGGTCCCACAACTTACAGCTGATTCATTAAAAAGAGCAGCCTCAAACTTTTACCCAATTGACAATAATTTCTTGATGAAGAGATAAGTCAGTCCCGATTTATATCGGTCTTGGGATTTTATCTTATCTTTCATCAATTCATCGTTTAAATTTTCTCTATCAATAGATTGATAGTATTTCATGCGCTCAACAATCGAAGGATCATCTTTTACGTTACAATACTCTTAATCGATTTTTCAGATACACGCCTAAAGAGTGGTTTTCCCCAAATACTTATATTGTAGGACTCATCCATTTTCGGAGTTAAATAATCCCGAACATCAAACTTATGGTCGGCACATATCCAGAGCAAACATGAACCCCTAATAATTGACTTCTAGATCGACATATGAAAGCACTCCATTAATTCCGTAACCCAATACTTTGTATTGCGTCCCAAGGCCTTTAATGATCTTCACTCGGTTTTACGGATCTTCTCTTAAGCAGAACAACGGTTTTGTTCAGCATACTCTTTTGGACTCATATATCCAAGAGAAGAATGCAATCGCTTAGTGTTATACCAAGCTTCAATATATTCAAAAATTGCTCTTCTTGCTAATTCTTTACTCTCAAAACATTTTTCTCCAAGCTCATTTTTAAGTGAATGGAAAAACTTTCTGCAAATGTATTGTCGTAACAATTTCCTTTTCTAGACATCGATTGAGTAATTCCCAAGAATGTAAAAATCTTTCTCAACTCATCAGTGCAATACTGCACACCCTGGTCAGAGTGAAAAATCAATTCATCAGGTCTTCCTTCAGTATGTATCAGTGCTTTGCAAAGCACTTTCGTCCTGTGAGAGGCTTCCATCTAATCACTCAACCCCATCCTTTTATTTCACGATTAAAAAGATCCATCACAACTACCTGAATGTAAGTTAAATCTAAACCCAATCCTGATTTTCTTTTACGACTTCAGTTTTCTCAATTTTAAAAATCCGTGGTGATTTTTTGTCACTTGTATTATTGATCCTTGTCTTCGGACGAAAGGCCTTCTTACGTCTCGCTGAAAGGCCCTCACGCCTCATTAGGCCTGCAACTTTCCCGGTCCCAACAACTTCACCAGATTTTACCAGTGAAGCCCTAATTCGAGGTGATCCATATGTTTCTTTAGAGTCTCCAAAAATATTTAGAATCTTGGCAGTCAATTCACCATTTCGAATTTCACGATTTGATGGTGGACGTTTTCTCCAGTCATAAAAACCCGAACACGAAACATCTAAAAGTTCACAGCAAAGTGACTTTATTTTCTCTTTTAAGTTCTCGTTTTAATTTTTTATTTTCTTCTTTTAATACAAGAAACTCAGCATGAGTTGAGTCTGAATTTTCTTTTTTACTGGCGCGAACCCAGTTGCTAAGAATTTGGTCACTGCTAATTCCTAACTTGTCTTTGGCCTCTTTCATACCGATCTCCTTCGCAAGAGCAACTGCTTGCTCTTTGAACGAAGTATCATAAGACCTTCTTTTTTGTTCAGTTTTCTTAACTTTCAACTTCATTTTACGCACTCGATGGTTAACTATGCGTATAAAAATGGTGTCCGTTTTAACAGGGGAAGATCAGTTTTAACTTAATGAGATCCGCCGATTAGGAAGAGATTTTTTATCGTTTTTACTTTTGAAAAATTAGTGCAGGAACATAATGTCAAAGTTAAAATGCAGACAAGTAATTTCATCAAAACATTCCTCATAAGAGTTCATCAGGTGAGAGCAGTCGATATGCTCTCACCTGAATGAATTAGTTAATTTTAAAATTTACGTTAATATTTCCACGAGTAGCATTTGAATAAGGACAAACAAGGTGAGCTTTATCAACAAGGTTTTTTAGGAAAGCGTTGTCCATGCTGGGTGATTTTACGTGAAGTTCAACTTCAATTCCAAACCCACCAGTGATGGGACCAATTCCAACGACACCTGTGATCGAGAGGTCAGATCCTAAAGCGATTTTTTCAACACCCGCAACATTTTTCATGGCGCCAACAAAGCATGCTGAATAACCAGCAGCAAATAATTGCTCCGGATTTGTTCCTTCTTTTCCAAGACCACCTAATTCTTTTGGAGTCGTTAATTTTAAATCTACAATTTTATCTGAGGATTGGGTGACTCCGTCTCTGCCGCCAGTTGATGTAGCAGTTGCACGATAAATAACATTTTCAACTTTCATATTGTTCTCCTGAATTTTTTACGAGAGTTGCTCGTAAGTTTTTAAGTTTTTGGGTATGTTTTTTAATTTCATCTATGCTGTATTCGGTCTTACAAAGCATTAAATAAGGGATATCCTTCATTTTTTCTTTTAGCCTGATTGCTTCTTTTGTAACCTTAACATTGACTACACGCTCATCTTCTATTGAACGCACTCTTGTAAGAAGCTTCATGGCTTCCATTCTTTTTATCATTGGAGAGAGAGTGCCTGAATCTAAAAAGAGAATTTCACCAATTGTATTAACTGTAAGGTTTTTATTTTCCCATAAAACCATGAGCACTAAATATTGAGGATAAGTGATAGCATATTTTTTTAAAATATCTTTATAAGCTTTCGCCATAGCTAAATTAGCCGCATATAAGGCAAAGCATAGTTGATGATCAATCAGCAAACGAAAGTGCTAAAAATTTCCCGGTTTCACCAGGGCTAAAAGCTTTAAGTCCGGATACAACAGGATTTGTCTCACTAACAGAAGAAAACTTAAAAGAAAATTTTTCACAAGATGTTTCTTCAGCTGATGCGAAAGTTATGACTGCTAATCAAGGTCCAGTTCTTCTTAAAAACTTTGATGAAAAAATTAAAACTGCTGCATGGACCACAAAACCGTCGTGGTATATTGTCGCTGCCAATGACCGGATGGTCGACCCGACTCTTCAAGCTGGAATGGCCAAGAAAATGGGATCGGATACAACGACGATTAAAGCCAGTCACGTACCAATGCTTTCAAAGCCAAAGGAAGTAGCTGAAGTTATTTTCAAAGCTATTATAAAATTAAATGAAAAAAGTAATTAAAACCTTTTACAATTTAATATTTATTTTAAAAAACTGCATAGTATCAGTGGAGTAAAAAATGAAAAAATCAAATATCTCTATCGGCATTAATGAAAAAGACAGACTAAAAATTGCAAATGGTCTATCAAATTTATTAACTGATTCTTATACGCTTTACTTAAAACCCATTACTTTCATTGGAACGTTAAAGGTCCAATGTTTCAAACATTACATTTAATGTTCGAAGGTCAATACAATGAACTTGCTCAAGCCGTTGATTCAATTGCAGAGAGGATACGTGCCCTAGGATATCCAGCTCCGGGAACTTATAATGAATTTTCTAAACTGACATCGATAAAGGAATCCAGAGGTGTGCCAACTGCAAAAGAAATGATTCGTCAGTTGGTTGATGGACAAGAGTCAGTGGTGAAAACAGCTAGATTTCTACTTCCTTTAGTTAACTCCGCCGAAGATGAAGTCACTTCTGGTTTATTAGCAGCAAGAATGGAAATTCATGAAAAAACAGCATGGATGTTAAGAAGCTTAATTGAAGAATAATTATTAGAAAATGAGTTGAGCAAATAATCCGATTGAAAAATTAAGTATAAAACAAGCACAGAGATATCTGGGCCTGTTTTATATTCATTTAGTTTGAATATAAAAGGTTGAATTATTAATAATCAAAAATTTATTTGTAAGAAAGGTCGAGATCGTATCTATCAAGCTCAATGACTTTTTCCCAGGCCTTCACGAAATCCTGAACAAATTTTTCTTTAGCATCAGATGAAGCATAGACCTAAGCAACAGCACGCAGCTGAGCGTGGGTTCCAAAAAAATGCTGCTCTTTATCGTCTTCTGCTTCCCACTTTGTGTTCATGGAGAAGATTTACGAAAAAAAGTCATTAGTGAGAGTGCCTACTTTCTCAGTGAAGACTCTATTTTTTGATCTATCAGAGTTAGTACTAAGGACTCGCTGGCGAACTTTGTCGCGATTGTCGTGATAATTGATAGGGAAAAATTCTAATTATGAGTGCCCGTCTCAATAAGGTAGAAGAACCACTGACGACAGGGACACTATACCCAATCCAGTGGCGCGAGTTGAGAGTGAATCTAGCGGAGCTGGCAAAACTACGCTTTATTGAAGGATGGCAGAGGCAACAATTGGCCGATCATTATCAAAGAACCCTCTACGCCATTACAAATTATTGTCAGAACATCAGGAGAAAGGATTTTGATCTTGAGGGACTGACAAAAAAGGAACGGGAGCAGATTAGATGGACATACAAAAATTAATTTCCATTTCAGTGACATTGGCAGTTCTTATGGTTTCTACAGGTCAAACACCAAAAGTATTAAGAGCCGTAAGGTTAGCTCAATTGCAGCTGATAAAAGATTCTCAGGCATCCAAATGGGGAACCCCAATGCTTCTCCCGAATAGATAAAAAGACAAAGGCCCCGAGACTTTTAATGGTCTCTGGGGCTTGGGAAATTTATTACAAGTCTTTGTCTTTAAAAATGAGAAGAGGAATTCATCTTTGTGCCATATAAACGTAGACGATAAGAACAATTAGACCAACTTTTTTAGAAAATTCAACTCGGATCACTCCCCCTCATTCAGGAAAGGTCGGCTACGCAACTTTATTATCTCTTTTTTTTGATTTTTATGTGAAATATTTTTATGGAAATTAGTTTCTCTTATATAAACTATCCAATGAAAGAATCATTGGGGCTTTAGCGAAGGAAATTTCCAGGCACTTTTTGATGCTATTGAGTTAGATCAAATGAAGCGCGAGTATTTAAAATAATTTCGTGTAAATAATACTACCTATCTATTAAGTCATCCTAATCTGTTCTATGGTCAGGTGTATTACAATAGTACAGGAACATTTTCAGATGGAACTTAGCCGTCAACATTTTATGCCAATTTTATTCAAAGTCTTATTCGGCTTTGTTATTTTTAATACAGCTGTTAATTTCATCCTCTTATATATAAATAAAAGAAGAATTTATAAACTACTCGCCATCTTTTGGCCCGCAGTGCTTTTTACTTTTATTATGAATGCAACCTTTCAAACTGGCGACTTGCGAGTCACCATGGCCTATAGTGCGACCTTTTTATCCATGACAATTATTTCGATGATTGGCTTTGAGGTCATTGGAAGAAAGTTTCCCCTAAAGCAATACATTATTTACTACAGTCTTTTTTTTCCAATTACATTGATCATTTCTTCTCTTGGATATGGCTTCACAACAATGGCCATGCCCTTTTCTATTGCGACGGCGACTCCATTAATTCATGCTTTTATTAATATTCATTTCATTGATAGAAAGACAACAACACGAATGCAAAAAATTCTTGGTGTGGTTTACTTAATTACCGGTATCCATTGTATAAACTTTGCTCTCTTTCGTATGGACCCAGAGGCCCAGCTATGGGGATGGCTTGTAGCCTATACAATTTATGACATGCTCGCTATTCTTCTTCCATCAATTGCGCTGGAAGAGGCCAATATGTCTGAAAATGATCGTCTCCATAGATTAGTCGATGCCAGAACTTCGGAACTCAATATTTCAATGAAGGAAAATGAACAACTTCTCAAAGTTGTTCTGCATGATATTTCCAATCCACTTATGGTGTTGAAATTTTATCTTTCTTCCATGAAGCCTAATGTGGTTGTTGATGAGTCCAGACTGAATAAAGTGAAAAAATCACAATCCATCATTGAAGACGTTCTTGCAAAGATACGGAATATTTATAGTCACAACGGGAATAAAAATAAAATGACCTTAAATCCAGTGCTCTTGGAAGATTGCTTTAACGAAGTGGCCTTTATTTTCGACCTGGCCCTTCAAGCAAAAAATGTTTCGCTCGTTTTTAAAAATCATTTGATCCCTGGGACCAAGGTCTTAGCCGATAAAACATCTCTCACTCATAGTGTGTTAAGTAACTTAGTCAGTAATGCTTTAAAATTCTCAACGCCTAATTCTGAGATAGCAGTGGTGGCCAAAGAAGAGGCAGGCTCAATTATTCTTGTTGTAATAGATAATGGACCGGGAATTCCAGAAGACATTATTCAATCCATCATTGATGAATGCGGTAGCGTGGTGAGCTCAACAGGGACCTTTGGCGAAAGAGGCCATGGATTTGGACTCTCAATTGTTAAATCATTTATCAATTCCTACGGAGGGCAGATCGAATTTGAATCCAAACAACAAATGATCTACCCAGAAGAACATGGAACTAGCATTCGCATAACTCTAGAAAAAGCCCCTACGCTGCTTTCTTAATTTTTCCACCAGCACGTGCCTGACAAGCGTCTAATATATTATTGTAACAATGAGCGGTTTGTTCGATATTGATATTAATCTCACTTAATCTGCTTTCGTGTAATCCATTAATAAGTTGTAAGGCCTTTTCAACATGATCAGGATCATCGTCTGCATGAACTTGGATTAATTTAGCACATTCTTTTCCGTAGAGGGCGGTAAGTTTTTCATTGAGCCATTTGAGATCATTTGCGGCCACTGATTCAAGCGCCAGGATATAACCCATCACTGCTGCAGGATCACAATGCTCGATTTTATAATATTGGATCTCGTAGAATGTCTTAGTCTGTGGCATTTCCGGAAAAT
>JACMRM010000127.1 GCA_014376445.1 Bacteriovorax sp. | reverse complement strand
GAGTTTTTCCGCGTTTTCCCTTTGGTTTCATGATTTTTAAAGAATTAGCTGGTAACAAAATGGTATTCGAGGTGAAAGATATTTCGCTTACCGGTATGCAATTATGTTTCAGAGACGGGACGCACGATTATAAAATCGGATCGATTATTGTTGGTGAGCTTCACTGGAGAGGATCGAATATGCCGATTAAGGCAAAGATTCAATGGGTGCGCGAAGCTGCATTGGGGATTTCGTTTGATTCGAGCATTAGCTTTGAAGAAAAAATGCGCTCATTTCTATCATTCGACAATATTGTTTCGCATATTAAACCTCTGCATAAAACAGATATGGCGATTGAGCTTCCCAACAATTTAAAATTCTGGTTGAAGGCCGATGGTGTTTTAGATTTATATGTATGGGAGCATTCTTCACAAGGGATTTCGCGTTTTCAAGTGCTCATGATGGAGCACTTTATTGAGTGGGAAGAAGGTGTTGGTGTGAAAACCGGACGTGTCATGACTCAAAGAGATCTGGATACACCGCTTACTCAAGAAGATGAATTTGTTTTTCAGATTGATGAAAATGTTGTAGTCGAAAAAATTGAAATGGCATTGGGCGTTGTCAGGAAAATTTCTGAAGATCACTTGCCACTGGATGCTAAAGAATTTTTAATTTATAAGCTGGGTGGGTGAGCTACGCTCACCTTTTCCTTCCCTAACTATCAGATCCCTTTTATACTCTTTAAAGTGAAAATACTTTAGGAGTAACCCCAGATGAATCGTAACCTTGCACTAGAATTTGTTCGCGTAACAGAAATGGCGGCTATCGCTTCTGCTCGACTTATGGGTAGAGGAGATGAAAAAGCAGCTGACCAGGCAGCAGTAGACGCGATGAGAGCGATGCTTGATTCAGTTGAATGTGATGCCACTGTTGTGATCGGTGAAGGTGAAAGAGATGAAGCGCCAATGTTATACATCGGTGAAAAAGTTGGATCTGGAAAAGGTCCTGAATTAGAAATCGCACTTGATCCATTAGAAGGAACAACAGTATGTGCGACTGGTGGATACAATTCTATTTCAGTTATGGCGATTGCAGAAAAAGGAAACTTTTTACATGCACCGGATACATACATGTTAAAAATTGCCTGCGGCCCCGAAGGAAAAGGACTGCTGGACATCAATGAAACTCCCAAAGAAAATTTAAGAAGATTAGCGGAAGCGAAAAAATGCCGTATTGCTGATTTAACGGCAATCGTTTTGGATCGCCCCCGCCATAAAGAACTTATTCAGCAAATCAGAGATGCCGGTGCTCGCATTCAATTGATTGGAGACGGTGACGTTTCAGCAGCGATTGCCTGCTGTGATCCTGAGTCTGGTGTCGATATCTTATTCGGTATCGGTGGAGCGCCGGAAGGTGTTCTCGCTGCAGCTGCAATGAAATGTATGGGTGGAGACTTCCAGGGAATTCTTCAGTGGAGACACGATGAAGAAATCGCTAGAGCAAAAGCAATGGGGATCACTGATCTTAAAAAAGTTTTTATGCTTGAAGATCTTGCCCGCGGAAATGTTATGTTTGTTGCGACTGGTGTGACTTCAGGTAACTTTTTAAAAGGTGTACGTTTTAAACCATGGGGTGCGATTACTCATTCAATCGTGATGAGATCGTCTTCGGGAACTGTGAGACATATCGAAGCGGAACATCACTTTGATACGAAGCCGCGTTATTAAAAAAAAGTTTTTAAATATATTTATTCTAAGTTTACTAATATTTTACGGAGAAAATGTTATGGCAATTGCTACAAGAACTGAAGTCGTCGATGTAGACATCAACAAGCTCTATGAAGTGATCGTTGATTACGCAAAATACCCGGATTTTGTAGACGGTGTAAGTGCTACAAAAGTTCTTAGCCTAAGTGAAACAAGTGCTAAAGTTGAGTACTCTGTGAACATGATCAAGAGTTTCAAATACACACTTGCAACAACTCAGTTGAAGCCTACAAAAGTTTCATGGGTTCTGGATTCAGGCGATCTTTTTAAAAAGAACGAAGGAATGTGGACTCTTAAAGATTTAGGCGGTGGAAAAACTGAAGTGACTTATTCATTAGAAGTTGATTTTAAAATGTTTGCACCAAACTCTATTTTAACTGCACTTACACAAAAAAATCTTCCGATCATGATGGAATCTTTTTTTAAACGTGCGAAGGCGAAGTAGTTATGAGTGAAAGAGAAAACAAAGGTTCAGGATTAGACAGCATCATTAAAAAAGTGGTGTCGGTCGGTGTCGGTGCTGCTTTCATGACTGAGGAGTCTGTGAAAAAAATTTTAGAAGATTTACCACTGCCGAAAGAAATTCTTTCAGGCCTGGTTCAAAATGCCAAAGGTGCCAAAGAGGATTTCACTAACGGGATTAGAGAAGAGCTTAGAAACTATTTATCAAAAGTGGATGCTTCAAAAATAGTTAGCGATATTCTAGACCGCTACGACGTCGAAGTTGAGACGAAGTTTAAGTTTAAGAAAAAAGAAAATGATAAATCATCATGAACTAGACATAAGGCTCCGCGATTTAAAAGTGGAGCTTGCTCATGCAACTCTTGTTGCAGTTTCTAAGTATTCTCCAATTGAAGATGTCATAGAGGCCTACAAATGCGGGCAGATCGATTTCGGTGAAAACCGTGTCTCAGAATTAAAAACAAAAGCAGATATATTTCAGGAAAAAAACTTTTCCAATGTCCGCTGGCATTTTATCGGCGTCCTTCAGACCAATAAAGTAAAAGATCTTTTGAAGACTCCAAATTTGTGGGCCATTCATTCTGTCAGTTCTAAAAAAATTGTAGAAGAACTCATTAAAAGAGAGTCTGAATTCACCGGAATAGAATTAAAATTATTTTTTCAATTCAACACTTCCCATGAAGCAGAGAAAACTGGTTTTGAAACCATTGAAGAATTGCAAGAGTCCATTGAACTTATAAGGTCATTGAAAAATTCAAAGTTAAAATTATTCGGACTCATGACTATGGGAGCGATCCGCACAGATAACGTCCTTACCGATGCAGTAAAATGTTTTCAAAAATTAAAAATAATAAGAGCCTTGCTGGTAAAAAATTATAACTTAGAGTTAAAACTATCTATGGGAATGAGTGGCGATTATAAAGAAGCTCTGGAAGAAGGAGCAGATTTTGTAAGGATTGGGTCTCTAATTTTTAAGTAACGTAATGATATTCTCTCTGAGTACTCTTTAGGAATCTTTCAGAGAGAATACCATGTTTTATCTATTTAATAGAAAGGATATGACTAGTAGCAAGTTGAGCCCTTGACAGTGTTACTTCTGAAGCAAAAAAACCAGTGCTTGCGCATATTAGATTGATATCAATATTCTTATCCTGATTTCTACCATTAACTTCAAGACGGCATTCATGCACTGGATCTCTCTTGCATCCACCTTGATCTACACTCGTCACCTCAAAACTTGTTCCTACCGGAATCGATAAAGTCTCAGCATTGTTATTTGAACTCATTGAGGCTACACAAAAAATATTTCCTCGCTGCTGATAAGTAATAGCTTCTAGTTTTGCTTCACCACCATAGCTTTTTAAAACAACTTCTTCTTTTAATTTAAGAGATGTGAAAGCAAAAGTTTGAAACGAGGCAAAAGCCAGAGTGATGAATAATAATTTTTTCATAAAGATCTCCTTTTTAGTGAGTCGTAAGTCTCACTGTTCATAGTTTTAATTCTTGTATACATTTTTAATTTATTGTTCAATTGAAACCCGTAAATCGTATAATAATTTCACTGTTGCCCGTGCAATTTTAGAAATTACTGAACAGGAGGGTCTTGAAAAGTTTTCTTATTTCCACATCGCCCGCATTACTAAAGTTTCCAGGGCATGGATTTATGTGTTCGTGGGAAAAAATAAGGCCGAGCTAGTATAGCTTGCCTCTGAAATCGTTGGCAGTTATTTTGCCAATCCCGCAATGGTTATTAAATCAATCTACGAATGATTTAATAACTTCAGTAAGAACCGGCTAGAAAAATGAGCTTTTCAAATATAAAAACGGACCCCTTACTTATTCAATGAGAAAACCAAAAAAAACATGAAAAGGAATGGATAGATTTTTTGGCAAAAAATATATCCAAGATTACAAAATTGAACGAGAAAAAGTCCAATAAACTGGCCTGATTACCTCTCACACTCTTAATAGGATTTTTACATCGTATAGCTACTTCAACATCTGAAGCTAAAGAGATGCAGCAAAGTGAAGAGGCAATGGCTTTTTTAGTACAATTGATCCTCTTTAATCATAAAATTCCTTTATAGAATATGAAATAATTTCATTACTTACAGTATTCTAACAGTTTCTTGATATATCTATTAATTAGATATCAGAGCTATGGCATTTGAATGAGTAGAAAACTCTATCCTTTGCTATAGTGCAAGAAACGATTTTAGAGAGGAATTTATGAACGGAAGAAAAGTACCTGAACTTAGTCTTTTAAGTTACGTAAATGGAAGCGCTTCCGACAAGATTAAATTCGTCGATGATTTAACATTAGGACTTAAAGATTATGGTTTCATTATTTTAAAAGATCATACAATCGAGCAGGCAAAAATTGATCATGCCTATGACATGGTAAAAGAATTTTTCAAATTACCATTAGAAACAAAATTAAAATACCAAGGCAACAATGGCGGTCAGCGCGGATACACTCCGTTTAAAACTGAGCATGCAAAAAATAATAAGAATCCTGACTTAAAAGAATTTTGGCACGTGGGACGCGAACTTTCAGCTTCGAGCTCATATAAAGGTGTTTATCCTCATAACGTATGGCCTACAGAAATCGCTCAGCTTAAAAAAACATTTGTAGAATTATATGAAGCAATGGATACGACTTCGATCCAGCTTTTAGAAGCGATTGGAAAAGGTCTTGATTTACCAGCTGATTATTTTACAAAAATGATTCACGACGGGAACTCAATCATCAGAATGATTCATTATCCACCGACGAAAGGTGAAGATACAAAAAATTCTGTAAGAGCAGCAGCTCACGAAGATATTAACCTGATCACTATGCTTGTCGGTGCTACAGACTCAGGTCTGCAGTTACTAGAGCGCGATGGTTCTTGGCTGGACGTAGAGTCTCGTCCGGGTGAAATCGTTGTGGATACGGGGGATATGATGTCGAGAATCACGAATAATGTGCTTCCTTCAACCACCCACAGAGTCATCAATCCAAGTGATGATGGTTCAGCAAGATTCTCAATGCCCTTTTTTGTCCACCCTCATTCTAATGCCATTTTAAAGTGCATCCCTTCGTGTGAGAATGCGGGCGGAAGATCTCCTCAATCGGAAACAACAGCAGGAGAGTTTCTCACTCAAAGGCTTAGAGAGATTGGTCTTATTAAATAAAAACCTCGAGAGGTCTTTCGGCCGAAAAGTTTAGAATCTCACGCCGATTGAGGCCTTCATGTTGAGAATGTTGGTTGTTTGCTGGGTTCCATTGGCAAATTTTTCAGATGAGCTGAGAGACTCTACTGATCCTTCAAAAATCATCGCAAGACTTTTCGAAAAAGGCATCAGGAAACCCAAACGGGCCTCTGGAAGAAGTGTAACTATTCCGGTACTTTTTTCATCGCTGATTTTTGTATCAGATTTTCCTATTCCGGCAGCGAGAGTAAGATAAAAATTATTTTTATTATCAGAAAAATTAATAAAGTGGTATGTGGCCGAGATCGTACCCAAAATTCTTTTAGTAGGTATATCGAGTTCAGGATTTGAGATTCTATAAACTTCGTTATCAATACGTGCACCGGCACTCATCTCAAACTCAGGAAGAAAGCGGTAGTTGTAATCTAGACTCACAGTGTAGCCGGCACGGCTTGAGTTTTGTTCATTAGAGACTGATGAAGAAGACTGATTCAGCCCTTTGTTGTAACTCGCTTTTGCTGTCCAGTTATTTTGCACTCTGAATTTTTTGTAAAGTTCATTGTAGTTGATGTTAGGAGTGAGGCCTGTATCGCCGACAAGTTCAAGTGCCACGTTTCCGTAAACAGTCGAGTTAGAGCTGACAATATCTTCTTTATTAAAAGGAACTGTGATAGTGCGGTCGACAGGAACCCATAGAGAAAAATTGCGGTTCACTTCAGAGGCCTTGCATACGACGCTGACATTATCGTTGGCGAAAATAATTTCCTGCCCTTTTATCACACCATCTCTGATCCCTTTGGCGACAACAAAAGATCTTCGGTCTTTTGAAACGGTTTGAATAACCGTCAATTCTTCTTTTGCATAAAGAATTTTTATAGGGGCCAGAGTTAAAACGGCAAGTGCCATCAGGCTGCAGAATTGTTTTTTCATATAGCAAGTTTACCATGTCTGTTGCCAATAAAAAGACACACTTTTTTGACCACCTCCTTTGAGTACTTACATGAAACTCTCGGATATATCAGAGCCTATCTGATGGTGGAAGAAAGATACCTGACAATGGAAGTAAGAGATAAAATAGTAAAGATCAGACTGCTATGCTCGATAAGGCTATGGGGAGAACTAATTTAAATGTCTTCAATGAAAAGTTTATTCAACACTTTTATTCTAGCGGTGAGCGTGCTTGCCGTGGCGAGCTGTGTGCCTAAGGCCACAGAGAATAAAGCTGTCTGTGGCAAGAATCAAGCTTTCGATAACGTTTCAAGAAGCTGTTACAGTATTGAAGAAACGAGACGAGTTCCTGTAGGGACAGCATCGAATGTAAATATGTCAGAAGAAATTCCCGCAACAATTACACTTTCATATACAGATGCAAATTTGGATCAGGTAAAATCATGTAACGTGAGTTCTGTTTCTTCAAACATTGAAGTAATCTCTCCATGGATTACCGGCGGTGGATTGTTTACAGGTGGTGGGGATGCCACTAACTCAGCAGCTTTAAGTCTTGCCTCGGCCATTCCAGCAGGCCCTTATTTTGCGGCAGCAGTAGCGGCCAGGGCAGCACTAGTTGCGGCCTACCCAAAAGCTAAAACAAGTTTTTCACATGCAACTATTCTTGCACAGATGGTTATTGTTAAAGCTCAGATCAATGTGATTCTTGGGCTGGCAGCGAATTTTCCAGTGGATGCAATCATCCAAAGTCTTTATACGACTACACAAACTAGACTGGCTTCATTAAATCCAAAATTAGTGGATATCGCAAATTACTGTGCTTGCACCGGTGGGATTTGTACGACAGTGATTGTTCCAAAATTAAATAAGTTCGGAGCTGCAGGTCTCTCATATACAGTGACAGACGTTGACGGTCCGAGTGCTCCAAAAGCAGTTTCAATTTCAATCGCAGCAATGTCGCCATCATCAATTCATTTGAAGCCAGTGGCCCAGTCGAGTTACATGGATCCGGCAATTGCTATCCCTGCATCTACCTATGATGAAAGTATAGTTCTTTCATCGAAATCATATCCTGTAACGATTGCTGGAGCGGATGATATTGCAGGAACTACTGCGGCCGTGATGGAGTATTATTTTTCAGGTACGATTATGAGTGGACAGGGTATAACAGTGAAAGGAAAAGTTCAGGATTGTATGGATCTTGCGGGATCGACAGGATTGACTGATAAAACTTGTACATATATTCCAAATAACAGAGACGCTAATGATACAACTGTTCCTGTCAAAGCATCTGTAAATCCGAATGCTGGTGATTTAATTTTTACAGCAGTCAGTGAAGGATTGGTTGGAAATAATTTTACAGTTCAGTACTTTGATTTAACAGCTGACAATACAGCAGCTGATTTATATGTGACTTCATTAGAAAAATTTGGTCTTGTTAATACAATATACAACGAAAGTTTTATCAGAGTTGCCGGCAATGCGATTAAAATTTTTATTAATCCAGCATTAACAAATTCAACTGACATTCAAAATTTAGTAAACAGTCATCTGCAGGCAAAACATTTAGTTAAAGTTACTGGTGCGACAGGAACTTTCCCCGTGCTACCGACCCCCGCGCCGGTTGCTCTTTCTGGTGGTGTTGACGGTTTTGACACAATTCCATTTACTGCAAAAAATCCATCAACGAGTTCAGTTAACTCTGCGAGTGCAATGCTGAGAATAGTTCCACGAAACGACCCTCCGTTAATTCCCAGATTATATACAGTGCCTCTAACTCAGACGATCGGCACAATTGCAGTTCCATTTCTGGAAGGTGCGACACTGCCGGTGAGTTTCGATTTTTCTGACGTGGACAGCCTCGCAGGATTTACTGTTGATGTAAGGCTGGATACTTTGTTAGCTTGTAAAACAGGTTCAGAGGCGGCACGCTCAATTGATTTTTTACTTCAAACTCCGCTACCAGTTGCGTATGCGCCGGGTTCATATTTTTATGGAACAGCAGGAGCGATGAGCTGTACGGCCGGCGTTTGTTCTCTTCCGTATAGCTTAACGACAACAAATGATTTTCAGGGAACAGCTTGCCTTTACTATACAGTGACTGATTCGGCCGGTGCTTTATCATTTGTTCAAAGTGTAAATATTGTTGTAACTGGAATCAACGACACTCCATTATTAAGTTCGACAAATACACTGCCAGCAGTGGCAACAGCTCTGCCTGCAGCAACAATCAATGAAGATTTATTTCCAACTCCGACTTTTCCAAATTTTATGAATTTTTACGTAAATCCAGGCGGAGGATCTTTTGAAGCTGCACAAATATTAACTGTGACAGCGACAAGCTCAAATCCGACTTTGATTCCAAACACTGCTTGCCCAACAGGATATGCAACTG
Organism: Bacteriovorax sp.; assembly: GCA_014376445.1. Lineage (GTDB taxonomy): Bacteria > Bdellovibrionota > Bacteriovoracia > Bacteriovoracales > Bacteriovoracaceae > Bacteriovorax. Next base: position 4,096 of record JACMRM010000127.1, on the reverse strand, counting down.
GAGCAGGCGCTCCATCAACGACACCGGGTACAACCGGTGCTTACTATATGGATACGACAAATTTTACTTGCTATAAATCAGCTGGAACTTCGACCTCTTCCGACTGGAAATTATATCCGTCATTAACGCTTATTAAAACAAGCAGCTCGAATTATAAAGTTGCTTATGTTCCAACTCCGGATCAATCGGGTAACACAAACATTACAATCAAAGTTCAAGACAATGGCGGTGTGGTTAATAGTGTGCCGGGTGCTGATGCTGTGACTAATATTTTTAACCTGGTTGTTAATTCTATAAATGATCCTCCGGTTTTCCTTTCAACTATTACATCAGTAGAAACGAATGAAGGTGGAGCTGTTCAAAGTAAAGCATTTCAAGTTGATGAAGATGCAGCAAGTACTCTAGATGAAGATCAGAATGGGACGACGATTGCGAGTGTTGTAACGGACAACGGAAGTGTTCTTCCTCCAAGTGCAATCAGAATTTTTTACGATCTGAATGACAACGGTGTTGAAGATTCTGGAGAGTTCCGTGCAGTCGGTGCTCAGGTTGAAGCTGCAAAAGCGGATGACGTAAAAGCGCATAAAATTTATTTGAAACTTGACCCGGTCGACGGTGTTTCAGGAAATGCAAACGTACAAATAAGAATTGCTGACGTTGATGATCCTACATTAACAGCAACAATGAATTTTGCATTTATCGTTCATCCTGTGGCCGCTCTTCACGGAGGCTGGACAAATATTGCTTCTGTTGGATTAAAAACAGACAAGAGTGGAACTCCTGTTTCTTCTACAGACATCGTTTGTGATTATAACAGACTTACTGATACAAAAAAATGTAGTGGCGGAACTGCTGCCTGTATTGGATCGACGAGTCCGAATGGAATTATTATTCCGGATGCTGCAAATACCATTTTTTGGGATTCAGCAAACCTTCGTTGCTATAGAAGTACAGGGGCAACTGAGTTTACATGGGTAGAGCATAACACTTCTTGTCCGATCACCAGAGCAAGAACTGCCCCTACAACTTTAACGACAGCATTGACAGCTGTTGATACAACAACAATTACAGTCGCATCGACAACAGGATTTCTGGTCTCTGGTGTGATCACAATTGATTCAGAACAAATTTCATATACAAGTAAAACGGCAACAGCATTTTTTGGGATTACCCGCGGTGTGAACATAACGACGGCCGCAACCCATGCTGCTGGTTCAAGTATTATCGTAAATAGAAATGATGGACTTCCATTTGTTAAAAAGTGGATTGCTGATGCGACTCCAGTCACGACAGCTCCTAATCAATACTATTACATTGAAGAAGATAAATCTTGTCACCAAAGTTATTACAATGGTGCTGGTGCGCTGGTATGGGATAATGTTCCTTATCAACCATCGAAAGTAACATTATCGTGGAAGCCATACATTATGGTGGGGTCCGGATCTGACAGCGGTGTTCAAATTGCAGGATGGAATGTTTACAGAAGAATGGTCGGTACCGATTATAATTTTAACGGCGGCCACCTGAAGGATACTACATCGACAACAACATTCACGGTTGCGGATCCAACTTTGCGAACTTTCACAGATATAACAGCGGTGGCAGGAAAAGTTTATTATTATACAGTACGTCCTGTAGATTCGATCAGAAAATTCCCGACATTTACACCGGAAACATTTTCTGAAGTTCGCGTTCTTGCATCTCCTGCTAATTATTCTTTCGTTCACCGCTGGATTGTGAATCAGGAAATTTGTAATGGGATGAATATTACAAATACAACAACTCCATATGCGATTGATCAGACGAATAATTTCCGTTGTCCATTTGTCGGCCCGGGTTCTACCGGCGGATATTATGACTATGGAAGAGATTTGCTTGTTGATACTCAGGAAGTAGGCTGTCCTTACGCAGTTGCGCCTAAGTGTTCGGCCAATGGGTGTGTTGGTATCGGTGTACCTACGGCAACTTCTGGTATTGCCGCAGATGATTTATATTATGATCGTGGAGCAGGAGTTTGTTATCGCAACAATGGTGGTGGACTAGTTGGTTCATGGGTCGCAATGGATAGTGCAGTAGTTTCAAATGCACTTTCTGATTTATTGCGTTCAGCTTTAAATGCTCCGCTAGTTAACATTAAAGAATCAACAGCAGCTTCAATTTGCTCTGTAAGAAGAGCTCCAGCGGGAACGCAGTTGATTGGGCAATTTGCGGCATTTCCTGTTACTAGATTTTCGAATTTGCCGAATAAAAAAGATTATATTGCTTACTCTTCTCAAAAGTTAAATATCACAGATCCGGAAATAACTGAATTAGAGCAAGGCTTCTCTCTAAATATTCAGTCGCGTTGTAATGGAAGTTCAGCTAGTGGTTTAGATACTGCATTTACAGATTCATCTATTCCTTCAACTAGTTTTATCTATTCATTGCCAGGAACTTATTCTTCAGGGATCAGATCTCTATATACTGGATCAATTCCTTGGGGAAGCAGTAAGGGAACTGGAGAATGTGTTTCCAGATTTGGAATTCAGGATTTATACGGGAACGTTGCTGAGTGGACACAGGATCAGGTTGTATGTAATGCAGGTGGAGCTACATGGAACACTTGTACAGCTGTAACAACAGCGAGTAATCCGGGATCTAGTTTTGTGACCAATGATACCGCTGGTGAAACTTATGCTTTTAACTCAAGAACCGGACCTCATAACGATATCAATGCAGATAAACTTGTAAACGCTGGTGATGGGTTCCTAACTAACTGGGCTTTTGCTGATGAATTATTTGGAGCTGGAAAGTTTTCTTATCCATTAGCTCTTCCTGTAGATGATGAAGTCTCAGCTACTTTTACCGGATCTTCATTTTTAAATTTCGTTCTCGATATTGGCCCATCGAACGGTATCACAATAAATAAACTGCACGAAGATGGAGTTATTATTAATAACTCAACTTTAGCCAGCTCTACTGCATCTTTCGCCGTTGGTGGAAGTTATTTATCGGGAAACCGTACAGGTCGCTTCAGTTCAGAGTTGATCAAAACAACATTGTTACGCCCTGACGTCGGTATGAGATGTCTTGTTCCAATTAACAAGACGGACTACCCGGCAGATGCAAACCATACATATCCGTACTAAAAAAATTTGCTCCCTTAAATTTTGTTAGCTAGAATATCCTTGTTAAGACACAAGGAATTATAAAAGTGCGAGCGCAATAGATTCAGGAGATTTTCTCATGGGAAAAATTATCAGTTTTATCAATCAAAAGGGTGGAGTCGGGAAGACCTCTATGGCGTTCAATTCCGCTTTTGCCCTGGCACAAAAAGGCAATAAAGTTTTGACGATTGATCTGGATCCACAGGCCAATTTAACTTTGTTATTTGAAGCAAAAAATACTCATAATCTTCATCATCTGCTGGTGAACTCGATAAAAGAATTAAAGTTCATGCATGTTCCGGCGATGCTTTCTGAAATTCTTCATTACTCAAAAGGTAATGTTACCGTCGATCTTATTCCAGGAGGCCAGGAGCTTTCAGGATTTGATTTAACTGTCGCATCCATCAATGCCCCAAGGCAATTGGTGTTGAAAAAGTTTCTGGAAATTAACAAACTGAAAGAGCGTTATGACTATATCATCATCGACTGTCCACCAACTCTCGGACTTCTGGTCATCAATGCGCTGTGTGCGAGTGACGGTGTCATCATTCCTTTTAAGGCAGATGATTTTTCATTAAAAGGACTCGAACATTTCTATCAGGTATTGGAAGACATCGCAGATATGGGTATAGTTGCGGCCCCTGAAGTAATTCTTCATGTACCCAATTTAGTTGATCTGAGACGGAAACAGGAAAATGATGATTTGACAAAAATTATTGAGACGGTAGAAAATATGATTGGGAAAGATAAAGTTTTCTCGCCTTGTTTAAATAAAGAAGGTCTTGTAAAATCTCTTTCGGGAAGAAAATCAGTATTTGTTTTCTAAGGCCAGGAATTCAGCGATTTGCGCGAAAAATTTCTGGGAATTGCCGATAAGATCGAGGAGTGGGCTAATGTCAGACAAAAAAAAAAATCCATTATACGTGGTTAGTAAAAACGGAGTTGATGTG
>JACMRM010000126.1 GCA_014376445.1 Bacteriovorax sp. | reverse complement strand
TAGCCCAGCTTACTGCCTCGCTTATACGAAGATAGGCTCGGATCCAGCGCACACTTCATTTGAAAATTGATCATCGCCTTAAAAACGATAATCATCTGCTCTTCCGCTTTATTGGTTTCTTCAACTTCTCTTCGATTGCACTCCTGAATAAAAAAGTGAATCGATTCCAGCGTAGAAAGGCAATAATCCGCAGGCTGCTCTTTGATTTCAAAAATTGAAATATGAGTTGCTGTAAAAGAAATACGCGGAAGTGCTTTAATATTTTTTGAAAGTCTCATCATTTTTTTAGCGCAAGGCCATGTGCCATCAATGAGAAAAACAATAATATTTTTTTTAGCGGCTAAAAGATTATTGATTGGAGTGACATCGTGCTCGGAAATGTTCAGTGATTTTTGTCCCGGATACATAGTCATGCAAAAATTATTTGGGTCATTGATAAGATCATTCACCTCCTGGTCTTCAGTAAAATCGACGCCTGTAATGAGATAAGAATTTGCCAGCATCGCCAGACTCACTCTCCCCGTCCCCAGTTTCTCTTTTTTAGCTTCCATCGGATGCATAAGAATGACAAATTTGATTTTTGTTTGAAAAGGTGTAATTAAATGGCACAGACAATTTTTTTGCAGACGGTGGCACTTGAAACAAAAATTTTCTTTCGGATGCTTCGATTCTTCGAACACCTTAAGCCTGTCGGCCTTAATCTTTAAGTAAGTTTCTTTATCCAAGCTTTAATCCTGCATAGATCTCTTCATTAAAACCAATGGCAACCGTCTTTCCTTTATTTTCCAGGACCGGACGTTTGATCATTGATGAATTTGCAATGATGAGGTCGATTTTTTTCGCGGATGAAAGCATCTCAAATTCATCCTTAAATTTTTTATAAGTTAATCCTTTTTTATTCGCCGGTAATTCTCCCAAAAAATCTGCCCATTTTTCAATAAGCTCCTTTGTCGGCGGAGTCTTTTTAAAATCGACAAACTCATAAGCGATTTTCTTTTTATCCAGATAAGCTCTGGCCTTTTTTACAGTGTCACAATTCGAGATAGCGTACATCGTGATCATTATGATTCTCTCTTCTTAAAAATTACAATTGATTTATTATCTGTATATAAAACTTCTAAATTATACTCTGCTGTTAAATAATCAATCGTTTTTTTCTGGTAAAACACAACATGAGTTGCATCGTTTTTATACCACCACGATTTAAAATCTATTTCTTCTGAATAAAATAAAGTCATGACAGCTAGGAGACCGGAGTCTTTCACTAAACCAGTCAAGAGATCCCAGTCCTGTTTCGGCGTCTTAAAATGCTCCACAACTTCTGTTGAGGTTACGACATCGTACGTTTCAGGTACTAATAAATGAGCATCCGGAAAAAAAATCGGATCATAGTTTTCAACCATTCCACCTTCTTCTTCAAGCAGCAGCGAAAGTGTTGGTCCCGGTCCACATCCGAAATCGAGGGCATTAAATTTTTTTGGAAGAAAGAGTTTTAGCGGTGGAATAATTTTTCTTAAAAATTCCACGTAACCAGAATCTTCACTGTTATTATTGTGAGTTGTATATCTTACGATATCCTGTTCATCACTCCAGAATTTTCCGGGATTTTTAAAAATGAGCGCACAATTCGGACACAAAAAAGTATCCAACTCAAAAGGACTTGAATCTGTCAGGCACAATAGGCAATTCATTGGTGATTTTTACTATAACTCGTAATCTTTGGAAACTGGTTTCCTGCCGATAATGCGGTCGAAAAGTGACTTTAAGATGCTGGTATTATCTTTAGCATGCTTGTCCTTCAGAACTTTTGTCAGCATCATTGGCAACGTACCGCTTTCAGTGGCATGGGCATAAGCGCCGACGATAACCATATCTGCTTTAGATGTTTTAACTAAACGAATCGGCCCTTGCTCTACTCCATCAGTAGAACATTGAGCAGAGTCACCAACAACGGCATTCGTTCTGCAAACCGAAGGTCTGTCGTTATAAACTTTGCACTCGCCTGTATCATCGAGGAAAACACATTTCCTGTCTTTGTAGGCAAGCTTATAAAAATCTTTTGTCACATTTCCCTGTTCAGTCTGCAGCGAAAGAAGATTGTAATCAATCTCAACGCCGTTGGTGATGTTATGAAGGAGAAGACTGGCCTCATCTTCAGTTACACTCACCTGCGTGTGACAACAGGCCGTACAGCCCGATTTACAAGGAACCATTTCTTTTAAAATTGGATGCAAAAATATTTCTTTATTGTACTCGTCGACCATGTTGTGAACAAAACGGGTGCGCTCAAGTGAACTCTTAATTTTATTTAGATGGGTTATCACAGATTCAGTAATAGAAAGAAACTCTGGCTGGTTTCTCAGGAGTTCAAATGTGCTCTTGGCTATGGCCGGTACATTCATAGTTTTCCCTAAAGGCAGCTGCTTTTTAAGGCAGACTTAGATAAATAGTAACATGCTACAAAGAATATCTGATTCAACCCGGAATATATTGCCGTGAGAGCACTAACCTACTATAATCCCGGCATGAGTTTACTCGCTACCATCAAAAATATTAACCTGACATTTGGGACCAAAACCATTTTCAAGGATGCGCAGCTTTCTATCAATACAGGTGACCGTATTGGTCTTCTTGGACTCAATGGAAAAGGGAAATCAACTCTCTTCAAAATTCTTTCAGGTGAAGTAGTTCCGGATCATCGCACCCCTGCTTTTGAGTTCAATAAGGCACGCGGCGATGGTGACGAAAATAAGCGTTTCACAATGTTTTACATTCCTCAGGAACTTCCTGTTCGCGGACATGAAGATGTCACGATCAGAGATTATTTTTTCGTTTTTTACCCCGAACTAAAAAATCATTATGAAAATGCACTCGATGAATTCGAACGCCTTCATGGATGGGATCTGATTCAGGATTACGAGTCTTACTTAAAATATTTCAACCATGAAGATTTAGATAAAAAAATCAGTGAACTTTCGGGTGGTGAACAAAAGAAAATACTTTTGAGTCTTGGTTTATCGAGTATCGCCAATCTTATTTTATGGGATGAGCCTACCAACCATTTAGATATTGAAACGATTAAACTATTTGAAGATGAATTAAATTCAACTCAAAAAGCTTTCATGCTAATCACTCATGATAGATTCCTGCTTTCAAAACTGACTCGTAGAATTCTGCACATCCAGCATGGACGTATTGAAGCTTTCGAAGGTTCATACACGGATTACTTAACTTTTTTAGAACAGTCTGAAAAAGCGAAACAAAGTCTACTTACAAAATTAAATAACAATCTTGCGCGTGAGCAGGCCTGGATGAGACAAGGTGTAAAAGCACGTCGTACCCGTAGTAAAAAACGTGTTGAAGATTTTAATGATTTAAAAAATAAAGTTTCAAACATCAAGAGTGAAGCTAAAAAAACTCTCGACCTGACTCTGCAAAAATCCGGCAGACAAACGAAAGTTCTAGTCGACTTCGCCGATATGGACTTTCAATATTCAAAAGATAAAGTTCTCTTTGATAAAATCACCGGGGAAATCCATAAAGGAAACAAGATCGGTCTTCTCGGCGCGAACGGTGTTGGTAAAACAACTCTGTTAAAACTGATTAAAGGCGATATCGTTCCGACTGGTGGGAAAATGAAAACAGCTGAAGCTCTTCAAATTCAGTACTTCTCACAAAAGCGTGATGAACTTGATATCGACATGACCCCTTTCCAGCTTCTCGGAGATGGAAACGATTTCGTTCCTCTTCCTGATGGATCGAAAAAACATGTGCACTCATATTTCGAAAGTTTTCTTTTTGATAAAGATGATATTCACCGCCCGTTAAAAACATTTTCCGGCGGAGAAAAAAGCAGACTGCAACTTGCCTATAATCTTACGAAGGCCGGCGATATTCTTATTTTCGATGAGCCTACCAATGATCTCGATTTAGAAACAATTCAAATCCTCGAAGAAAAATTAACTGAGTTTACCGGTGCCGTTATTTTGATCTCCCATGACAGAGCATTCCTTGCGACTGTTACGAACAAAATCTGGCTGCTCGATGAAAAGAAACTGCAGAATTTTGAAGGTGGATACGATCAGGTTTCACCTTATCTCGATGCTCTTGAACTGGAAAAAGAATATAAAGACACTGCACCTGAAGTAAAAATGGCACCTGTTGCATTTCCTGCCCTGGTAAAAGCTGCAAGGCCAGCAAAAATCATCAGCAACAAAGATAAAATTCGTATCGACGCTATCTATGTTGAAATCGAAAATACTGAGGAAAAAACAAAAATCATCGCTGAAAAAATCAGTAATCTTGATTACACTAAACTTTCAGACCCCAATAATCCTGAATTAAAAATCCTGACAGAGGCACAAAATGTCCTTGCTGAAAGACTTCAGGCACTTTATCAAGAGCTTGAACAGCTGGAAAGCTAGCCTCAAAAAATAATACCCGAGCAATTTAATATTTAAGCCATTTCATTCGATATGATTAGTAGAGACATCACTTCTATGGAGTATTCATGGAAAAGAAAATTTGCGCTGCTGTTTTTGCTTTCACCTTCATTGCACTTTCGAGTGTTGTGTATGGATCACCTTCATTACAACGAAGCCCTTCAGTGGAGCCGGTAGTTGAAGTTGATATCGAAGATGTAAAAACTCCAAGCCATGCAGGTTATAATTTTGTAAACCCGGAAAAAGCAATGGCCGCTGAACGAATACCCACAAGCGTACCTGTTCGTGTGCCTGCCAATATCGTTGCGAAGACAGATGCTACAACTCCCGGCTCAATGCTCGGCCCTTTTATTTTTTTAGTCGCACTTCCAATCGGTCTATGGATTATTATTTCTAAAAAATTCAGCAGAACAGCGAATGAAGAAAAGCCTGTCGGATACTATCCAAAGAATCAAGAGTTCAAACCTTACAAGACTGATTACCAAAAATCAGCAGAAGACGATGATGACATCGACTACCCTAAAGCTTCATAATTTTTTATTGATTGAACGTCTGCCATTTTCCTTCGCCTAAATAGACGAAGACAGTGCTGACGTTACGATGCTTCACAACTAGTTCTTTGACTGAATCTTTATTCAAATCATCCAGGTAAACTTCGTAATTGCGTTTATGATAATGACCTTTGAATGTTTTCTGCTCATCAAAGAAACTAGGACCTTTAAAAGCGGTCAGCGTCTTCAGGTCTTTGTTATCAATAGTGATGGCATAAATTCGAGATGTCCCCTGAAAGTTGATATACTTACTCACACCTTCATAATAATACATCAGCAACACTGAAGTATTAGGACCCAATTTTTTAAGCTCTACCCTGAACAGATCAGAGTCGTAGCCTTTATTTTCAAAACGGTAAGAAAAAATTTTAACTTTATCCTGATTGAAAATTTCAATCCAGTCTTCGTTGTCTTTTTTTACAAAGGTAATATGCTCGGGCGTGCCATCCTGGTTTAGATCGAGGGCATAATAGGGAGTGTGAACGAAATAAGAGTACTTCTTTGCATCGACTTTCTCATTGCTCTTTGAGAGCTCGCCGGAAAAGAGCTGGCGAAAATAACGCTCGTCCTGGGGCCAGGCGCTCCACGACACAACGAACATCATAATCAGAAGAAGTGCTTTATTCATATATTCAAGTCTATACGCCTTCTAAAAGACAAGCTTGTGAGCACAATTTTCCTAGCCAAGCCCCGGAATTCCTTAGTAAAATACTTAAATTCTAAAGAGTTTACTAGGAACAAGCATGGATTTTAATCTCCTCTACACTAAAAATATGCAGCAAGGGATCGTCCGCTCTTTCAAGCGTAACGAAAACCCGAGTTCAAAAATTATCGACCTTGGTGAAGCTAAAACGCTTCCGCTTCAAGGATTCATTTTTTCTGAAGAATTAAAGAACGATGATTTTCTCATTGGCCTTGAAAGTGAATTAAAATTCTATCCTATAAGATCAAATTCAGAATTTGGATTAACTCCGGAGTCTTTCGAAAAATTAAACTACGATGAAGCAAAAGTTGTCTTCGATAAAATGCGCGAAAACTGGATTCTGCAAAACAACGTTTCAATGATCGAAGAAATTTTCAAAGTGAGAAATCATCTTTTAGGTTTATGGCCAAATGACCGTGCAGGATTTTTTGAAGAGCTTTGGTTTATTTTAAAAACAAATCTTGGTGCAACGAATTTAAAACTCATCTATAACGACATGATCAAAGCTAAAACTGAGCATGAAAAAAACAAACTTGTTAAAGTTAAAGTTGTCGGAGAACGTTTTCCTGAATTATCAAGTGTAACTGAAGCTGATGAAGTGGTGTTAAAAAGCTACGAAAAAGATTTCGGGAACATCTTTGAAATCACTGACTACAATAAAGAAAAAGGACAGCTGGTGATCTGTGGTTCTATAAAGAAGTCACCGGTGTTAATCATGGCAAACATTTTCCAGCTAACAAGGCTACAGAAAGCAATTTTATCTTCTCTCTTTGAGGGATTAAATCATTAAGCTTGCAAAAGTAAGGGAGCTTCGGCTCCCTTGCTTTTTTACAATATATTTTTTAAAATTTCATACCCTCTTCCAGAAACCTTCATCAATACATTCGCTTCAACTCTTCTCTGCAGACTAATACCGGCACTCTCACGACGTCCCTGACATGTATCAGTGTAATTATAACCTGACGTCATTTTATCAACAGAGGCCAAGCTGAACGGGTCAATGTGAATTTCCAGTTCATTTGCCATTTCAAAATTTTTTGCATCAAGCTTGATCGTAAACTCATTTTCGCTTACTAACACTGGAGTCAACCCTATTATTGTCATAGCATTATTTCCTACTCTCACAACAAGCCCTAATTCAGATACTTTAACGGGAGATGTTTTATCGAAATTATCTGATGGAACATTTCTACTGTAAGAGCAGCCACCACACATTCCCGCTTCTGCAAGGTCTCTAGTGCACTTGATACTTCTTCCTACAAAACTAGAGGCTACTTCTCTTTGAATAAAGACATCGTAGTTAAAAGTAAGTTCAACAATTTTTCCTTTCACTAGTTTTAAAGGAAGACTCATATATTGATTCTTTAGCTCTATGGTCTCGTGATAAAACATCTGATTGTTTTCGACAATGTCATTTATATTTACACTTGCAAGATAGAAAGTGCCTCCTCCATAAGTTGAATACATATCAGTCTTAATCCATTTAAAAATTCTTTA
>JACMRM010000125.1 GCA_014376445.1 Bacteriovorax sp. | reverse complement strand
TTCAAGTCGTAAGACGGAGCTAAACCAAGCCATTCTTTAATAAGCGTTGTGCTTTTTTCCTGCTGAATCCACTTGAAGATACATGCCTGGCGAAGAGATTTCGGCGTAAGGGTAATCATTAGTTTATTTCTATAATCTTCGAAAATAATTTCAACACCACGTGGGCTTAATCCGCCAGAAATAATTCTGTATGGGTTCGCGTAAAATAAAAGTTTATCAAATGTAATTTGAGATTTGTTTTTCATTTCTTCAAGAACGATTAAGTACTCAGCGTACACTTTCTTGAAAATTGCCGGAAGAGTGACTGTATAGGCATCTCTTTTCGGGTGATGGATAAGAACACGTGCTTCTTCACCGATGATTGTGATGTCTGAAATTTTAAGATCAGATAAATCAGAAACTTTTAAGCCAGCACCAAAGATAAGAAGGAAAAGAATCTGGTTTCTTTTGCTTAGTAGCTCCTGAATTTTATCTTGAGAGTGAGACTCTTCAACTAAATAAGTCCAAAGAGTTTTAACGTCGATGAACGGCGTTGGTCTCGGGATATCAAGAAATTTAGGAGAAGTTGGAAGTTTTCTAACAGGGTTAGATGCAACCAGTGATTTGTTTAAAAGGAAGTCGAAGAAAATTCTCAGAGCTTGAACACGTCTTCTTCTTGAATTGTCAGAAGAGTATTTGTTTTCAAGATACTTTCCGTAGTTCGTAACCAGAGACTGGTCGAAGTTTGAGACTTTAACAGAAGCGTATTCTGTGTTGAGGTAAAAATTAAAGCAATCCAGATCAGTCTTGTAATTCTTCAGCGTATTCTGGCTTTTTCCCTGAGTACGAAGGTTTTTATAAAACTCTTGCTGAAGCTCGAAAAGTTCAGGTCCGGGAGTGCTGGTGATAAGGGGACTTAAGATCGCTGGGTCTTGGACGTGGGCTTGTTCGCTGGGTGTGTGTGTACTCATAATTAAATCGTCTCTCGTGAAAAGTGTGTGTGTTGAAGACTAATTTCAAAGTGTTAGGGGGGCATAGTATCTTAGTTCGTAAATATTAACAACCAAAAAAGTGTCTCTTGTTAACGCATACAAGAAGTGATAAAAAACGCACCGAGATAAACATTCGAATAATAGTGAGCTTCACAGTGCAAGAGACGACCTTCAATAAAGCTTTTCAGGCAGATGGCCCTCGCCATTTTTCTGATACAACAGCATGGCTGAGCGCACTTTATACTGAAGCGTCACTCAAAAAATTCGATCAAAACGAGCTGTATCATATTATTTCTAATGAAATTTCTTTTGAACAACTTGAGCAGAAAATCAAATACACATTTAAAGATAAAAAAAATCTCGCTAAATCTTTAATGCAGTCTACGTTTTGTTATGAAATGAAAGAGACTACATTGCAGTCAAATGAGAGACTGGAATTTCTAGGTGATTCATTAATCAACTTTATCGTCGGTAAAAATCTTTTCCATAAATATCTTAATAATGACGAAGGTGATCTTTCAAAACTTCGCGGAGCTCTAGTCAATGAAGAAAAGCTTGCTGAGCTTGCCCGCATAATTGATCTGGGAAATTTTATTTTCCTGGGCAAAGGAGAGATGCGCACAGGTGGAGCGGACAAGGATTCAATCCTTGCAGATACTTTTGAAGCATTGTTTGCAGGAATTTATTTTGATTCGGAAAATCATATCGACACACTGGAGACGGTTTTTAATACGATTGTAAGGCTTTTCGAAGAAAAAAATAAAACAGAGTTCTATTCTCTTAATCAGCTGGAAGTTTTTGATACAAAATCAAAACTACAGGAACTCACAATGGGCGCACACGGAACATTTCCAACTTACCGAGGAACTGAACTGCCAAATAACGGCGGGTACAGAGTTGAAGTATGGCTTGGACAAAAAATTCTGGCAGAAATGACAGGACCATCAAAAAAGAAAATTGAAAAATTATTGGCAAAAAAAATAATAGATGAAAAATTATATTGAAAAACTTTACTAGTCTTTGACTAGTGACCACTAGCAAGAAAGGAGACGAGAATGTTACTAGAAGACCAGCATCCCCACAACAAATCCATCATGGTTGCAGTTTTAGGGGCACCGAACGTAGGCAAGAGTTCACTGATTAACTGTTTGATCGGAACAGATTTATCAGTTGTAACAAGCAAGCCGCAGACAACAAGAAATAAATTTCATTGCGTATTCACGGTAGACCACACTGAAGTTGTTATGGTCGATACTCCGGGTTTACACAAATCGAGCCAGGAATTTAACAAGCGCTTGAATGAGCAGGCACGTGAAGGAACAGAAGGGGCAGACCTTAATTTAATTCTGATTGATATCGCTCGCGATATTTTAGGTCAGTTCACAGACTTTAAAGAAAACTTTCAACAAGAATTAGGACCTACTTGGGTTCTGTTTACTAAAGCAGATAAAGTTGAAGAATCGGATAAACTTCCACTCGCAGAAGTTTTTGCCAAGGCAAAAGAAGTTCTTCCGAGTCTGGAAAAATTCTTTTTAATTTCTTCGAAAGAAGGAACGAACATTCACCAGTTAACAGGTGCCTTATGTGATGCTGCTCAACCAGGGCCGCATTTGTATCCAAATGGAGACGTTTCAAACAAGAATCAAAGATTCTTCGTTACTGAATACATCCGTGAACAGGCGTTCGAATTATTAAAAGATGAAGTCCCTTATGAAGTGGCAGTTATCATCGATGAATATAAAGAAGTGAAAGGGAAAACTGATCCGAATGCTACAGAGGCCCATATCTCGGCATCAATTTTAGTAAATAGACCTTCACAAAGAGCAATCGTTATTGGTTCAAGTGGATCAATGATTAAAGAAATTGGGATCAGATCAAGAAAGAAAATTGAAGTTATGACTGGTGGACCTGTGCATTTAAACCTGCACGTAAAAGTTTCACCGAAATGGTTTACAAATAACTTCGTTCTGGAAGAAATCGGTCTTCCTCGCGCGAAGGATTCAAATCGCGTATGGAGAAAGAAATAATGGAAACGAAAGAATATCACCGCACGATGGTCGTCTCCCTAATCGGAAGACCTAACGTAGGTAAAAGCTCACTATTTAACCGCCTGATGAAGAAAGCTCACAAAGCGATTACTCATGATAAACCAGGTGTAACACGCGATCGCCACTATGGTATCGCCACATTTGAAGAAGTTGCTCACGTCGGCCCGAAGGACGCAATTCTTGTCGATACAGGTGGCTTTTATCCTGAGAAAATCGAAGAGAACGTTCCGAAGAAATACGACCAGATCATGAACAAGTTTTTTAACATCATGACTGATCAAGCGAAACAAGCAATCAGAGAATCGGATTTAATTTTATTCGTTGTAGATTCAAGAGAAGGAATTCTTCCTTTTGATAAAACGATTTCAGATTATATCCGTGCTCAGAAAAAACAATTCTGGGTTTTAGTAAACAAGTACGACACTGATAAACAAGAAGGGGAGGAATTAGAATTCTACAACCTTGGTATCGGTGAAGAGCAGTTATTTAAAGTTTCTGCTGAACATGGACTTGGACTTCTGGATTTAAAGACAGCTCTTCACAAAGAGATTATTAAGTTTGAAAAAACTCAGAAAGACGAAATGTCGAATCTTCAAAAAGGTGTAACACCTAGAGAGAAGGTTGCTTCACGTCTTGCTTTAATTGGAGCTCCAAACGCAGGGAAGTCAACTCTTCTAAACCTTTTATTAGGTTCTGAAAGAGCGCTTGTTTCAGACATTCCCGGTACGACAGTAGATCCTATTGAAGGATTCTTTGATATCTTCTTTGGCAAAGATGCAGCGAAACTTGATAGTGACGTAGCATTTGCAAAAACAGACAATCTGTTAATGCAGCAATATGAAGAGTTTAGAAAAAATAACCCTGATGTTTATGAGTCACTTTCTATGAGTTACAACCTTGAAGAAGAAGGTACTCGCGGAACTCCTCTTTATGATGAAGATCATTATGAGAGTGCTGAAACACCATTGTTTTCAGAAACTGAATTTGAAGATGACAGTGAAATCGATTACGATGAAGCCTTATCGGATGCAGAAATTCAAAAAACAGAAGATTCAATGTTTGATACCGTTTTTGCAGTTGAAGACGATGTAGATTTTGATTTAGATTCTGATGAAGATGACCTTGATGTTGTGGTTGATCTTGAAAGTGATGTAGCACCCATGGCGGCAAACACTTATTCTGAAGAATACCTGGCAGCAATGGCCCTTATTGAAAAAGAAAAAACAGAGGAAGGATCTCAGTGGCGTTCAATGCACATTGTAGATACGGCCGGGATCAGACGCCAGAAATCTGTTGAAGGATTTATTGAGCAGCAGTCAGTTTACCGCTCACTTCGTTGTATTACAGAGTCAGATATTATCATTTTCATGATCGATGCAACTATTGGTATTTCTCACCAGGACAGACGTCTTTTAGATATCGCTCTGGAAAAAGGAAAATCAGTTATTGTTTGTTTAAACAAAGTGGATCTTTTAAAAGAAACACTTCCGGATGAAGAAGCTAAAAAAGAATGGATTGCTGATTTAAGAGCTACAGTTCCATGGCTTAATCACTGTGACTTGATTCCTATTTCAGCTAAGTATAACAAGCACATTAGTAGACTTCGTGAAGTGATCAAAAAAACGGTCATCATCAGAAACAGCAACATCGGTACAGGTAAACTGAACCGTTATGTTCACCAGTTGTTAGAGACGAACCCGGTA
>JACMRM010000001.1 GCA_014376445.1 Bacteriovorax sp. | reverse complement strand
TCGAGTGACAACTGATGTCCCTGGTCCGTCTGGATAATATTTTGAGCGATAGACTCTTCAATATTACGATCTAGAGTGAACAACGGAATATCTCCTGAATCACTTTTAATCTTCTCAGTTATGGTTCTAAACAGGGCCTGTCTTGAATGTTCAGTCAGTGCCTCTGTGTCTTTAATTGTAGAGCCATACTCTGATAAAGTCTCCAAAATTGTGCGTAGATCACGTACTGAAACACCTTCGCGAAGTAAATTTTTCATGACTCTTAAAACGATTCCAAGATTTACTATTTCCGGAATTAAATCATTGACTAATTTTGGGTTCGTCTCTTTAAAATTGTCCAATACACGTACTAATTCCTGACGTCCAAACAATTCATGAAGATTTGATTTTAGGATTTCAGTTAGGTGGGTTGCTACAATAGTTGAGCAATCAACTACAGTGTAGCCATTGTATTGAGCGTCTTCTTTCTGATCTTCAGAAATCCAGACAGCACGCAATCCAAAAACTGGTTCAGTTGTTTCGACCCCGTCCATTTTTTCGATAACTGTTCCGGGATCCATTGCCAGAAAGTAATCTGACATCAGCTCGCCTTTAGCAACCTGAACCCCTTTAATTTTTACAGAATAACCACCTGGCTTTAACTCCAAGTTGTCCTTGATTTTTACGGAAGGAATAATAACCCCCCAATCAAGTGCAAAGATTTTTCTCATATGAGTGATACGTTCAAGCAGATCACCGTTTTGTTCAGTATCAACTAAGTGAACAAGACCGTAGCCAACTTCCAGTTCTACCAGTTCCATGTTGAGCAGCTCTTCAAGGTTTTGTGGATTTACTTTTTTTGTTGTTTCAACAGCTTTTGCTTTTTCTGCCACTTCAACATTTGTATTGTTCTGCTCGATTTTGTAAGCAACATAAGCAAGAAAACCACCCATCATAAAAAATGGAAGTTTTGGAAGACCCGGAATTAATCCGAAGAAAACCAGAACACCACCAGCTATGTAAATTGCTTTCGGGTGAACTTTAAATTGTTTGGAAACCTGAGTACCAATGTTTTCATCGTTTGTAGAACGAGTAACGATAATACCGGCAGCAGTAGAAATAATCAGAGCAGGAATTTGAGTGACGAGACCGTCACCGACAGTTAAAAGTGTGAACGTTTCAGCAGCTTTTCCGATATCCATTCCGTTTTGTGCAACACCGATGATGATACCACCTATAATGTTTACAGCAGTAATCAAGATACCTGCAATCGCATCTCCTCGAACGAACTTCGAAGCACCGTCCATAGACCCGTAAAAGTCTGCTTCTTCAGCGACTTCTTTACGTCTGCGTTTAGCTTCAACGTCATTGATTAAACCAGCGTTCAAGTCGGCGTCGATCGCCATTTGCTTCCCTGGCATTGCATCTAAAGTAAATCGTGCTGCAACTTCAGCTACTCGGCCAGCACCCTTTGTAACAACCATGAAGTTGATGATAACTAAAATGATGAAGACAATAATACCTACAACGAAATTTCCTTCGACAACGAATTCACCGAAAGACTTGATAAGCTCTCCCGCAGCTCCCGTCCCATCTGCAGCTCCATGGATCAGAATGTTTCTGGTCGAAGCAACGTTTAAGGCCAGGCGAAATAATGTCGAGATCAAAAGCACTGATGGGAATGTTGAGAAGTCCAAAGGCTTTTTAGAATAGAGAGCAACAAGCATGATCACAACGGCCATCGCCAGTGACATTGCTAAAAGTAAATCGAGAATAAATGGGTGAACGGGTACGATCATTACCACTAAGATCATCAAAATACCCACGGCCGCCAGAACATCCGGGCCTTGAGTAAAGATTTTCATTTTTTTAAACATTTCATTCATATTTTTTACCTATAGCTTTAAGCTAGTGCCTTACGCTTTTTCTTAAGTTTATAAACAAACGCCAGAACTTCTGCCACGGCCTTATACATATTGCGGGGAACTGGCTGCCCCACTTTCACCGTTTTATAAAGTGTTCTTGCAAGAAGAACGTTTTCTACGATAGGGATATTATACTCTTTTGCGATCTCTCTGATTTTCATCGCCATGTGATCCTGACCTTTTCCGATAATCATAGGACTGACCATATTTTCGGAATCGTATTTTAAAACGATCGAAATATGAGTCGGGTTTGTTACAATTACGTCTGCAGTCTTCACATCCTGGATCATTCTCTTACGGGACATCTCACGCTGGATCTGACGGATACGCTGCTTAACTTCAGGGTTACCATCTTGCTCTTTCGATTCCTGCTTTAACTGCTGCTTCGTTTGCATTAGCTTTTGCTTATATGTAAATTTCTGCCAGGCAAAGTCTAAAATCGCAATCACTGACCACGCTAAAATAATAGCGAATGAAATTTTAAGAAGAAGATCTTTTGCGTGAAGAAATGACTGAGTCACTTCTAAATGCATGAAGCCGTTATATTTGGCGATATCATCTTTCAAATAAGCATAAACAACAGAAATAATAACTGCGAATTTAAAAACACCTTTAACTGCTTCGAACAATGCCTGCTTAGAAAATAATTTTTTAATTCCTTTAAGCGGATTGATGCGGTCAAGATTCAATTCAAGAACGTCCGGTGAATAAAGAATTCCGACCTGGGCCACCTGAGCTAAAACACCAGCACAAAGAGCAGTGAACAAAACAGGTGCTGCACATTTTGCAGCAACCATAAAAGTTCTAGTTGTGATCGTATCTAGTGCTTTCGGACCATATGCTGAAGCAATGTCCAGTGTATAAAGCCATTCGATATAAGCTGTCATTTGCTCAAAAACATAAACTAACGAAAGCGATAAAGTAAGAAGACAAGCAGCAAGAACGAGAACTGACGTTAATTCACGAGAAGAGGCAACATCCCCTTTATTTCGGAATTCATCAATCCTGTGCTGGGAGGGGTCTTCGGTCTTTTCCCCACCGTCTTCTGATTCTTCTGCCATCCTATGACCTCAAATACTTTTCAAAGCAATCCTTGCTTTGAATTTTTAAATTACGATAAGAACTGGAACCAATCGCCTAGCCTGTCCGTGTACAATCTGAAACAAGTCGCGAAGAACTCATCTGATCCAACTGCAAAAACTAAAAGTCCCAGACCGATGTTAATCGCGAAACTCACGGAGATAACGTTCATCTGAGGAACTGCACGGGAAATGATTCCCATAACAGCATTGATAACTAAGTTAATAAAAATCATCGGACTTGCTAACATGATTGCCGAAATAAAAATCGACTTAAAAAGAATCATGAAAAAGTCTACCGAGTGGGCCATTTTTCCGATGTTATAAATATGAACTGTTGTAAAAGAATTGATGACACCTTTAAACATTGGAAGAAGAGCTCCCGATGTAATGATCAACATAAGCACTGTCCATTCAATCAATTTTTCAAAAGGACCGATTGGAGCACCTGCTTGCGGGTCGAAGTATGAGAGAGCGTTGAACCCGATTTGTTGAGTAATGATCGCACCTGTTGCGATAAAGATACTCATGATCGACTTAACAAGAAACCCGATAACAAGACCAACGATCACGTTAAAAATAGTCAGATACCAGAAGCTGTCTGAACCAACATACTTAATGTCCAGCATGATCTGATCTTGCACTAAAGGAAAGAAAGCAAATGTTAAAAGAAGAGTTGTTAAAACTTTAACAATCGGTGGGATCGTTGTGCTTTCAAATAAAGGCAACTGAAAAATTACAGCTGACCAACGTGAAAATGCTAGCCAGAAGGCTACGATCATTGTCATGTCTGTAATTTGTACTGTAAGCATTCTATTATTTCTCAGCTATAATGTTTGGTATCTGTAAAATTAAATCTTTTGTAAACGTTGTTAACGAATCAGACATCCACGGTCCGAAAAAAATCAAAGCAGCAACGATAACGATAATCTTTGGAATGAAAGATAACGTCTGCTCGTTGATCTGAGTAACTGCCTGGAAAAGTGAAACCAAAATCCCCATGACCAGAGCACCGATTAACATCGGAGCTGAAACCATAAGTGCGACTTTGATCGCCTGGTGAGTAATGTCTGTGTATGAATCATATTGCATTTGTTACCTACTGATTGAACGATCTTAAGATCGAACCTGTTACTAACTGCCATCCATCTACTAAAACAAAAAGTAAAAGCTTGAATGGAAGTGACACAACTACCGGAGGTAGCATCATCATCCCCATGGCCATCAGTACTGAAGCCACGACCATATCTAAAATTAGAAATGGGATATAAAGCAGGAATCCAATTTGAAACGAAGTTTTTAACTCCGAGATAATGAATGCCGGAATTAAATAATGAATAGGAACATCATCAATTGTAGTAGGGGCAGTCTTTCCTGTTACATCATAAAATAATCCGATGTCAGCTTTACGAACCTGTTTCTGCATGAAAGATCTTAAACCCAATACAATTTCATCAATCGCAACTGTTGTTGTAATTTGATGCTGCATGTACGGTTGAATGGCCTTGTTGTAAATTCTCTCTCCAGTTGGCTGCATAACAAACAACGAAAGAAATAATGAGAACCCAACAAGCACCTGGTTAGGTGGCATGTTCTGAGTGCCGATCGCTTGTCTCATGAAAGACAGAACAATCAGAATTCGTGTAAAGCTTGTACAAAGAATTAAGATAGACGGTGCGAGTGTGATAACTGTGAAGAGCATTAGCACTTCGATTGAGTCTACAAGATTTGCACCCTGGCCGAAATTAATCGACATACCTGGAAGAGCTAAATTATTTGCACCTGGAGCTGCTGATTGAGCAAATGCCAGTGCTGGTAAAATTAAGGGCACTAACATGAGCACCAAAGTTTTTAGTAGTTTTTTAAAACGAGCATCCATGCTCTCACCAATCCTGAATGAGTTAAAGTTGTTTTAGGCCTTTTACTTTATTTTTAATCTGGTCTGAGAATCTTACCTGATCCTGGACTGGAGCTTTTTCAATTGCTTTCGATGCATTCGTTTGCCCGTACACATTTGCGACATTATTGCTTCTTTTGTTTTCGCTCTTGGCTGGAACTGAATCATTTAACATGTCATCCAGAGAATTCATCTCATAGTCGTCATCTTGAAGATCAGAATATTTTCCAACCGTAGACTCTTCTTTTAATCTGAAAGATTTATCAGTTTTATTAGCTGAATAAAGATTTGTATCGAAGTTTGATCCTGTCACTTCTTCTTCACCAGTTTTAATTAATCCTGCTACGTCTTTAATTTCTGAAACTAAAGTCATACCTGCTTCAGTGTTAGAGATTAAGAAAACTTGCTTGTGCGCTTTAATCATAATTAGTGATTTCTTTGGTGCAATGTGAGTTGTGCTTAAAACTTCAACTAACTTAGTACTGTTTAAAAATCCTAATTTTCCTTTTTTGATAATCCCTTTTTTAAACAGAGTTAATACTCCGTAAAATCCGGCGATCATAATGGCCATAAATGCAACGAACTTACCAATGTATCCAGCCACCGAAAACTTTGATTGCGTCTTTGTCTCTGCCTGTTCTCCATTAGTTTGAGAAGTTGTTCCAGTTTTTGCAATTCCCGACTGTGCCAGATTGACTCTGTCGGTATCAAGTTGGGATGTCTTATTGGCCTCTTTCTCGGCTTTCGGATGTTTTTCTTCAGCTAGTTTTTCCTGATTTTTCGAGAGTGTAGATAAATAATTTTCATCTAATTTATCCGCTGCTGCTACTGCCTCAGGAGTTTCTAAAACGATTGCTTTATCTGTGATGCTTGGTGATCTTGAATTTTCTGATACAGCTGCTTTTTTAGCTACTTCAATACGAGGGTAATGAACATCAATCACACCTTCTTTTAAAGTGATTGTAACGTCTGATTCACGGCCTTGAAGTGAGTATGGAAGAGCAACGTTTACTGAAACTGTTTCTTCACCCGACATTGTCGCCGAGACTGAAGATCCATTTACTTTTTTGTTAATTTTCCCAGATAAACCTGAGTTTGGAATTGAAATATTAAGCATCTTGTCTTTAATTGTAATTCTTGGATTATCATTTAAAGTTCCTACATGCAAAATTTTCAATCTTGCTTCAGAACCTCTGGCATTCACCAGCTCTGCGCCTTTGATTGTTACGTCTGCAGCTGATAAGTTGAAAGATGCTAAGCTAATTAATAAAAGTGCTAATGTTTTCATTTCTTTTCCTCAATCCTTGATAGAAAATATAGGCCAAAATTATTTTAAAGTTTCAATACGTTCAATCGGGCTGATGATATCTGTTAAACGAATACCAAATTTTTCGTTAACAACAACTACTTCACCTTTTGCAACTAGCTTGCCGTTTACAAGGATCTCAAGTGGCTCACCTGCGAGCTTATCAAGTTCTAAAACCGATCCTTGACCAAGTTGCAGTAAATCTTTCACGATGATCTGAGTTCTTCCCAATTCCACCGAAACTTTCAGCGGGATATCTAAAATAAAATCCAGGTTCTGGACTTTAAGTTTATTGAGGGAGTCATCCCCTGCTTTTACTGAATCTGCCATTCTATCAACTGAAATTTTATTCATATAATCTCCTCTCTCACATCAATTTTTTTATTTACTCTTCTTCCATCGATTCAAGTGACACTGGTGCATCGACGTGTGTAATTTGTACAGCACGAGAGCCCTTGTATGTGCCCATCAAGCACTTCATCTTATCTACGCCTTCAATAGCTACAGTCACTTCACCTGAAGCGTCCTGATTAAGTGGGATGACGTCCCCTGGCTCCAGAGTCAGTAGATCACCAAGAGTCATTTCTGTTTCACCAAGACGAACAACGACAGTCGCTTTCGTATTCTTGATGTGCTCGTTCATGGCCTGAGTCCAGATAGAATCTGCCATTTCGTTATCAGTCTGGAAGCTTGAAGAGAGTTTTTGCTTGATCGGTTCAATTGTCGAGTAAGGAACAACAATCATGATTGTTCCTGAAGCCGATTCGAATTCTACTTCAAGAGTTGTTGCGATAATTACGTCTGATGGCGGAACAACCCCGACAAATTGCGGGTTAATTTCTGTTCGTAGATACTGAGCGTCGATTCTATGAACCGGTGCCCATGCTTCGTCAAGATCGTTGATCGCCATATCCATGATCTTTCTCATGAATGATAATTCGATCATCGTGAATTCTTTTCCTTCAATCTTTGTGAATGGTCTGTCTGTTCCACCAAAGTATGAATCGATGATTGCGTAAGCAAGTTTTGACTCGAAAACTAAAAGAGCAGGTCCTCTTAGTTCATTATATCTCATAATACACATACACGATGGAATCGGAAGTGTGTTTACGAATTCACCAAATTTCAATAAATCGGTAGAGATGATTGAGATAGTTGAAATTTTTCTCAGAGAATTTGAAAGCGACACACGAAAGCTTCTGATGAATCTTTCATAGATAATTTCGAGAATGGGCATTCTACCGCGGATTACACGGTCCTGATTGGTTAGATCGTAGGTCTGAATATTTTCATCAGAGTCGTCAGCAGCGCCGCTACCTGAATCACCACCGCCAGAAAACGAATCAGTTCCACCGTCGTTAACCGCGTTTAATAATGCATCTACTTCATCTTGACTTAGTACTTGTGCCATAATTCTCCCCTCCTGGGATTCTTAAAGCTTCTTCAACTGACCTCATGTCAGCAAGCGAATT
>JACMRM010000124.1 GCA_014376445.1 Bacteriovorax sp. | reverse complement strand
GGAGAATAAAATATCCATCAATACTTGCTTGCAGTAATGAGTTTGCACCTAATCGATTGGCACCATGATCAGCGAAATTGCACTCTCCAACAGCGAAGAGTCCGGGTATTGTTGTCATAAGTTCATAATTCACCCACAAACCTCCCATAGAAAAATGTGGCGCTGGAGAAATTTTCATAGGTTCTTTATAAGCATCAATACCGGTAATTTTTTCGTACATTTCAAATAGATTCCCGTAACGTCCGGAGATAGTTTTTTTGCCGAGTCTTTCAATTGAATGTTTAAAGTCCAGGTATACTGCATTTTTGAGAATGCCTACACCGACTCCATTATCAATACGCTCTTTTGCTGCCCTGGATGAGATATCTCGAGGGGCAAGATTTCCAAAAGTCGGATAACGTCTTTCAAGATAATAATCGCGGTCTTCTTCTGGAATATCATTCGGCAATCTGGTTTCATCTTTATTTTTAGGAACCCATATTCTTCCATCATTTCTTAATGATTCACTCATGAGAGTCAATTTAGATTGCGTTTCATTGCTTTGAGGAAGTGCTGTTGGATGAATTTGAGTAAAACTCGGTGAAGCAAATAAAGCGCCTTTTTTATGGGCCTTCCAGATTGCAGAACCATTGCAATTCATCGCAAGAGTTGAAAGGAAAAAAACTTTTGAGTAGCCTCCTGTAGCGAGAACAACGGCATGAGCTCCATGACGGCTAATTTCTCCCGTCACTAGATCTCTGACAATAACACCTTTTGCTTTACCATCTATCAATACTAATTCCTGCATTTCATGGCGGGAAAACATTTGAACTTTTTTGGCCTCAATTTGTCGAGACAACTGTGAGTAACTTGCAAGTAACAATTGCTGTCCAGTTTGTCCTCTGGCATAAAATGTTCTTTGAACCTGTACACCACCAAAACTTCTATTAGCAAGCACCCCACCATACTCTCTCGCAAAAGGAACTCCTTGCTGGGCAAAATGATCAATGAGCGGACTTGATAACTCAGCAAGACGATAAACGTTTGCTTCACGGGAGCGAAAGTCTCCACCTTTTAATGTATCAATAAACATTCTCCAGACATTATCGCCGTCATTCTGATAATTTTTTGCACCATTCACTCCACCTTGCGCGGCAATTGAATGCGCTCTTCTTGGAGAATCCTGAAAACAAAAACACTTCACGTTGTATCCGCCCTCTGCCAATGTTGCAGCAGCAGAAGCACCAGCTAATCCTGAACCAATAACGATGACATCAAGTTTTCTTTTGTTAGCAGGATTAATCAAACGACAGTCTGATTGATAATTTTTCCATTTATCTTTTAATTCACCAGCGGGAATTTTTGCATCCAATTTCATTTTTACCTACCTAAAATAAAGAACGACGGGAATAATGGCAAAGCCTAGACCTGTCACTGCAGCATAAAAGACAGAAAGATCTGCAATCCATCTGATATATTTTTTATGATATAGACCGAGAGTTTTAAATGCACTCTTCACTCCATGAGAGAGATGCAACCCCAGTGGAAGAGCCGCAAAAACGTAAATGAATAAATAAAGAGGTTGATGAAATAGATCTACGACCATTTGATATAGATCGTCATCCTGATGACGAAATTTTACTTTGAACCAGAAGTTCGCCATATGAATAGCGATGAAACAAAAGATGAGTGCTCCTAAGAACAGCATATTCTGTGATGTCCACGATGAATTTTCGTTGCTCTTATTAACAATGTATTTAACTTTTCTAGCAGCTTGATTCACTCTAGTTACAATTAGTGCATAAAAAATATGAAAAAGAATACAGGCATAATTAACGTAGGCAACTACAGTTATAAAAAAATTTCCTCTTAGTGCTGCTGAATAAGCGTTGTACATCGTTCGCGCTTTTTCTTCAGGAAGTAGCAGCAAAAAATTTGCACCGAGATGGGCCATTAAAAAGAAACAGATAAAGAGTCCAGTTAATGCGAGAAAGGTTTTTCTAAAAATAATCATGAGACACTCAAGTTAAATTCATTCACAATGGGCCATCGTACCTCTTATTATTTCTGAAAAGACTAACCTAAATCATGTTTTTCTCAAATATCTTGCCTAATATAAACACTAGGCAACAAATCCGGAGATATAAGATGGATTCAGAAAAAGAAGTTAATTTACCTAAACTCGCTGTGACTTTAGTCACCGGTTTAGTCATCTATTTTGTTCCTGCGCCAAGTGGCTTGACTCCAGAGGCCTGGCATTTATTTGCCATCTTTTTTGCCGCGATTTTAGGTATCATTTTAAAAGCGATGCCTATGGGATCAATCTCATTAATCTCGATAGCACTCGTCGCTTTTCTTCAGTTGCTTGCTCCCGGAAAAGCTGGTGACTCTATCAAAATGGCCTTGAGCGGATTTAATAATCCGACAATCTGGATGATCACTATCGCTTTTTTTATTTCAAGAGGTTTTATAAAAACTGGATTGGGAAAAAGAATTGCTTATTGGTTTATTGCTAAACTCGGAAACAGCACACTTGGTATTGCCTATGGACTGACTTTTGCTGATTTATGTTTTGCTCCTGCAACTCCCAGCAATACGGCAAGGGCCGGCGGAATTATCATGCCCATCATGAAATCTATTTCGATGAGCATGGGTTCTACTCCTGAAGATCATGCCAGTCATAAAAAAGTCGGCGCTTATTTAACACTCAATTCTTATTATTCAAATCTCATTACTTCAGGAATGTTTATCACTGCGACTGCCAGCAATTCAATGTGCCAGAAGTTTGCGAAAGATCTTGGAGTGGAAATTTCATGGACCGGTTGGGCCGTGGCCGCACTTGTCCCGGGCTTGCTTTCAATTTTATTAATTCCTCTCATCCTCTACAAAATTTATCCACCGGAAATCAAAGATGCAAAAATTTATAAAGCAGAAGCTGTAAAAAATCTTCAAGAGCTTGGAAGTATCACGAAGAATGAGTACTTCATGATCTTTGCATTTTTCTTATTATTATTTTTATGGATTTTCGGTGCTACATTTAACATCGATGCAACTGTAGCCGCGTTAATAGGTTTATCATTTTTATTAATGAGCAATGTTTTAACCTGGGAAGATGTAAAATCAGAAAAAGGTGCATGGGATACAATGGTTTGGTTCTCTGCTCTTGTCATGATGGCAGAAGGTTTATCTAAACTGGGATTTATTGGATGGTTTAGTGAAATTATCAAAGGCCAGGTTTTAGGAATGCCGTGGATCTGGGCATTTCCTTTAATCATTTTAATTTATTATTACAGTCATTATCTTTTTGCATCAGCGACCGCTCACGTGGCTGCAATGTATACGGCTTTTCTTGCCATTTCAATTGCACTTGGAATTCCCGGAAAACTAGCAGCACTTATGCTCGGATTTTGTGGATCAATTTTTGGAGTGCTTACTCACTATGGGCATGGCCCCGCACCAGTTCTTTTTGGATTAGGATACGTCGATCTAAAAGACTGGTGGAAGATGGGATTTTTATTTTCGGTCATCCTACTTATTATCTGGATGGGTACAGGTGCGCTTTGGTGGAAAATCCTAGGAATCTATTAAATTCTCGGGACATTTTTTCAACAAAGCATTTCATTTTTAGGGCATTTTTCTTATAGGAAATTTGCGCATAGTGGATTCATCTAATCCATTGCTAAAGTTAACCCATTAGAACTTTAGCTGCACCGCCCATTCTTATCCGGCATTTTATTCCGAGGTTTTTGTTTTTTTTACTTTGGCAAAGAACCTGCAGTTTCTTCATTAACATCAGAAACAAGAATAAAGGAGTTATTCGTGAAAAAATTATTATTGCTGGCACTTTGCTCAGGCACTTGGGATACATCGTTTGCCAAAGATAGTGACTGGAAAATCTGCAAAGGTGAAGTAGTAATGTTCGGATCCAATGCAAAACTTGTAGTGAATTTATATGAACATAGATACGGTGAAGGTCGAACTAATGATATTAATTTCATCTACGGTGGAAATATTTTAAAAGGATCTTTGGATTCTTCAGAATCAACAAGTGGTGCAGTTAAACTTAAAGGGACTAACTCTTCATTCAAAGGATTAGTTTCAGTGGATTATCAGAAAGGGATTTTGAGTTTAATAGGAAAAGTTTCTATCAATAAATCAATCAGTGACCTTAACGCTTCTTTAGAGTGCGAAACTTTATAATTTTTTTGGAATCTCACTGACGAAATCTTGGCAATTTTTCATCATAACCTGACAATACATTTATAAGATCACGGTTTAGCATTACAAAATATGATGCTGACTGATTTACACATTCATTCAAACTTTAGCGATGGAAAACTCAGTATTCCTGAGATTGTAGATTTTTATGGACCACGCGGATTTAATATAATCGCCATCACTGATCACCTTTGTGAAGAAGAGACATTTTTAGGAAAAGCTTCAAAGGTGCTCAATAAAACTCTTACAAAAAACAATTTCCAGCAGTACCTCGACCTTATTAAGTCTGAAGGATCGCGCGCTATGAAAAAATACGGGATGTTGGTCATTGCAGGAGTTGAACTGACGAAAAATTCTTTGTCCTTTCACCGCTCTGCCCACATCCTTGCTATTGGTATTACAAAATATATTTCAGCTGACGGAACTATTCCCGAACTTATTGCTGCGATAAAAAATCAAGGTGCTCTAGCGATCGCTGCCCATCCTGTTTCAACGAAAAAAGTTGAGCATCAAACTTATCATCTATGGGATGAGCGCGAAGAGCTTAAAAATCTTTTTGATGCATGGGAAGTGGCCAGCGGACCTCACCTCTTTGAAGAAGTAATGAACAGTGGTCTACCTATGATTGCCAACTCGGATTTTCACAATGAGAAACATATCCGCTCATGGAAATCACTCATCAACTGTGAAAAGAATTTTAAATCATTATCTGCTGCTGTTAAAAATCAGCAGCTGGAATTTACATTTTACGAAGAGGCTGTGCACTCAAGATTCTTAACAAGAATTTCACTTAACCATTCTGGTTCATCGAGTGGAAGATCATGTCCTGCTGTAGGGTGAATAAACTCCTTTCCGCCTAACTTTAAAACGATCTGCTTTGAACAGCCATGATCCACAAGCCTGTCATTTTGTGAACTGATCACCTTAAAAGGCTTCTTTACAACTGAATTAATGTTGATGCTTTTTGCCAGGATCAGCTGTCTTAAAAAATTTATTTTTGTAACTTTATGATTTTCAGAAAATACAGCAAATGCTTCCAGATTTTTTTTAGTTTCTTCAAACCTATTGGAAGTGATTTTCAAGACAGATTCTTCTTGCTGATAATGGCCGTGCATGAATAGAGTTCGCAAAAGTGTTTCATAATTTTCTGGCAGTAGTCTTTTATTGAACGTTGAAAACTGCGCCAGGCTTGAATTGATGACAGCGACAGAAAGCACTTCACCAGGATAGGACTCGGCCCACTTCATGGCCGCCATACCTCCCAGAGAAATTCCGCATAAATGAAAGGACTCTTTATTTTTTACGAAATTACTTTTTATTCTTAATGAATCAAGTAAAGCGCCGGCACTAACTGGTGATTTCTCTTCTGAACATAATCCATTTCCAGGAATTTCCAGAAATTCCATCTGAGCATCAGGATTAATTTTCTTAAAGATTTCCGGAAACACACTCCAGTGAATAT
The DNA here is from genome assembly GCA_014376445.1 of Bacteriovorax sp. GTDB lineage: Bacteria > Bdellovibrionota > Bacteriovoracia > Bacteriovoracales > Bacteriovoracaceae > Bacteriovorax. The sequence continues at coordinate 26,797 of JACMRM010000124.1, read as the reverse complement.
TCCCTCTGGTCAATCCTCTTAAAAAGATCCAGCGATTATTATTCATACCACCTCGTCATGCCGGAAGTCAGATGCTTTATCTTATTGTTGGAGTCCAGGTCTGACCATACTGAATGTGACCTCAGTGCTTTTAATAAGAAATCATAAAGCAGATGATGCCTTCGGTAAGTTCTTTTCAAGCGATGAACTTTCATCGGATTGAAAATCCCCTGTTTCGAAAAAAGTTGCCATGGATTTTTTCTCACCCAAGTCCACGATCCCATCTCAAGTGTAAGCGGAATAAAAACAGCATCGGGATTAATTTTCTTCATCTCCAGAAAAAAATAATCCCAGATATCTCCGTTTAAAAGATAACCTTTCGACTGGGGCTCTATTTTATAAATATGATAAGGATGAGTTTCTTCAAATAAAGATGTAAAAGCATTAATTTCGGCCACATGATCAAATGGCTCTCTCGTATACGAATAAGGAAACCAGATTCTGTCCTTCATTCCAAATCCTGAGTGAAAATCAATCGCTAGAATACATTTACTTTTATGGCATGATTGAAAAAACTTTGCATATAAGGCCTGGTTTTCTTCTTCCAGAATATCTTTCACTCCCTGATACCATGCCAGTCTTTTTGAAATTCGTTGTCCACCCAGTAAAAAAGGAATTTTTTCTTTTGAAATAACCGGAGAATTTCTCATCAGATCAACGTCATTGCCATTGCTGCGTTTAAATTTATAGTAGCCAACAGGATTAACGAGAGGAACCACCACGAGTCTGATATTTTTAAAAAGCTCCTGTAGTGATTGATCCCATACCAGCCTGTCTATGGTGGTCTTTAAAAGGCTCCAAGCGAGCTGAGCACCAACTCTTTCCAGTCCGTGAACTCCACCGGTCATAAAGAGTGTCGGGTGCTCAGGATTTTTAGAACCGATTGTAAAAGAAAAAATAGGAAAAACTTCACTCTTATAAGTAATCTCTTTTAACGTTTCAAAATGAACGAGTTTTTTCAACTCCTCATCCTGATTCACCATTCTTCCTAGTTTTTGTAGGTCGGCCAGCAATCCTGTCATTGGACTAACTGAAAACGTCTGCCAAGTGATTCAAGGATTTCATTTTTTTTCATGACAGTTAAAAAATCTACACAGTCGAAATCTTTATCGAATGCAGGCTCTCCTGCAATCTTTGCTCCAAATTTCAGGTAAGCTCTTAAGAGTGATGGAACAAGCTTCTCTGCAATCGCATAATTAACCGGATCAAGAACTTCCGGAAGACTATTATAGACTTCAGTAAAATTATTCATTTTAAAATCTCCTACGGCACAGGCAAGATTTGATGTCATGACAGACCCCTGAGCGGCCAGGTATTTATAAACGATAACAGCATCCTTGACATTATTGATTTTGATACTTGAACATCCAAAAAGAATATTAGCACCTGAAAGATTCATATACTCTACAATTCCTCTCCACAGCAAAGAAATTACGGTAGCACCTCTTCTGTGATCTTTTTGAATACATGCTCTTCCAAGCTCCAGATGAGGTCCGTTTAGCTTAAAAACTTCAGTCAGATCAAATTCTGTTTCCGTGTAGGAAATTCTGGAAAACTCACTGCAGCTCAGTCTATATGTACCAATGATCTTATTGCTCGCTTTATGAACGATAATAAGATGATCAAAATGAGAATCGTACTTATCAACATCAACACCAGTCTGTTCTATCTGCTGGAACTCCTGATAAAAAACTTCATGTCTCAGCTTGCAACTTGCAATTAATTCTTCTGCTGTATCAGCAGTTTTTAATATATATGAACTGATCTCGATACGTAAATTAATTTTAGGACGGAAGTTAAATATGCCATTAGATCTGAGTAAATTGTTCTCTTGAATCTCTTTCGCTAATGCCATCATAATTGTCTCCCGGATAATTATTATTAAAGACAGACTTTAGAAGATTAAATGCTATCAAAAATGTTCTTTCGACTTGTGAACTGGTTCCCAACTCTGGATTGACTTCAACAATGTCGAGAGAGCGTACATTGGATTTTTTAAGCAGCTCTTCACCAAGAATATTTAGATCATTCGGAGTCAATCCTGATTTCACAGGAACACCTGTCGAAGGAGCAAATCGCGGATCAACACTGTCAATATCAAAGCTGACATGAACAGGGTTTCCAGAAGTCATAACTAAAATTTCTTCAGCGACAGCTTTCATTCCTGACTTCTGAATATCTTTATATTGAAAGGTTTTAATTCCCAAAGATTCGATCGCATTTTTTTCAAACAGATCAACGTCACGCAAGCCTACATAAATTAATTTTGCAGGATTTAGTGAACACTCAAGCCACTTAAAATATTTTGTTCTAATTCCATTGAGATTTAGTAACACGGCCAGTGGCATGCCATGCAGGTTCCCGCTCATTGAATGCTCTGGAAGATTTAAATCAGCATGTGCATCAATCCATATGACATACCCTTCAGGATTTTTTGAAGTGAAGGCACCAGCCGTTGCGAGAGCAATACTATGATCTCCGCCCCAGTTGAGAAGCGGATAAGGCGTGCTTAAAATTTCACGCGCTTTTATGTAGGCAGCTTCATACCTGCTCCACTCAATAGACTGCAGGTCACTATCAGAATAAATTTTTACTTTTTGATCGATGTTAGGATTTTGTATATCACCATGATCGACAAAGTCGATCCCCTGATCTTTGAGGTAATGAAAAAACTGGCGGCAAGCCTTTGTCGATTGATCTAATCCGCTTTTATATTGTCCGACTTCAAAACTCATACCCAGAAAATTAATTAAGGTTCTCATTACTAAAAGGCTAATCAATAAAGGTAAAATTGTATCGTCAGGTTTCGATTAAACGATCCTTAACTCAATCCTAATGAAGAGCTCTCGCACCAAGATTTCCACAAGTCACAGTCATTGACACCGACGTCAACCGGCTCATGAAGTTCTAAAATAACTTTAATTTTTTTATGTTTTAGCAAATCATACATGTGAACTAATAGATTATCGTCATCAATATAAGCCGCTTCTCTGAGAGGTTCATAACTCAGTTTAAAAGGTTGTATTTTGATATTATTTTTTTCAGCAATTTCAAATACGCCTTTCTGCCAGCGCTCTGAAGCCTTGATTGAAGTTGTTCCTGAAGGGAAAATGGCCAGTCTTTGAGTCTTATTCAATAATGAATTCGTGATCTGCTCTTTCGCTTTAGCGCGTGAATGAGAGCTGCCTCTTTCAACAAAGATGGTCTGCATTTTAACAGCAGCATTACCGATTACAGGCCAGTACTTAACTTCTTTTTTGCTGACAAAAGTAATATCCGGGCAGCATCTGATAAGGACAGGAATGTCGAGATAACTAATGTGATTGCCGAGAAGAATACATGAAGCATCAAGCTCTCTAGCATTTCCCTTAATTTCTAAATCAATTTTAAAATGCTCTAGAATTTCTCTAGACCAGTCATTTTTTAACATGACAACATCACTTCCAGGTTTCTTTGACAACAGAAGGTACTTTCCCGTAATTAAAAATACCTTTGCTACATTAACTAAACCTGAAAATTTGTTCATGATTAACTATAAAATATTTTTTACAGCTGTATTGTCAGGATTTTAATAAGTCTTCAATGTTTCTGTCACCTCGCTAATTCCATCACTTAACTTCTATTCTTATAAAAATTACATTCTTTTAAAGGCTTTGCTGGGCATTTCGCACTAAAAGTTCTATTCAGAGAACAACAATTCACCTTAGGGAGCATCCATGAAAAAGGCACTATTTTTAGTTTTATGCGCAGGGTTTTTAAACACAGCAATGGCAAAAGACAGCACGTGGTTAATGTGTGTCGGTGACGTTAAGTTATATGATGAAGACGTTAAACTTGCAGTAAACGTATACGAACACAGAAACTCGACAGGTGACGGTAGAGAGACTGACTTGACTTTGATTTATGGTGGAAATGTTCTTCAAGGTTCATTCAACTCAACCGAAAATGATTCTGGAGTTACAATCCTTAAACAAAATACTTCTTTTTACAGAGGAAGTGCTGCTGTAGATTATTCAGCTTCAACGCTTTCTTTATCTGGAAGATTAAACCTTTTTGGTTCGGTCACTCCTTTAGAGACAGTTTTAAAATGTGATACTCTAGGGAATTAATTTCATAAAATTAACAAGGCTTCCTGACGAATCCGGGAGCCTTGTCAAAATTAGATAGGTTTCATTCCACCACTATATACGTCATTCAAACTCTGTATTTTTTCACCCTTAATGCATACATCTACATGACATGCTACTAAAGAGCTTTTAAAAGATGCAAAAGAAGTTAATCTTAAAAAGGGCTTTTTTATTTACTTGATATGACTATATTTTTTTTACTGCAAGCTCGCGCTCTTTGTCTTTTTTACTTTTTCTTTTTCCCTTAACCGGTACTTGTCCGCGGATAATTTCTGGGGCTTCACCTGTCAATTCAAAACCTGTCACCTGCTCTCTTTCCAATTTTATCTGAGCACGTTTTTCTATTAGTTTAAAATGCTCCTGATCTTCATGTCCGATAAATGTGACGGCAAGACCATTCTCTCCAGCTCTTCCTGTTCTACCAATTCTATGAATGTAATCAGCAGGTGATCTTGGAAGATCAAAATTAATAACGAGGGCAAGCTTATTAATATCAATTCCTCTCGCAGCTACATCTGTGGCAATTAAGAAATCTATTTTTTTATCTTTAAAATCAGAAAGCGCCTTATTTCTCTCTGGCTGTGATAGATCGCCGTGAATGGCTCCGGCACGTACACCAGTCTTTTTTAATTTTTCTGATAAATTTCCCGCTGCCGTTTTGCTTGAAACAAAAACCAGCGCATTTTTCCATTTTTCCTGCACAATTAAATGTCTGAGCAGCATTCCTCTATTGTCTTTATTGACTTCAATCACACGCTGAAAAATATTTTCCACAGTGGGTGTATCATCTTCAATTCTTAAGTGCTCCGTATTTGCTGAAATTCTTTTAGCGATGTCTAAAACTTTTTCCGGATAGGTCGCAGAGAAAAATAAGTTTTGACGTGTGGAAGAAATTTCTTTCAGTACCAGATCTAACTCGGCAGCAAATCCTAAATCAAGAATTTTATCAGCTTCATCGAGCACCAGAAATTTAATATCATTAAGGTATAAAACTTTCTGCCCAATTAAATCCAGAAGTCTTCCCGGTGTGGCGACAACTATATCCACACCATCAGCAAGAACACGTGTCTGTTGCTCGATGCTTTCGCCACCGATTATCGTCAGTACCGAAACTTTATTGTTTAAAAATTCTCCAAAGCGATAAAAAGCGCCGGAGACCTGAAGAGCAAGCTCGCGTGTTGGTGTCAGGATCAAGGCCTGAATAGCTTTATTTTCAGAATTTTTAGCAGCACTAATTTTCTGCAGTAAAGGCCATGCAAAGCAAGCCGTTTTTCCGGATCCTGTTTGCGCTTCAATAAGCAAATCCTTTCCTTCTAAAATTAGAGGAAGGGTTTTTGATTGAATAGAAGTGGGTTCATCAAAACCGGATCTTTCTATCGCTTGAAGAATTTCATCAACAAGACCCAGCTTTTCAAAATTTTCTAATTTTTTTAACATTCACCAATAGTACTAAAGTCCTAGTAAAAGTACATCATCAATGAATTGACTCATAAACGGTTTAGTTTTTTCATTTTGATAATACTCTGAAGACCTGATGCATGAAAATTAACAAAAAAAAGGCCGCGAATTCGCGACCATTTTTAAATTACATTCTTTCGATTTGTTTAATGATTGTCGGAACCTGATCAAGGTTCATTTTCGCCTGAAGAACTAACTTAACAGCATCAGCTTGCTTAAGTTTTCCATCCGCCATCTTCTGGCAAACAAGCGGCTCTAGAGGGTCAGTGATAGTGTAAACACTCTTATGCTGAGGCCATAAGTTTTGTTCATCATTAGCTCCACCTGCACAAAGCGGGATAAGGTGATCGATTTTGAAATCACCACGATTCATTGATTTAATTGAGTAACCAAAAAGAGAATCGTACTTAGCGATGACAGCATTTTTTGTGTATGAATCAACATCTCTGTTGCAGTAGTTAATATTTTCCGGGTAACGATGAGTCGTTGGGCTCGAGCAAAGTTTACCGGGAGTTTCTGTTAAATTAGGATTTTTTGGGTATCCGCCGGCAAAGGCGATGTTAACAAAGAGAAGAGAGACGATCGAAAGTTTTAAAAGATTTTTCACAACTGATCCTAATGTTAAAGATAAGTTAAACTTATACAGTTATCATTTCGAAGTGTCCGTAAAAAAATTCTCACTTTGTTAACTTTGTATAACTCTCTAATAACATAAGCTATATTCGATCATCTCTCAGATAACGCATATGAGCTACCACAAGTCTGCTGGAACCTTTGAGGAACCTTTGAAACGGGCCTTATTTTATAAAATTATTATCAAACGAGCTCTTTGATGTCTGATTCAAGTTTTGCAAGATTTTCTTTTTCTACTTTATAAAGTCCATAAAGAACTTCTCTGCCTGCTTCTTCAACAGCACTGTCTTCTTCGTCTTTTGCCAACGGCTGTTTTAGATCATTTTCGTATTTTAAAATACGCTCTTGCATATTTCTATATTGTCTTCTTAAATCTTCTAAATGAGTTGTTTCCATCGTTTCAGTTTGCATACTTAGTCCTATAAAAAATTATTATTATTATGAACGTTTGTTCATTCTTCCTAGTGTGTGCTCGATTGAATGTCTTGCTTTTTCAACTGCTCCTAATAGTGCTTCATCTACGCTGTCAGCGTCGTGTGTGACGGCCGTCGTGCTTCTTCCCGCGATATGAAATTCAACTACACAGCGTTTATCTTGAAATCCAATCTTAGAACTGTTTTGATCTGAAAAGTGAACGCCTACGTGAGTGATCTGAGTGTTAAATCCGCTTACAGCTTGATTAACAACACCATTGACGTATGTCGAAAATTTTTCTCCACCATCAATGTTTTTATCGGTGCTGATTTGAATATTCATTATATATCTCCATTTAAGTTAGCTGATCTCATCTAGACCGCTTAATTAGGAATACTTCACGAAGCATGCCAAAGTATGACAATTTTCCCTCTAGAAAGATCAGATACATGAGTAGATTGCTGGGTAAATATAAAAGAAGAAATGCCTCAATGGGACATTTAGCTCTACGCTTTGCAAGTAGATAGGACGGGCAATATATTCGTATCGCCCTTAAGAAATATTGGCTTTTATTTTTCCATCAATTTTTTTATAATCACTAATAAATCATCTATTCCATAGGGCTTCTTGATAAAATAATCCCATGGAGCGTCTTCAACTCTGGCAAGTGTTATAGCAGAGCTCATCACGATAATCGGAACTTTAGACAGAGTCGGATCTAGTCTTATATGTGCTATCATTTCATAGCCGTTCATTATGGGCATCATCATGTCGGAAATAATCAAATCAGGTTTAAATTCATGAAACAAATATAACCCTGTTTTGCCGTTTAAAGCTGTTATAACTACATAACCTTCCATTTCAAGCAGCTCTTTAAGAGCTGCCAGAATATCTTTTTCATCATCGACGAGAAGAATAGTTGTACTCATGGTGTAGCATCCTGTTTGTAGGATTTTTCTTCAACAACTATCCCCTGATTTTGAATATGGAATTCATGGATAGAGATATCGTAGCTGCTTGCCCGGACTTTATAAATATTGATCAGTCGTCTGACATGGAAATCACTTTCCATATATCTTAAGTAAATAATATTTTCGAACGCTGCTGAATACTCTCCAAGGTGATAATCTTTTACCATACTGGGCATTCTCGCTTCTTCGCTAAAAAATGCAGTGACTCCCATTGAGCGCAACTTGATTGTCAGCGAGGCCACAAAGCGCGGCAAGCGGTCTATAAATACAGCAGAGAATTTAAATCCTTCAATACCGTCAATGAAAACTCTGGAGATTTTTTTCTCTTCAATGACATTAACAAGTTTTTCAAACAGTTCATCAATCAATTGTTCTGTTGGCGGATACCATTCAAACTGCAGCTGCCCAGAATTAATGAATGGCTCAAAATTCAATCCGATACCATTCGCTTTAGATAGCATTTGATCGCGGGTTTCATAGAAACCAAAATACAAAGAATTTTCACCTGCAAGAAGGCCTTCATGAAGAAACTTTAATCCAATGAGTGTCTTGCCGGATCCAGGAGGACCGAAAAGTGAAGTCACTGAACCTGCAAGAATTCCTCCCTTAAGCATTTCATCCAGATTTTTTATCCCAAATGATTTTTTTTCTTCAGTTAAGTTTGGAAGAAAAGGTTTGAGTTTTGCTACAAGCAACTCAATTCTTGGAAAAACGCGAATTCCGTTTCTGGAAATACTAAGTTCATGCCGTCCTTCAAAATGCTTCATCCCTCTCATTTTATGCACATGAATTTCTCTGACATTTCTCATACCGACATCTGTTCTTTTTAATTCGATAAGACCGTCTGTCAAAACATCTTCAGACTGCAGCAGTTTTGTGTCCAAAGGATTCAAAATAACAAAGATACAGTCCAGTGCTGATGCAAGTGTATTCAGATCATGGAGAAAAGTTGAATACTCCAAATTATCTTTAGAAAAACTGCTGACAATTTTAAAGCCGTCGATAACAACTAATTTGATTTTTAATGAACGTATATTTTGAGTGAGGAATTTCTTGAATCCGTCGATACCGCTCTCGGACAGTTCAGAATAGCCGCTTAAATAAAATATTTTATCGTTAATAATATTTTCATTATAAAATTCAAACCCTCTTAAGTTCTCAAGCATTTTACCGTGGGATTCAGATAATAATGTGACAAATAATGAAGAATGCCCTTGTTCTGCATTTGCAAACACAAGCTGATTTCCGAGAATTGTTTTTCCCGAACCAGGAATTCCTTCAACCAGATAAAGTCTTCCCTTGAGAAAACCGCCGCCTAAAATCTGGTCAAAGCCGTGTATACCACTTACAAAAAGCTTTTTTTCGATATCCATATTTATCCCTGGTCACAGAAACTTGTGGAGTCTAGCGGAAGACAAATTGCGAAGGTAGTTCCTTCACCGCTTAAACTTTTTACATTCACTGTACCGCCATGGGCCTCAATGATTCCTTTAACCAACGTTAATCCTAATCCCCAACCTTTTTGTTGAATCAAACTGGCATTTTTCGCTCTTTTAAAGCGGTCAAAGATAGTAGCGAGTTCATCTGGAATTATAAGCAATCCTTCATTATGAACTTCCATAACGATCGACTCTTCATTCCTACTTAAACGAATATTCACCGGAGTCAACTCACTTCCATATTTAATGCCATTTAAAAGCAGATTTTCCAGCACACGCCTGATGCCACTGTCATCCCAAAAACCATTTATCTCTTCCTCTGCATGCATTTCAAAACGGTCGTGGTGCATGCTTGAGAGCTCTTCAATCACAGAAGTGACAATATTATTCATGTTGCAAGAAGTGATCCGCAGAGGAAGCTTCTCACCGCCCTTGATTTGGCTGGCGTCCAGAAGATCTTGAATCATTTTATCGGCACGATCCATACTCACAGAAATTCTATGCGCTATCTTGTGCATTGGAGATGAATCTTCAAGCTTTCTCATAAGGGCCTGAGAACTCAGTTTAGCAACAGTCAAAGGAGTTCTCAGATCATGTGAAAGTGCGGAAACAAAAACTTCTCTAAGATCACTTTCTTTTTCCAGATTAGTAACCAAATGACGAAGATTCTGTTCACTTTTTTCAATAAATTTTCTCGCTTCAACTATAGCAGTCACATCATTGATAAAGGCCAGTACACCGGTGATTTTTCCAGTGTTGCCGAAAAATGGATAATAATTCACATCAACCCAATGATCACTTACGGCCTCATTATCGTTCATTAACGGAAAATATATTTCTTTACCTGTGTAAGCAACTCCAGTATTGAAAACATGATCAATAGCAGGGAGAAAATGCTTCGCTTCTTCGAAACTAAATATTTCGTTTACTGTTTTTCCGATAACAGATCTTTTAACAAGATTTTCGTATGCTTTATTGGCAAGAGTGAAAATATGGCTGGCTTCGCTTAAAAGAACCAAAGGTACAGGGGCCTGCATGAAAAATTCATGCAGCTCCATTGAGTCTCTATAATTATTTGTCGAATCCAAAAGCACCGACCTTTAAAAGAAAATTTATTCATAATAATGCATGAAGTGTCAGATATTTTCTAATGAGACATTGTCCCATTGAAAGTTATATAAGAAAAAATACTCATCGCCCCCTTAGTTTTAGTCTTTTGTGCAATATTGAGAGTGGCTTAAGGTCTTATAGTCTACACTTCTTATAAATTTATTCATAAGAAGATGAATTCATAGGAATACTTAATGAATAAATTTTTTCAAAAAGAATAAAAAACTTATTAACATCATGACTCGACTGGAGGTAAAATAACTCTTCAATCATAATGGAGAAATCAAATGTTACTTCAAAAAGAAACCGCTCACGAAGTGATCGCATATGCAGTTAGTTTAGGTGCAGACTTCTGCGAATTGTTTATTGAAAAGACCAGTGTTCAAAGTATTTTGTATACGTCAAAAAAAATTAAAGACATCTCTTCGGGAATTGATTCCGGAATTGGCGTGCGCTTAATTTACGGTGATCTTGCTCTCTATGCTTATTCAAACTCAAACAAAAAAGAAGACCTGCTTGATATGGTGAAAAAACTTGCTTCCCAATTTAGCACGAAGGCTTCCCATAAATCCCTGACCGCACTGAATTTTACTCCGCTTCAATACAAGGCGATAAGCGCTCTTCCAAACAAGGATGTATTGCTGACTGAAAAAATTGAAGCATTAAAAAAACTCGATACACTAACTCGAGGCCACAGCCCACTGATCTCCCAGGTTTCAATCCGCTTTTTGCAAAAAGAACAGAACATTGAAATTTACAATTCAGAAGGACTTCATGCAACCGAAACAAGACCATACATCAGAATTTATTCTGAAGCAGTTGCTCAGGATGGATCTGTGCAGGCAACAGGCTCAGTAAGTCCCGGTCGTCGCGGCGGATTTAATTTTATTGAGACATTAAATCTTCAGCAAGCAGCAGAGACTGCGGCTAAGCAAGCACTAGTCGTTTTAAAAGCAAAACCATGTCCTGCCGGTGTTATGCCAGTCGTAATTGAAAACGGATTTGGTGGAGTTATTTTTCACGAGGCCTGCGGACATTTATTAGAGACAACTTCTGTTGAGACAAGATCCTCTGTCCTGTGGGATAAAAAAGGTGAAATGATCGCTCATCCTGCAGTCAGTGCAGTCGATGACGGTACAAATGAAAATATGTGGGGAAGTCTTTCCATCGATGATGAAGGAATGCCGACTCAAAGAACCCAACTGATTAAAAATGGAATTCTTGAAAACTTCATCTGCGATAAAATTGGAAACATGAAAACCGGACATGCCAGAACAGGATCCGGAAGAAGACAAAGTTATCGTTTTGCTCCTGCTTCTAGGATGAGAAATACTTTTATCGATAAAGGAACTTCAACGTTGGACGATATGATGCAGTCAATGGGCGACGGACTTTACTGTGCGGCCATGGGTGGTGGATCAGTTAATCCGGGAACCGGTGAATTTAATTTTTCTGTTAACGAAGGATACCTGGTTAAAAACGGCAAAATTCAAAATGCCATCAAGGGTGCAACACTAATTGGTAAAGGTGCAGATATTTTACACAAGATCAGCATGGTCGGAAATAATTTAGAGCTTGCTGCCGGTATGTGTGGCTCTGTCAGCGGAAGTATTCCTACAACCGTCGGGCAGCCCGTTCTCAAAGTAGATGATATTCTTGTAGGAGGTCAGGCATGAAAAATTTAATTCAAAAAACAATTGATCGTGCAATGAACTCCGGTGCTGATGCCTGCGACATTATCGTCAACAGCAGCGATTCACTGAACCTGTCTGCTCAAGATGCTAAACTTGAAAAATTTAAAGTCGCTAAGACTTCAGTTCTTGGAATCAGAGTTGTTAAAAATAAAAAAATTGGAATTTCTTATTCTGAAAGTTTTGACGACGATGCTCTGACATTTGCAGTTAAAAGCTCACTTGAGAATGCAGATTACTCGGATGTGAATGAATTTGAAGATATTAAAATTAAAAATTCTTCCGACTTTGTGAAAGAAAATATTGAAAAAGATTCGAGCTCAATGGAAGAAAAAATTGAATTCGCGATGAAACTTGAAAGTGAAATCAGAAAAAGAGACTCTCGCATTACGGCCGTACCTTACAATGGTTTGTCAGTCGCAGAATCGCATTCTTACTATATGAACTCACTCGGCACATACACAGAAGAAAGCGAAAGCTATTTGAGCGGTTACACTTCTGCTTTATTAAAAGAGGGCGATATAACTTCAATGCACTACTCTTCGATGCAGGAGCGCTCTCTTGCCATGATGAATCTGAACCAATGTATTGAAGAAACACTTGAACATGCAGTCAGCTGGCTTAAGGCCGCACCGGTTGCGACCGGAAAATATGATGTTGTCTTCGATACAAATGTATTAAGTGAAATCCTTGGCGCTTTCTCCAGCTGCTTTTCAGCAAAAGAGGCGATTGAAAAAACTAACCCGTGGGAAAATAAACTTCAGCATCAGGTTGCTGATATGAACTTTACAATGATCGATTCTCCTTTATACGTTGATGCTTTTTTTAAACAGCATGTAGACAGCGAAGGAGTTCTGAAAAAAGATTTAACTTTAATTGAAAATGGCGTGCTTAAATCTTTTTATCACAATACGGCGACTGCAGCTTATTACGGAACAACAACAACGGGACATGCGGCAAGAGGAGCAAAATCAGCACTGGGAGTTTCCGGCAGCAACTGGCTTATCAAGGCAGGAATATCATCCAAAGATGAAGTCACAGACGGAAGTTACCTCGAAATTATCGATGTCATGGGAATCGGTCCGGGATCAGACAGCGTCTCAGGCGAATTTTCATTCGGTGCCAGCGGTTATCTATGCAAGAACGGAAAAAGAATTCAACCGGTGAAAGGTATTACTGTCGCCGGAAATTTTAATAAACTTTTAAACTCTATTAAATGTATGGGGAAAGATTTGGAGCATAATCATTCCCGGGGGATGTTCGCTCCGCTGATAAAATTCAGTGAGCTTTATGTGGCCGGGAAATAACGATTTTTCAATGTGATGGGACTGCCTTAGCTCTGTAAAAATGCCAGACTTGCAGTCCTTTTAAATTTAGTAGTAAAATATTATGAAGCGATAACCATGAGGGTTAAAGCACAGGCCGGTGAGAATATGAAAACGATTTTCGAAATGTTCAGCAAATCAAAACAAGAGCAGCCTGCTAAGGAAGCTTCTAAAATTTCCCACGATGAACTCCGTGAATTTTTGATCAACAACAATCTTGAAGGCGAACTGTTGAAGAGTGTGACAGATCTTAGGGCCAAATACTCAGATCTGACAAATTACCAGGCCGTAGAGTTTCTAATGGACCATCTGGAAAACTAAACTGTTTATCTGGAATTTGTATAACAAACCTTTTCATTTTATTATGTTTCCTTGCCATCTATGTTTCAAACTTTCATCAGCTGGAAGATATCCAGACTTTGAGCACGGCCAATAATCTTTTGAGCCTTAACACTCAGGCAATAGAAAGTTTAAACTCAACTGAACAAAATATGAACGTTATCTTCATACGTAAAGAGGTAAGCGAACTTCGCTATAAATTTGAAGAGAACTTGAAGGTTACCAAGAGGCTGTTGTTCGACAGTATTCTCCAATCAAAAGACGACATCGTCCTGACTAAATATCTCAATGAATCTATCAATGCACTCGATCAGCTGGAAAACGGCCACGAAGTAATTTTTAAAAAATTAAAGAACCTACACAAAATTTCTAATCAGATTCAGATTGAAAATTTAAATGCTGATCTTCTTGTGGCCAGTCAGTATCTGATGGATGCCAAGGAGATTCTTAGAAAAATTCAGATACATATTAACAAACAAAATGAAAGTATCTTCACTTCGATTTATAAAAATCGTTATCGTCCCCTGCTCATTGCTATAGGACTTTGTATTCTTTTTCTGACTTTTGTTGTAACTATCGGTTGGGCCATTACGAGAAATGCGGCAATATCTATTTTAAATATTCTTGAAGCAACGAAAAAAGTTGGTGATGGAGATACATCATATCAGGCCACGATTGTGACTTATGATGAAATCGGGCGGGTCACAGATGCCTTTAATAAAATGGTCACTTCACTCAACGCCGGCCAGATTCAACTCAATCAGGCAATTGATAGAACTGTGCGCCTGCAGAGTATTACAGAATCTTTTTCTGAAGCACTGACACCTGATCAGGTTTTTGAAGTGGTTTTTAAAGAAGCTTATGAATCCATGGAGGCAACGGCAGGATCTATTGCCATTGTTTCTGAAGATAAAGGATTCATGGAGCTCAAAAGAATTGTCGGTTATGATGAGGAAACTTTCGAAAAATATAAAAAATTCGCTATCAGCAAAGATCTTCCTTCTGCAGAAGTCGCGCGAACAGGCGAAGCTATTTTTACAACTTCTGATCAGCTCGGTCGTTTTAAAGACCTTGAAGACCGTTCACGGATGGGTCCTTATTCCATTGCATACCTGCCTCTGATTATCCAGGGAAAAGCACTTGGAACACTGACATTTAGTTTTTCAATCAATAAAATATTTGATCGCTATGAAAAAGATTTTTTGATTGCTCTTGCACGCCAGTGCGCTCAGGCCGTTCACAGGTCTCAACTTTACGATGATGCAAAAAAAGCAATTGAAGTGCGTGATGAATTCCTTTCAATTGCCTCTCACGAATTACGAACACCACTGACTCCGCTTAAAATGCAGATACAGGCCGTTGCGAGATTACTAGAGAAAGATTCAGTAAATATCACACCAGAACGCCTTATTAAAATGGTTGAAACATCTGACCGTCAGATCTCAAGGCTTTCAGTATTGATTGATGACCTGCTCGACGTCACCAGAATTTCTGCAGGAAAACTTTCTTTGAACAAAGAATATTTCAGCATGAAAGAGATGATCAATGAAATCGTCTCGCAATACTCGCAGCAGTTCAAGACTTCTCAAACTACTGTAGAAGTTATTATTGAAGGCGATATGATGGGTTTCTGGGATAAAGTTCGCATCGAGCAGGTAATCATCAATCTTCTAACGAATGCTGCGAAATACGCTCCCAACAGACCTGTAATGGTTAAACTTACGAAAATCGACAGCACTATAAAAATCCAAGTGACTGATCATGGGCCGGGAATTTCATTTGAAAATCACGATAGAATCTTTAAGCGTTTTGAACGTGTCAGCGATAGACAAAATATCGGCGGACTTGGATTGGGACTTTATATCTGCAAGCAGATTGTAGAAGCTCACCGCGGAAAAATTTATGTTGAAAGTATTATTGGCAAAGGTTCAACATTTACAGTTGAATTGCCTGAAAAGTAATTTAGATCAAACTTTAACTGTATCTACTTCAAGTCCCAGCTCTAACGCCTGCTCAAGGATATTTGATTCATCAGGTCTCTTAAAAGACTCCAGCCTTCCATCATTCATAACCATTAAATAATCAAGATCTGCAACTGTACCCAACCGGTGAGCAATAACCAGAACTGTTTTATCTTTTAGTTCACGACGAAGTACTCTTTGAATTTTGGCATCTGAAACAACATCAACACTCGCAGTCGCTTCATCCAACATAATAATTTTTGCATCAAGAAGCAGTGCTCTCGAAAGACAGAATAACTGCCTTTGGCCCTGCGAAAGATTGGCACCGCCATCATTTACAGGTGATAACAATCCCAGCGGATAATTTTTTACTAAATCCTCTAATCCGGTTTCATTCAAAACTTTCCAGACTTCATGATCAGTCTTTCTTGAATAAGGATCAAGATTGCTCCTTAATGTCCCCATAAAAAGTGTCGGATCCTGTGGAATAATGGCAAGCCTTGATCTTAAGGTATCGAGCTCAACACTTGCTATATTGACTCCATCAATTTCAATTGTTCCCTGATGAAGATTGATGAAACGATAAATCATCTGGAACAATGTGGTTTTCCCAGCTCCTGTACGGCCGACAATTCCGACTTGTGCCTTTGAAGGAATTTCTACGCTCAGTCCTTTTACAACTTCAGGAAGTGATTCATCATAACGAGCGTGAACATTTTTAAAAACAATTTTTCCATAGGCGGGCCAACTATCTTCAACTTCAGTTTTATTTTGTGTTAAATATTTTTTTTCGCTTTGAAGATGAGTCATAAACCTGATTCGCTCAATAGAAGTCATGCGCGACTCAAGATCTGAGAGAATACGAATCCCCCAGTTGAGCGCTCCCCAAAACGACATAGAATATAAAATTACCAGACCCGCTGTAGGCGCTGTCAGATAAGAGTGTTTTACACTGTAAATAATACAAAGTGCAGTCGATCCTGAAATCAATCCTCCGATCATGGGAATGCGGATTGAAAACCATCTATTCAAGAAAAAGTTATTCACAGAGGCCAGCTGGCTTTTTTCAAGGTGATTAAAAAACTGATTTCTAAACCATGCTTCTTTTTTATAGGCGCGGATGACTGAAAGTCCTCCGAGAGTTTCTTTAAAATGCGCATAACGAGGGGAGCGCGCAATGGAGTCCATACGTTTTGCTTCCCGTGCAGATGATCTGTAATTCATCTGCAGCTGCCAGTAAATAAAACCAACAGGCAAGATCACAACCAAAACCATCGGTACTAAAATAATAATTACCGAGAGCGAAACAATAATCTGAAACAGTGATTGAACGGCCGCTTCAAAACTCCACTGAAGCTGAATATCCACAGATTCAAGATCGCGGGAAAACCTTTGCAGCAGCCTTCCGACCGGAGTTGTGTCAAAAAATCTCACCGGCGCTTTTAAAACAGATGCCAGCATTCTATCGTGAAGTTCTATACCTGCTTTAATTCCATGTTTAAGCCAGAACATCTGGTTGCTCAGATTGAAAGTTAAACTAAAGGCAGAGATACCGCCGTAAACCAAAACGCCTTGAATTGGAGTGATTTTTTCCGGATGAGCAGAAAACCAGCTCAGCCACCACTGATTGAATAATGGAAAAATAGAAATACCCAGAACACCTAAAATTAAAGTCACAATAATCAGCTTCTGATTTTTTCCTTCACCGCCTAATGCTTTAACATAATCCCAGTAGAGAGAGCCTTTCACAGCACCTTCTTCACGATCTTCATCACTCATCAGACGTATTTCACTTTTAATCGCATCGCCTGCAATTGAGGCGGCAAGGATCGAATCTTTTTCATTAGAATGAACTTCAAAATGGTGAGAGTAAAAATGCTTAAAATCTTCATTCGATTTTAAAAGCTCATTTAAATTTCCATCAGCTGCAATAGTTCCATTTTTTAGAAATAAAATCCTGTCGAACATGCCGAGAGCTTCGAGTCTGTGTGTTGCAATGATTCTAGTTTTATTTTTCCATGCACCTAAAATAAGATTTTTCACCAGCTGTTTTTCAGTATGAACGTCGACTGCAGAAAGCGGATCATCAAGAAGAACAATCTGCGGATCATGAATATAACATCTTCCCAGCGAAACTCTCTGCTTCTGTCCACCGCTCAGGTTGACACCTTTTTCTCCGATTTCTGTCAGCAGTCCGCCGGGAAGCGACTCAATATCTCTTTCCATTGATGTTATAAAAAGTGCTTCTCTTATTTTTTCATCGCTGACATTCTCTTTTCCCATTTTCAGGTTCTCGAGAACGTTCGCGTTCATGATATAACTTTCCTGGCTGACGTAGCCCATTTCATCGCTGGCGACAAAAACACCTCCCGCACCAGGTTTCATTTCCTGAAGCATCAACTGGATGATGGTCGTTTTTCCTGAGCCTACTTCTCCAACGATTGCGACAGTAGATCCTTTTTTAATATCAAAATTTAAATCATTTAGTTCAAAATTTCCGCCTTCACTTTTGAAGTTCACATGATCAAAACGAATCACGGCACCCCTGAGATCAGATTCTCTGGCAACAATATGGTCTGAAACTTTATCAGACTCTAAAAATGAAATAATTCTTTTAGCAGAAACCCATGCATTGATCAGCCTTGATAATACTCCCGGAAGATGGCTTATCGGCTCCTGCAAAAGTCCAAATAAAGAAACACAGGTAAGAACCAGTGCAGGTGTCAAAACCTGTCCTCTCAATACATGAACACCTAAAGCAACAAATAAAACCATAGTGGAAATAGCAAGAAAGCTCAGTCCCGAAAGCATTTCAACTTTCGCCAGGCTTCTTCTCGCCATTACTTCTTCTTCTCTCACCATGCCGATTTGTTTTGAAATCTCTTTTTCCCAAACAAAATACTTCACCAACCTCATCGACTGAAGAACCTGCCCCATTAAAGTCACACGATGATCTCTTTTTTTCATCATCTCATCTTCAAGATGAATAAAATTTTTGGCGATCTTTCTTGTGACTGGTGTAAGGATCAATAAAATAACGACTGCAATAAAGGCAGTCCATCCCAGATAATAAAACAGCATGGAAATAGAGCCGGTAAGCAGGAGTGTCGCCCATCCAATATCTCCGAGGAACATAGGAACATCTGCAATCGCTTCACTGTCAGAGCTCATATGATTAACAACATCGCCGACGTTAGCGTTTTGTCGCGCCTTCTGTGAAAGCTTAAGCGCGCTTTCAAAAATCAAACGATTCAGACGGGCAGTAATTTTTACATTTGCTTGAAGAGTCGCCCAGAAGTTATGCTGATAACCGATCCCCATCAAAACGCCAATGCTTCCAATGCCAACAGCTACAGGAATGATTGTATGATAAGTCTCGAGCCCCTGAGACATCCTTGTCAGACGCGTTATGAATTGATTTACAAAAAACGGTGTCGTCAGACTTGCGAGGGTTCCAAGAATGTAAAAAGACCATGCTCTAAAAACTAATTTCTTTTGCTCTAAAACTAAAGCAGTTAGAAATTTTCTTTGAGATGAAAGATCCGGGGGCTTAACGTATTCAGTGCGCTCGATTCTCACTTCATCAGGAACCGGAAGAAGATCTTCGAAAGTAAGTATTTTTTTACGCCCTTTTTTTACAAGGGGTGTGACGTTGAAGAAAAAAAAAATTTTTAAATTGGCCAGCATGGCACTAAAAGGTACACAAACTCGCTGGCCATTGTCATATTATTTTTTAGTCTGGATTGATTTAACACTACCGCAATCATCTGAAAGCCATTTGCCTTTTGAGTCCATATCCATGTGATCTACTTTACCGTCAGCAGTCGTCATATCCATCGAGGCTTTTCCTGTGTAGGCATTTGAACCTGTCAGAGTAAAATTGGCAGTCCCTTCGCTTTTTGGATTTCCTTCACAAGCGAATTTTACGTTTACTGAATTAGAAGTGCGTTTGAGGATTTCATTTTTACATTTATCGCTCTGACCATTGGGAAATTCCAGATTCGCCGCTTGATCTTTTGAAATACAAACCTTTACCGTGCTCGCTTTTCCCGAGCCAATTCCTACGCCTTTTTTTGCCATCATTTCTTCGATCATTTTACGCTGTTCAGCAGGCATGCTTGCCATCTGCTTTTTCATATCGTCCAAGGCCTTTTCAATTTTTCCGCTTGAACTTTTCATTGTGAAACTATGCTCCCACAATCCCGGTTTCATGCCTTCAGTTGCCGATGCCGTAAGACAACAAACTGCACTCAAAATAAAAGATAAAATCTTGGCAAATTTCATGAGAATCTCCACTAAAAATTATTTCGTAATGCTAATAATTTACTTAAATAATTTTTAGTGGGCAATGATTTAAATTTTAAAATTTCCTTCGCACGTATCATTACTCCACTTTTCTTCGCGCGGCCCGTAGATAAAAACCACTCCACCGCTTCTTTCCTCCTCGTCAGTGTCGATGTTCGATCCTTCGAGAACATTAATGACGTTGGCAATGGCGTCTTTACTGACCATTACACATCCACTCGACATGACTGCGGCCATATCTTTAGTCACCATTGGGTGCGGATGAATGATCATCGATCTTTCACAAGTGTTGTCGTTGACTCCCTCTTCCAGTCCATGAATGACAAGGCTTCTTCCAAACTTCCCTACGTACTCTGTTCCTGCCACATAAAATCCTGTTGAAGAAGCATTTGAATTAATCTCATTACTGAAATATTTTGCAGTCTTCACAGAGTTCTTATTCAGAGACAAATGTGTGTTAACCATACTGGCATTATATCTTCCATGAGCAGCTGCCATTTGGGAAATACCACCAGTCTGTCTGTCGATAATAAACATTCGGCTCTCGTTTCCTGGAGCTGTATAATCGACAATCGCAAAAATTCTTTTAGAGTCTATTGTGATTATAGGATTTCCTGCACAGCGGTTGTCACCGCCTATTTGCGAAATTGTTTTTTGAAAAACAATATTCTCATATTTATTAAAAAAACATTTAACATGTCCTAATGCCTTTAAATTTAATTTTTGGATTTCAAAATTTTTTTCGATCGTGCTCCACGGAAGCAGATCTGCAAATGCCGATGATCCAAGTAAAAAAGAAGCTAAAACAATACAAAGCTGTTTTTTTGATTTCATAATATTCCCTCACCATCATTTTACTCGAAAGTAGAATAAAACAACGGGCCGGGATTTCTTTTCCCAAAACCGACGTATTGGATCAGTTATATTATAATTTAATTAAGGAATGGCAGTGTCCCTCTGGCGGTCAGTCTTGATAGTACGAATACAGTCATTATATCCTGCTTCCCCTTGACCGTAGACTTTCCCCTCGTAAGTTTTGCAGCTAACCTCTGATATAGCTGTCTTGCCTTTTTTAGCGGCAAGGTTAGGAACTCCATTTGTCCGGGCACTCGAGGGAATAACTTTCGAAGGCCTCTGTGCCTGCACAGTTGATTCATTGATATTGCCGAGTTCATTCGTATTTCTTGAAGAAGTCTCTTTGAGTGAATTGACCACTTTTTTTCGTGTAGCTTTAGTGCGTTCCTTATCTTTAACAATGACACCCTCGTCTCGTGAGAGTCCGGTTGGTGTTGCCCCTATGGTGCCCATTAAATTTGAGACACCCATGCCTTCAGCATGGGCGTTTAAAATTAGAAAAAATGCCAGTAATAGAAAAATATATCTTTTCACAAATCTCTCACTTGTTATTACATTCTATTCGGCGTGGTGACCGGCAGGAGTAACATGCTTCTGTACTCTTGCTATAAAATTTCCTGAGATTTTATGTCCTAATTTCTTAAGTTCTGTCACCTCTTTTTGAAGGTTCGGATAATAACGTAAATCTTTTTCACTAAAGCTTCTAAGTTTCATGAATTGAAATCCCATTTCATTTAAAATAATCTTATCCAGATCTTTTCTCATCTTAGGAAACATTTCCTCTTCTTCTTCCTTAAGATGGCGTTCAAGAAGTTCAGCTACAACCTTCATTTCAATCTCCAGCTCTTCACCCAGTGCACGAAGGCCTGTAAGTTTTGCTGATAGCATTTTTACTTTTGCATCAACAATACCGTGCTCGATTTCGCCTTCAATAATATTTTTTCTTAAATCTTTGACTTTGATTAATGGAGCATAAACTGATCTTTTTTCAGCAATAGAATGTTTTGATACTGCATCTAAAAAACTTTTAGCAATTCTCAACTTGATTTTTCTGTCTTCATTATCGTCTTTTAAAACTTTGATACATTCCTTAAGATACTTATGATCCAGAAGCAGAACGTCCACAATGTTGAACTTATTATTCATAGTCACTTCTTCCATATTCATTTGCATATTCGACCTCCCGTCAGTTACCAGAAACTTATTTACCTTTAAAAAAGAATAGCCATGCAAGAACACAGAAAAATCCTGGTACACCCAGCACATACATTAAAATTGGCACACCAACTCGTCCTTGTACGTTGTTTACCATTTCAATTAATTGTTTGTTTGTCTTCTTCATTTTACTACTCCCTTTAGTTAATAAAAAATTATGCTTCCGTCGACGATGCAATATCGTGAGCTCCAGTTACTTCCAATAATTGTTTTGCACTTTTGATTGAATCATTGCTGTCACAGTGAACTGAAAGTAGAATTCCACCATCTTTAACCGAACCCTCATATCTTTTTGCTTCGTATTCTGGAATTCCAAGTCCAACGAGAGCACCGCTCACTCCGCCGACGGTTCCACCAACTCCAGCTCCTGCGATCGCTGCCATAATCGGACCAGCAGCGACAAGTGGACCTACTCCTGGAATTGCCAATGCTCCCATACCAGCAAGCCATCCTAAAGTTCCGCCCACAACGACTCCAGTAGAGGCACCTGTAGCAGCACCTTCAGGAGCTTTTGTATGTTTCTCGTGTGCAAATTCTCTAGTGCTATCTTTATCAGGCATTAAAACTGAAATATCTGTCATTTTAAATCCTGAAGTTTTAAGACGTTCAACTGCTCTTTCCGTTGATGTTCTCGTATCAAAAATTCCAAATACTGAAACATTTTTGTCACCGCTATTAAAAGTTTTCATAGATCTCTCCTTGATTGTATTTATCTAATCACGCTAAGCTGATTATAAATTTTATGTTTTGGTGCTGTAATATAAGCATGTTTTAATATTCTTTCTCTTTCATCTGCACTATTGACATTTCCTTTAAGGGTCACACCGTTATTTACTGTGATAATTTTTATGTTTTTAGCTTTCATTGATAGTGCTTCATCATTCATTAATTCATTTCTGATTCTTTTAGTCGTGAGGACATCAGCTGGTCTGTTGGATTGATCACCTACAGTTCGCTGATCTGCTTGCGAAACTACTCGAGGATTGGGAGTAATATCTTGTTTTGCGACGACAACGTCTAATGCAGCAAGTACAGCAACTACCAATACTAATAACCATACCTTCATTTTTTTCCTCCTGACTAAATTTTAAAAGATTCATTCGCTATCAATCATTTACGAGCAAGTATTAAAATATCTCCGGATTCTAGGAACTCCCAGAGATAAAAATCACTAGATTGCTAAAGGAAAACTTACACTTAAAATCATTGAATCATTATCAAGTTGGACATCGTTTCTTGAAATATTTGGTGTGAATACGCCAACGTCTTCAAGAACGGTAGTGCTGTACTTAATTTTTTGATATTCAATGTTTAAACTTACGATTGAAAGTTTAACACCAGCACCTACTCTGTACCCTTGACCACTTGTAAATTTTTCATTTACGTTGTTGGCCATATCGGGATCAACTTCACCGGCCACAACCCATGAAGCCCAAACGCGCAAACCAAAAAGTGTTGGCATTTGTACACCTGCAACAGGACCTACGTTCCATGCTTTTGATTTAATGTCTTGATTTAGGCCAGCAGCTTTCGTCTTGAAGTTTGGAATTGAGTAACGAGCATCAGCTCCAAGAAAAATAGATTCATAAATGTGTCCGCCGACGCGAGCCCCAACACCAAAACCATCAAGCTCAGTGTTTGCACTGCTGATTGGAGCAGGAAAATTTACATCTCCACGCCCTCTTTCCCATGTCAGCATAGGCTCAACAAATAACCCGGCCGTTTCATCTGCACGGACTACACCGGCAAATGCCATAAATATAGATGATAACAAAATTAGTTTTTTCACAGAAAGCCCTCCTGGAACTTAGTTATATATTAATCAACAGCATCTTTTACTTTATCACCGGCATTTTGCATTTTGTGTTTAACTTTCTTAGCTGCACACTCCATTTTTCCATTTACCATTTTGCATGTTTCATCTTTTACTTTGCGAACACCTTTTCTTACTGCTCTAGTAGTGTCATTTCCCATCTCAGTAGCTTTTTCTTTTACTGTTTCATCTGCATGTGAAATGTTAACAAAATAAATTCCCATAAGCGTTGTTGCCATTAGAGCGATGAACGATGTCTTAATATTGATCTGCATGATTTCTCCTTATTGAAACTGCGTTGTTAAAACTTAGTGGTGCAGATTATGTTTCTTTCTTTCAATTTCGGCGCTTCCGATAAAGCTCAAAAGAGAAAAGATAAAGAAGATAGATAAAATCATTTCTCCTGCATCAATCGAAAGACCGGCAATTCCAAAACTTCCAAGAAGCATTGCCAGCAAACCAAGAATAAAAAAAGTAAGTGCAGCTTGTAACATATAAGACTCCTTCTAATAATTTACGAGTTGGTGGAAACCATTTTCACCCCTTGGTATTCTCTTAAGCAGTTTGCATGCCAAAAATAAAATGCTTTTAATTGACCTGTTTTTGATTCAAGGGGGTTATTTGGACTGTAATGACGGAAATGTTGTCCCGTAACAAAAAATTTCAGATTTCAGATTCGACATGTATATAATGATAAAAAAGTAAAAATAATTCTTAAACAGTTGTACCACATTTCCTAAATGCCTGATCACTATTGCCCCAACCTTTCATGTCATCCTCTTCAAATACTTAATTTCATAAATATTTTTTTTTTGGCATAAACCTTGGAATAGGTAGCTCGAGAATAAATGATAAATTTTTTTCAAGGAGAAAAAATGAACACACAAGTCGCAGAAGGATCCCTAAAAGATTTAAAAGGAAGTTTGAAACAAACATGGTCGAAGTTAACAGACGACGATCTTAATTACATTGATGGTGGTGTAGACCAAATCATCGGTAAAGTTCAAAAAGCTTACGGCTTCACGAAAGAAAGAGCTGAAGAAGAGTTCAATAAATTCAAGTCACAAAATTCAAAACTATTTCGCGAAGGTCGCAATTTAGCAAATAACACTATGGAGAGAACAATGACAACTGCATCACAATTAAACGGACAATACGACGCTAAAAAAATTCAACATAAAGCTTCAAATATGATTGAAGGCAATATTGTAGAACCAGGTGCTGAGTATCTTGAAAGAGCTCGCGAATATGGATCACAACTTGTAGACAGAACAGCAGGAATCGTAAAAGAAAACCCCGCATACGCTATCCTTGGGGCTGCAACTGTAGGCTTCCTTGCAGGCGCATACTTTTTCCGTCGTAAGTAATTCGAAAAAAAAATTTCGCAAGGGTCTATGTTTCATAGGCCCTTATTGTATGTGGAGGTCTAATGAAGTGGTTAATAATATTATTCTCGATTTTCAAGCCGTTCTTTTCAGGTGGAACGCATGAAATGCCCAATCCAGTTGCTGAACTAAAGGAAATGGTCAGAGTTAATGCTGTAAAAGTTCTATTATCGTTTTCCATATTTTCAGCGATGGCAACCATCTTTGCAGCAGGTATTATATTGATTGCTGTTGATATCAGTGCTCAATATGATGCGGCACAATATGTTCAGTTTTCTGCAACTATTATAACGGGAATTATTCTTATTCTTCTTCCAGTTATTATTGGAGCGATTATGGTTAAGAGATATGATCAATCAACAGAAATTAAAAAACGTGAAGTACAAAGTAACGTCGGTGGAGTTCATCCGCTTCAAGAT
Organism: Bacteriovorax sp.; assembly: GCA_014376445.1. Classification (GTDB taxonomy): domain Bacteria; phylum Bdellovibrionota; class Bacteriovoracia; order Bacteriovoracales; family Bacteriovoracaceae; genus Bacteriovorax. The sequence continues at coordinate 1,298 of JACMRM010000124.1, read as the reverse complement.
GCACTGGCACTTCTTGTTCATGACTTTGTAAAAGAAAGAGAAATGAAAAGATCTCAAAACGACACAAATCCTAGAGGTCCGGCACCTAGATCAACTGAACATCATACAGATTCTCATCATCCAATGGCCGATAATTTTAAGCACTAAAAATGGGAACTATAAGTTCCCTTTTTTAGATTTTATTTTATGAAGTTGTCGGACTAATTCTTAATAAATCTCGTTTTAAGAAGTTCACCACGAGTCTGAGCTTGAACTCCAACCCAATGTCTGATCAAACTGTATCCTGCAGCTACATCAATCATCAACCTTTTATAATCTTTTTGAATGACTATTAACTGGCGGCGAAGAGCGTCTTCATCATGTCTTGCTACTTGAGCTTGAACATTACTCATATCGTTTATGTGAACTTCATTAACCATTTTTAATACTTTTTTTTGACGTGCATTCGCTTTTACTTTTTTAACTGTCATTTAGAACTCCCTAATAAAAACCACAAGCGGTCTCATAAAAAAGATAGCAATTCACATGCCTAGTTTATACAAAAAGTACTTGTCTAAAACAGGTCAAAGATGTACAGCGTTAGTATTTTTGCTACACGGCCGCGTAATTATTCCCCAGACTTTCACTTCTGCAATCGGATAACTTACCATAAAATCGTAAAGTAAAGTTTTGGCATGAGAGGTGCAATAGTTAAAACATGTGATCATGAGATCGCAATATAAACATTGAGGTTGACCGTGTTAGATAACCAAAACATTCAAAGTGATTTGCAAAAAAATAAAACACACGTTTTAGAAAATGCAAAAACATCTTCTAAGATAAAAGCTAAATCACCTAACGATACGGATAACAATAAAAAGTTTCTATCTTCAAAAAAAGATGGAAATGATATCGAAAACCGAGATGCTAGATCTCCGGCAGGTGAAGCCGGTTTACACGACCGTACAACTGAAAGAGCTTTTAACGATACAATGAAGTCAGGATCTCCAGAAAGAAGACTGAATTCAAACTATGCTAAAGTTGAAAACAATCCGGATATGGCACGTGAACAAAATGATGAGAGGTCAGCTTCTTCATCAAGAGTAAGTGTTAGTGATTTTCCTGAAGAGACAAAAGAACAAATTAAAAAAGACTCTGAAAAAGCAGATATAAAGTTTACTACACCGGATGAATTCTACCCTTCTCAAGATCCATCGCCTTCACGCGAGGATATCACCCTAGGAAGAAATACTTCTTCTGCAACCAAAATATCTACTGCGAAAGCAGCACCTATTTCATCCGAAGTATCTACTGATGCT
>JACMRM010000123.1 GCA_014376445.1 Bacteriovorax sp. | reverse complement strand
CTTGCTCTTAAATTAAATGCTCAAAATAAAATCCCGGTTAAACCAGGGCACATGTCAATCACAAACGGAGGAATGCACGCTGTTTATGTTCGCTACCAGTGTATCGTTGAAGAAGGCGATGAAGTTATTGTTCCGGACCCAATGTGGACTGAAGCTGTAGAAAACGCCCGCCTTGCGGGAGCAAAAACAGTTGGTGTTGAACTAAAACCAGAATACGATTACGTTTACAGAGCGATGGATATTGAAGCGAAGTTAACTCCAAAAACAAAAGTAATTTTTTTAAACTCTCCACAAAACCCGACAGGTGCCATTATTCCTGTAGCGGAATTACAAAAAATTGCAGACCTTGCTGTGAAAAATAATTTATGGATCGTTGCTGATGAAGCTTACGAGCATATTCTTTACGATGGTGGATCACATACATCAATTGCTTCCTTGATCCCAACTTACGATAAGATTGTTTCAGTTTATTCATACTCGAAATCATATGCGATGAGCGGTCTTCGCATTGGATACTTTGCTTCGACAAACGAGCTCTTCAATGACAGAGCTGCAAAACTTCTTCGTTGTACAGTGAATGGAATCAACTCTATTTCTCAATGGGGAGCGATTCACGCCGTTCAGGACACGCCGGAAGAATGGTATGCAGAAATGAATGCTGAATACTTAAAGAGAAGAAATTTATTTCTTGAAGCTCTTAAAGGACAAGACGTACTTAAACCTTACGTTCCAAAAGCTGCTTTCTATCTTTGGTGTACAGTGAAAGATGGTATCGATGTAGAAAAATTATCTGAAGAGCTTGCTGCTCGCGGATTAGGTAATGCTCCGGGATCATGTTTTGGTGACTCTCACACAAGCAAACAGTCAATTAGACTTGCTTTTAGTTGTGATACGAAAATGATTGTCGAAGGGGCGGCAGAACTTACAAAATTTCTGAAAGACTACAAATAAAAATATAAAAAGACCAATGCGGTATTAGAGTTATTTGTAGTTAGTCTATTAATACTTAACCCCGCATCCATACGGTTTCGTTGCGGCCACAGCTATTACTTTCCCACTCATCCCGGAATCAAGCGCCGCCGCTACATAATTCTTCGCAGCCTTAGTCGTTGCAGGATCAGAGGAATCGTTGTCATCAATTGCACCAGAATAAGCAACTTTCTGCTCCGGCGAAATCACAAACATATGTGGAGTCGTTTTCGCTCCATACATTCTTCCAACGACACCTTTATCATCCATCAAAACATAAGAAGGATGAGCTTTTAATCTCTCAACAGTTTTTACAGAATCGGGCCCTAACTCATAACCTTGACTCCCTTTTGCTGAAGACTTCACCGAAAGCCACACGACTCCCATCGCTGTATACTTCGCCTGAAGTGTCTGCATGTTGTTGCTGTCATAATGTTTTCTGATAAACGGACAGTCTTTATTAAACCATTCAAGCACAACCCATTTTCCTTTAAAGTCTGAAAGGTTATGCTCTTTTCCCTGAATGTCCTTTAATTTAAAATCAGGTGCTGCCGATTTTGAAGTGATTTCAGCAACAGCTGATAATGAGAATACTAGTAAACTTGCTAAAAAATAACTTTTCATATGAACCTCTTTATAAAAGCATAAACCCAAAAGAGATTTTTAGAAAATTATAAATCAGAAGTTTTAACTGGAGGCCAAATAACAAAGCGTGTGTTTAAACTAAAGCGCTCAAGAAACAGTGTTACACCGTGAGTTTCGATAATACCTTTGGAAATGGAAGTCCCTATCCTGTTCCCATTCCTACATTTTTGTTGTAACAAACGGTTGAATAATTTTCTGTGCCACTTCAATCCATGAGTTATTCCCACATGAGTTGAATTCCCATATGCCTAGTGCTAGCAAACCTCACGAATAACTCTACTTAATTTTAAATTACATTTTATTAACGTTTTGAAGAATAACAGGAACACGATCTAGATGCGTTTTTGCCTCTATGACCAACGAAACTGCATCTTTCTGATTTAGTCTTCCTTGCGCCATTTTCGCACAGATAACTGGTTCAAGAGGGTCTGTAATTTCATAAACTGATTTATGCTGTGGCCAGAGATTAGTGATGTCATTTGATCCGCCGGCACAAAGTGGAATAAGGTGATCTATCTTAAAGTCTGTGCGTGTTATCGTCATAATATGATAGTCAAACTTTTGATCGTACTCTTTCATCAGAATTTCTTTTGTATCATATGAAACATCGCGTGTGCAGTAAGGGATTTTTTCCGGGTATCTTAAAGCTGTAGGCCGATCGCAAAGTTTTCCGGGAGTAATTGAAAGCTCCGGCCCTGTTGGAAAATCAGCGGCAAACACACCTATGGTCAGAGCGAAAGTCAGTAATAAAGCGAACAGCATGTGAATTATTTTTTTCATGGTCCATTTATAATGGAGAAAAAGTACTATGGCGTGAATGATTGAGGCCTTTGAAATTTTTACATTACAAAAGCACCGGATTTATCAATAAAATTTAATCACTAATAACTATAGAGTCCGAAAGAGCATTTTGTAACTTTGGCAAAACTAATTTCCGTCGCAGAAAAAACATCAAAGGAAAGTAAAAACAAAAAGACAACTGCAAGCAGAAGAACGGCCAGGTATTTTGGGCTCAGTAATTTACCACTCATAAACTAATCCTCTTTTAAATAATCAAATAGCAGGCAACGTAGAATAAAAAATAACTCTCTGCCGATGAACTAAAGCGCTCTTTCGTTTAAAAGCACCGTTTGTAAGATTTTTTTGATAAATGTAATAATTATTTTTTGAAGTGGTTCCAAAATGACTACTGAAAAAGTTTATTGATTGAATTGGCGAAGTGTTCAACGTCTTTAGGACCAAATGTCGAAGGTCCGCCCGTCACAGCTCCACCGTCCCTGAGATCCTTCATAAAATCCCTCATTGATAAAATCTCACCGATATTTTCTTCGGTGTAAATCTCCCCGCGCGGATTAACTGCAAAGGCTTTTTTCGCCACAACTTTTGCCGCCAGCGGAATGTCGGCCGTCACCACCAGCTCGCCAGGCCGTACATGATCGACAATGTACTGATCGGCCTCATCAAGTTTTTTTCCGACGACAGTCAGAGTAATAAGCGGAGACTGCGGAATCGCCTGATATGCATTCGCCACCAACGCCAGCTCAATTTTCAGACGAGCAGAACTTTTGAAAAGAATTTCTTTCACCGGTTTAGGGCAGGCATCGGCATCAATCCAGATTTTGTAGGGAACTTTTAATTTAAGTTTCAATGATCATCGCCTTTGGAAAAAAATCTCCTGTAACAAGTCGCTCTTAAAGGTAATGTATTTTCCAAATATTGTCATTAAAAGCGCTGACAATACATTTTTTTTTTATCATACTTAAACAATGAAAAATTCCCAGGCGCGCATGACATTTATTTTTGTCACTATCCTTCTCGATGCAATCGGAATAGGAATTGTTGTTCCAATTCTTCCAGAAGTCATCAGACGATTTGGTACTGACGAAGCTTTCGTCAGCACTTTTTACGGCTACTTCATTTCACTATATTCTTTTATGCTTTTTTTCGCTTCACCGCTATTAGGCTCGCTCTCGGACAGATTCGGCAGAAGACCGGTTCTTCTGGTTGCACTTTGCGGTTCAGGACTCGATTATATTTTAATGGCATTTGCTCCCAGTATGTTCTTTCTTTTTATGGGAAGAATTATTTCCGGACTTACCGGCGCCAGCATGACAGTGGCCTCATCTTATATTGCCGATGTCTCGACTGATGAAAACAGAACGCAAAATTTCGGAATGATCGGTGCTGCTTTTGGTGTAGGTTTTGTCATCGGACCTGCTCTTGGAGGCCTTGTCGGATCTTATGGCCATCAATGGCCTTTTATTGTGGCCGCCACTTTATCACTGATAAATTTTATCTTCGGACTTTTTGTTCTGCCTGAATCACTGCCACCAGCAAAACGCAAACCATCTCTCGATCTGACTCAGATGAACCCCATCAAGTCAGTGATCAAAGTTTTATTCAACTCTCCAGCAGCAATTCTTATCTGGGCATTTTTCCTTGTGAACCTTGCTGGACAGTCTCACCCCAGCATCTGGGCCCTTTACACTCATTATAAATTTAATTGGAGTCCGCTGGAAATCGGACTTTCATTAACAGTTGTTGGAATTGCTTTTGGTTTAGGTCAGGGATTCACTACCCGAATCGTCACGCCAAAGATTGGTGAATTAAAATCTGTGATCTACGGTTCAGTTATTTTAGTTATCAATTTTCTTTTGTACGCACTGGTGACAAAGTCCTGGATGATCTACGCGGCCACATCGCTTCTTTTATTCACCAGTATCGTCATGCCTTCGCTGCAGTCTATGGTGACAAAAGGAACGCCTTCAGAAGAGCAAGGTGAGCTTCAGGGAACACTTGTTTCCATCACCAGTCTCACGTCTATTATCGGCCCGCTTTTATACACAGGACTTTTTTCTTTTTTCACGAAACCCGGGCGTACACAATTTTCCGGAGCACCATATGTGATGGCCGCGCTAATAACGTTAATCTGTTTATTGCTGGTTTATTCGAAAAGAAAAAAACTTTCGCTGCTTTAAAGAATTTTATAGGCAAGAAGCAGGCCCATAAAACCCAAAACTAGCCAGCTCGCAATATAAACGCTCATGCGCGGTACAATTTTATTGCTGGTTAAATGTATTAATGAATGAAGGCATCGAAGACCCACATAAAACCACGCTGCAATATACATTAGACTATCGACATTCCTGGTGATCAAAGCAAAAACACAAACCATATAAAAGAGCGTTGGCACTTCAAAAAGATTGGTAAAATTTCTCGAGGCCTGGGCCATATGATTGGGAAGATTGCCTGGAAGATTATAGGTCTTGAAAAAACGAACATCAACCGTTCCATTTTTCACTGCAGAAACTCTGGTCAAAACCATTCTGAGCAGTACAACAACAGTTAAAACTAGAAGACCTAAGCACGGAAAGAAAATATAATTTTGATTCATGATTAAACCTGAGTTATTTTACTGAAACTTTCATTATTTTGTATTCACTATCAAGATTAACTGTAAGGTTTCTTCTGTAAACGTTCGCCGTTCCGGAAAGAGACTCGTTACAAGAAACATTGATCCACGCTTCAAACGACATCAAAGCATTTTCATCAAAAGTAAAGTGACCATTGATCACTTCAATGCCGGAGTAAGCTTCACTGTCGTACACACATGGCGACTGGGCTATAATTGCATCGGTAAGATTCTCAATTTTTGCATTTTTCCAGTCAAAAAGCACAAAAGTGCTCTTCACTGGTAAATCAAAGTTCGTCACAGCAAATGTCACTGAGCTATTTTCTTCTTCTAGTCTAAAACGATAATATAGAGTGCTGTCTTCAGAAAAAACTGCAACTTTAGAGCCTAAAATATCCAGGCATGCGTGCTGCTCGTAACCTGTCTGGTGACCAAGTTCATGAATAAGAATTCTTACGATATCCTGAAACTTAATGGCCGGATGTCCGTCTTCATTGTAAAGCATATCAGTGTTGATATAAATCGAAGCATCAGAAGTTAAAAAAGTTTTCGCAATTCTAAATACTTCAGAATTCCCTGTTGTAAAAAATCCCGGATTAAGTGCCTCTGAAAGAAAAACCAAACGGTCTTTTCTGCTGACATTCAGCTTAACAATTTTCTGAATTTTACCCAGCATAATTTTGTCTTCATTTGTTAGCCCGCATTTCTCAACGGCAAGACAGCTTGGAATAAACTTATCAAGTGAAGTGTAGGCCTGCTGAAAACTACTCTCAACAACACCTGCTCCGTTTCCAACGACTGTTCCACCGCCGGCAAATGCTTTAAGATTATAAAAACAAAAAACAATAATTAAAATATATTTCATTGGTCAGCTTCCTTGTCGTGAATAATTTTTTCTGAGCGCTGAGTGTGTCCAAAAAACTGGACGTTCAGTTGATGAATGTCACTCGACTCATTGTCGTGAAATTTATCATTAAACTCTTTTACGAAATTCAATATGAAGGCCTTTGCCTCTGCTTTACTGTCTTGGTTAAACTTAAGTGTCAGTGAATTTAAATGGCGGTCTGCCACGTCCTGTTCATCAATAGCATCCAGAGCTCTGTTAATCATTCCGCGGTGGTGCTCACGGATCGCTTCTGAAGGAATATCGTGAGTCGTCTCACGACTATCTTCATTTTCGTTTTTTTCCAGCTCGCCGGTCTTCGGATTTCTCTTAAGCATTCCTATTTTTAAAAGCGATTCAATCCCTTTTCTGATTTGTGACGGGCTCGCTTTGCGTCTCAGAATATAGCTTAGTTGTGTGTAGTCTTCTATAAACGAAGAAGTTCCTACCATCATCTGCAGAACCAGGTTGTGCCAGTCTTTGATGGAATTAAAAGCGTCCAGATTGATGGTCTGGTATTTTGATTTTTTATCGATCTTGGATAATTTTTCAACAAGCCCCAGTGTCGGCTTGTTTTTTTTAATTCGTTTTTCAATTTCCAGACGAATTCTTACGATCTCTCTTTGATTGGAATCAATTTTCCATTCGTCAAAAAGCACTTCGAGAATTTCAGTGGAAGGAAGTCTTTTTCCTGTAGCGATCATGGATAAAAGAGAGGGTGATCTGTAACCGAGTTTTTTTGAAAAATCGTTCAGCGTAAAAATTTTTGCGCCATAGCTGTCACGATTATTTTTTTTGAGATTATACTCAAAAAAATCCCTGAAATTTGAAAAAGAATAATCGCTCATCTAAAAAATCCCCGAGGTCTTAAACTAAAAAGGCCGGGAGAATCCTCCCGGCCGCTGCACTATATGCAAAAAAAGAATTAGTTACAAGTTGGGAATGAGAACCATGTAACTTTTGAAGAAGTCACTTCTCCGTTAGTCACTTCAGTTCTAACCTTGATAGTTGTCGGCATAGTTTCTGATTTTGTACCCCATTGTAAACACTCCCCAGATTGAGCTTCGTTGATGGGAGCATATTTTGTACAAATAGCTTTAGCAAATGTACGTGAGTATTCTAAGTATTTAGATTTTGATTCAACACATGTCCATTCAGTGTGAGATCCGCTTTCACTGCCGCTATTAACAGTGGTTGATTCCATTTTTGTACAAACAGTAACCGGGTGGATTGATTTTACAGTTGAGTCAGTAACGCATGCGTTATCGAGCTTGATGGCCCCAAGAACCTGAGCGTAGTCATGATAAACTGCAGTAGTTGCAAAAGCTGATGCAGAAACGAACATTGAGGCTAGCACGATAAGTGATTTCATATGGACTCCTAATTATGTAAGACAAGATAATCTTGTCAGGATTTTGCTATCGATTTTTTATTCTCAATAAAAATTGTTGTCAATTTCGTTCACAAAAATAAAATGAAAAATTCACAAAAAGTCATGAAGCCGTTCATGATATGAATCTTGACTATAATTTATAAATTATTGTATTTACATAAACTAAAGATCGTTGATTAACTAATTTTAATTTAACATTAAGATAAAATTTATTTATCCTGTTCAAGATATGTATAATTCAGATGGCCGCTTTGAGCCCACAACTGATCTTGTTTTAATTTTTGCTTAGTGATCTACTATAAGCGGGAGTTTGGTACTTTTTTAAAAGAGGCCAGATGATGAAAGCAGATATTGTTCAAGATGCCCCACAGGCATTCAGACCACTCAAGAAAAAACTTTTATTCGCAATTATCATTGTCAGTACTGTCCTGACTTCAATCGTAGTTTTTTTCCACTTCAAATTTGAATACGGTAAAGATCTTTCTTCTCTCGTTGAAAAAATTCAGCAAATTAGTGATTCGTCTGCGCAGGCGATGAGCCAGGCCGCATGGAATGAAGACCATAGTTATCTGCAGGTGCAAGTAGACAGTATAGCGAAGCTTGAAGATATAATAAGGGTGCGGGTGACAGACTCGACTGGACTTCTGTCAACAGAGAGTTATCACAATAAAAAGCAGTTCCGGGAAAAATCTGAAGACTACCGCACTTATAAATTTCCTCTCAATTATAAAAGCAATGCAGACGACACTCCGGAATTTTTAGGCAACGTTGAAGTGACGGCAACTATTGGCAATATCAAGATGGATATTTATAACCGCCTCGCTTTTTTTATAGTGGCGCAGTTTCTAAAAACATTTCTCATCTCATGGCTGATTCTAATTATCTGTCACCACTACATCAATAAAAATCTCGAACAGATTATTGAGTTCGTTCAGGCCTTTAATCTTAATTCGATTGAAGAAAATTATCTCAAGATTAAAAGAAAAACCAAAACACGCGATGAAATCAGCGTCCTGCAGGATTCTATAAATAGAATGATTAAAAAAATTCATCACCTGAATCTTGAAAAAGAAAATAAAATCACCGAGCAGGAAAAAAAGATTGAATTACAGACGGCATCTGCCATCAATAGTTCGAAGATGGCCGCTCTCGGCGAAATGGCCGGAGGAATTGCCCACGAAATTAATAATCCGCTGACAGTTATACACACAAAAACGCGCATAATGGAGAAAATGATTGAAAGAGGAATTCCCGACAATGATCTTTTCTTGAAAAACACCCAGTCCATTCTTGGAACTGTTGACCGCATCTCCAATGTCATCCAGGGATTAAAAAATATTTCTAAGGATGCTTCTACGGAAGAAAGACAGGATGCAGTGATAAAAGGTATTATTGATAATGTTTTAAATCTTTGTGAAGAAAAATTTAAAAATCATAATGTTGAATTATTCTTTGATCCGAAAGCTCCTATCTATGAATCTCATCTCAATTGTTACCCTATTCAGCTCTCTCAGGTTTTTCTTATCCTGCTTAATAACTCTTTCGATGCCATTGAAGATCGAGCTCAAAAATGGATCAAGATAGAGGCCGCTCAGAATAAAAAATGGATGTTCATGCATTTTATCGATTCCGGCGATGGAGTTCCAAAGGAAATACGGGAAAAAATATTTCAGCCTTTCTATACAACGAAAGAAATCGGCAAAGGGACAGGTTTAGGGTTAAGCCTTGCATTTGAAATTATCAAGAAACACGGTGGAGAAATTTTTTACGATGACCATTATAAAAATACCTGCTTCACTATCAAGCTACTTTTAAAAGAAAGAAAATTCATACTGGTGGTTGATGATGATATTGATATTAGAGAGGCCATCTGCTCTTATCTGCAGCTCGAAGGCTATAGAACAGTTGAGGCGAGCAGCGGAAAAGAGGCATTGAAAATTATCCGCGACCAGGAAATTGAATTCGTCGTCAGCGATATCCGCATGCCGGATGGAGGAGGCCTATTTTTAGTGGATGAGCTTCGAAAAATCGACCGACTTCTTCCTTACGTTATTTTAGTAACAGGACAGGCAGATATCACACGCGAAGAAGCGATTAAGCGAGGAGCACTCGATCTTTTAAAAAAACCTCTTGAGATGGATAGAATTATCGGGCTGATCAAGTATATTGAAAATTCTTATAATGAATTTGTAGAAATGTAATCACAGCGAATCACTCTCCTATTCCGGCCGCTCATTTGCAAGATATTATTGAAGATAGACTCTGGAACTTTTATCAAGGAGATACATATGTCGACAAGAAATTTTGCACTGATAGGCGGTGTTGTCATGCTAGTTATGGGGTGTCTTGCCCTTGTACCGGTTTTAAACAGCGGCGTCGATACTCTGCCTGTACTTTACGTAAATACCAGCTACGGACTTTTTCTGGATCTTTTTCCAATGAACATTTTAAATAAAGTTGCATTGATTATATTTGGTCTCGCTGGAATGGCCTGTTATTTTGCGAAAGATCAAAGCTTTCGTTACTCAAAGATTTTTTCCAAAACTGTTTTCTGGGTAATGGGTGCACTGGCGATTTTAGGCCTCTTTCCACAGACCAATACTCTTTCTGGCTACTGGCCTCTATTTGGTTATGAAGTGATTGCTCACGGGATTTTCGCTGTAATGGGCGGATATTTTGGATATCTGGCAATAAGAGAACAAACTCATCATCACCATCACCATCAGCACGGTCTGCATGAAATTTAATTTAGTCATTATCTGTACGCATGAAATATAATTTCATTCGTGCAGATAATTCTCCTTTAAAAAAACACACAAACTGCTAATCTTTATTTAACAATCTCACATATACCAGACCATTTTAGGAAGTTGATATGCCTATCGCACTTGAACGCCGGTTTAATCATGAACACATCCGTGAATTTAGCGACGGTGAAATTATTTTCAAGGAAGGCGATGAAGATCGCGACCTGTTTATAATCCAGGAAGGTGCTGTCGAAATCAGAAAGACTACTATTGAGGGAGAAATCATTCTGGCAGAACTTCTTCGCGGTGATTTTTTCGGAGATATGGCCTTACTTCAAAACATTCCGCGTTTTGCTTCTGCCTACTCCAAAGGAAAAACAAAAGTGCTGGTTCTGCACCCCGGAGGATTTCTTTTAAAGATCCGCCGCGACCCGACTTTTGCTTTTGAAATGCTTCAACAACTAAGCTCGAGAGTAAAAGTTTCCAGCGAAAAATTTCTTGAAGCTGTTCAAAGCGGAAAGATGTCAAGTGAGATGGCCGAAGATATTCTCAATACATCTTCAGTGGCGAAATGATAACTACAGCATCAGCAAAAAAATTAGTGGTTATCTCAGACATCCATTTAGGCAACCCATTTTCCACAGGACGAGATGAGGCCTTGAGGTTTTTAAAATGGGCTGCATTCGAAGGATATGATATCTGTATTAACGGCGACGGACTCGAGATTGCCCAGGTTTCTTTTGACAAGCTCGCTCTTGAGATCCCCATGGTGGTAAGAACTCTAAGGGATATAAACAAACTCGGCACTAGTGTCTATTATATTGTAGGCAATCACGATATTGCGTTGGAGAATTTTTTGGAGGACTGGGGCGCTTTAAAAGTCTGTCCATTTTTAAATTTAAGTTCAGGAGCTTCAAGGATAAGAATTGAGCACGGCCATTTATACGATCCTTTTTTTGTTAAATTCCCTGCGGTTTATGAAATGCTTACAAGACTGGCCGGAATTTTTTTAGAAATTCATCCCAATCTTTATAAATTATGGATTAACATCGAAAAACTTTTTGCAAAAATCCGATTAAAAAAATCCGGTATTCCCGGTGAGCAGCCGGAGTTCCAGGAAGCCGCTCATGAAATCTGCAGACGAGGTTTTGATGCCGTTATCTTCGGACACACTCATCACATGGGTGAAGTTGATCTGCCGGATAATAAAAAATACTTCAACTCAGGCTCGTGGCTAATGTCTTATAATTATTTGGAAATTAATGAGGGGATCATTCAAAAGAAGAGCTGGGAGAAGGCCATCCGTTAAAATTAATGTATTTTTTAGAGTAAATAAACTCTATTCAAAATTAAATAACTCTAGTCATTTCTATTTTTTAAAAAATCTTTCCGTGAAATTTAAAACATTCTTAAACTCAATGTCTAAAGGAATTAATCCGATATCAAAAATACTACAGGCCCTTATGCCAAAGGTATTTTTATGAACAAAGATAATTCTGAACAAAAAAGGCTTGAATGTCTGAGGGATCTCGAGATCCTTGATACAGATTCTGAACAATGCTTCGATGACATTACTTTTCTCGCGGCCACTGTCTGCAATATGCCGATAGCACTTATCAGTCTGGTCGATGAAAAAAGACAGTGGTTCAAATCAAAACGCGGACTCGATGTCTGTGAAACTACCCTCGATGTCGCCTTCTGTGCTCATGCCATCAAAGAAGATAATTATCTTCTGGTCAAAAGTCCTCTAAAAGATGCGCGTTTTAAATATAATCCCTTAGTCACAGATGGCATCAAGATTCGTTTCTATCTGGGAATTCCTCTCAAAACCAAATGTGGCCACAATATCGGAACACTTTGTATTATAGACACCAGGCCGCGAGAGCTTACTGAAGATCAAATGCAGTTCATGATGAGGCTGGCCCGCCAGTCAGAGCACCTGCTTACACTCAGAGCAGAAACACTGCTGCACTTGAAAACCAAAAACAATCTGAAGAAAAGTGATGAATGGTCGCAGATGATTTTCAATAACTCTTCAGAAATGATGGGTATCGTTGAAGTAGACGCGGAAAAAATCTGGCCTCTTCAAATGGTCAATCCTGCCTTCTGCGAACGAATTAAGGTCGATGTGAAAAATGTCATTGGCCGGCCCGTATCTCAAGTCATTTCGCCGACATTACTGGAAAAAACACTTTTTATGTTTCAAAAAGTCCTCACGACTAAAAGAAGTGTCGAATTTGAGTCATGCTCTGTAGATAATAATATAAACTCATGGTTTGATTCAACTATCTCGCCGAAGTTAAATGAAGAAGGAAATGTAACTCACCTACTTATTATTTCACGTGATATTACCGAAAGAAAAAATCAGGAAGCAGTGATAGATCAACAGAAAATTGCCATGGCAAAGAATGCAAAATTTTCTGAATTGGGAGAACTCGCCGGTAGCATGGCCCATGAAATTAATAACCCGCTCACTATCATCATCTCTCGCGCCGGTAAGTTGAAAACAATGATGGCGCGAAATGAATTTAATCAGGAAGTATTTTTTAAAAGTATTAATCAGATCAATGAAACAGCACACAGGATTGCAAAAATAATCCGCAGTCTGAAAACTATTTCAAGAAATGCCGATCTTGATCCCATGGAACCAGTCAATTTAAAAACTATTATTGAAGACACTCAGTTTTTGTGTGAAGAGCGTTTAAGAACTTCTGAAATAAAGCTTCAATTAGATTATCCTGAAGAAATTTCTCTCGAACTGGATGCGAGGGCCTCTCAGATCACACAGGTATTGATGAATTTAATTAACAATTCCGTTCATGCAATCTCTGATTTGAATGAAAAATGGATTAAAGTAACCATTGCATTAAGTGGTGATGGCGACTCCCTGATTATCAAAACAACTGATAGTGGCAAAGGAATCAGACTTGATATTCAAAATAAGATGATGGAGCCTTTTTTCACCACTAAAGAGTTTGGTAAAGGTACAGGACTGGGGCTCAGTATTTCCCGTGGAATCATCGAGGCACATGATGGAAAATTTTACTATGACCCCATTTCACCCAACACTTCTTTTGTTATAGAGCTTCCTCGCAGGCAACAAAAAGATGTGAAAAAACTTGCTTGAACAAGAAATAAAGAAACCCGGAATTCTCCGGGTTTCTTTATAAGATAAATATTTATAAAATTATTTTGCCAAGTTCTTGCTGTCAAGTTTACTAGAAAATACACCTGCTTTTGGATTCACTACTTCTTTTGGATTATGACTGTCGTTGACATTTGGTGCTACAAGTGCTGCGACAGGTTTCATATTGTCTTCGATAAATTTTTTACTTTTTGCAACATCTGCATTTGATAAAGCAGTCAGACCGATTGAGTGAGCGATCACAGAACCGTCTTCATCAACACAAGACTTAAGCGAATTGATGTGCATGTAAGGGCTTCCGAATCTATCGTAGGCCGGATAAAAATCACCGTCACAATTTAATTTTATAAGATCTGATTTCATAACTTTTTCTAAAAAGTCATTGGCCTCGTTAGTTCCTGCACCAATTCTCATAACAATACGAGGTGAATCGTGAATGTATCTAAGTTCAAGACCACCGGTCACTGTTCTATATTTTTTTAATTCAAGGACATTTGGCTTTGAGGCCATTGATGCAAATTCTGCAGAAAATGAAAGTGCTGGAAGAGCAATTAAAATCAATAATAGTATTTTCATAAAAACCTCGGGTTCGTTATTTTATATGAAAGGGTATTTGCAGTTAAGATGCCAAGGAGACACACTATAATTTCATGATATTGAGAAATACAGTTGATGAAACTTTTGACATATAAAAAATATATGTCAAAAGTTCAGACGATTATGGTCGCAGGTAATATTTCTCAGTGCTGTTTGGATCACTTTTTTTCATGAAAAGGCGTCTGTCTGCCTCTATTCCCAGAAGGACCTGAAAGACATCAGTTAAGATCGGCCGTGAAGCATAGTATCCGTGGTTGAGACCAAAAGTTGCATTGTCGAGAAGGCTCACGTTGATTGAGTCCACACCTTCCATATAAGAGCATCCTCCAAGTCGCTTGGAGCTGTTCAGTGATTCAGAAGCAAACATCGCCTTGTCATTATATGAGCAGTAAAGAGTTACACGACGGCTCAGGTTTTTTATCACTTCAATATTTTTAACAAACAAATCAGCATCAAAGTCCGGAGCATTGAGAATAATCTCTCCTAAAGGCATCTGCTGGTTATTCGCCTGGATCTGTCCTTCTTTTCCCAGCTCAAACAGCGCAGGCAAAACCACCTGGTGGCCCATTGAATGAACGACGATATTTGGAATAATTTTATTTTCCATTAATTTACCGACAAAAATTTTAAATGCAGACACAGATGCCTGTGCATTTTTTAAATTCGCATCATAGGTTCTCTTGATTAATTTATCGTCCAGGAATCCATCGCCAGACCCAGCAGGCCATGAAAATAAAATCAACGGCCCCTGATATTTTAAATCATAGGCAATCTGTGATGCCCTAAGGACAGCTTCTTCATGTTTCACATTGAATCCGTGAACAAAAATAAGTGGAGAGCGTTTTGATTTTTTCAGGTAATCCATCAGCGTTGTTAAATTTAGTTCTTTTTGTCCGAGAATTTTAAAATAATCGTGTGAACTTTCGCGCTGATCTTTGGAAAAACTCAAAGCTCCTGTACTGTGGTTCCTCGGAACGTTGACCCTGCAAACGCCTAAACGAAAATTGGTATTATCAATTCCAATCCCGAAGTAATCGTCAGTGCAACCAAAACCTTTGCTCTTAAATTGACGGTTGGTAAAAACCATAATATTCACAGCGCGCGAGTCATTGAACTCTTCGACGAAATACTGTTTCCAGATGCCTTGCAATTTATCTGACAGCTCCAGGTCCAGATTTACAGGTTCCTCCAAATCAATAATCTTTTTGATGCTTTCAGTGATCTCCGGGGTCTTTTCATGGCCGGCGCATCCTAGAAAAATAAAACCTGATAAAATAGCGAATAAAGAAAAAAACTTCATACCGATCCTGGGTATAATTAGAGATGTCTTACTATAAAAAACTTTTTTATCTTTGAACAATTAATATTATGATTCTGCTCATATTATTTGTTTTCACCACAGGTTTTAGTGTTCAAAAAAATCTGTCTCGCTGTCTCACCAACACCTTGATGGCCATCATTATTCTGCCTGCTGTCGACAAAGTAAAAACAAATTCTCCCATTTCAAATCTACCTATTTTATTTTTAGAAAAAATAATCTGAAGCTTCTATATTAATTGTACCAGAGTATAATTATTTTAAAGGTTCAAAATGGTTAACCTAAAGAGATACACAATATTTGACGGTCACAACTTATTTTGTCAGGGTCCCCCTTACAGAAATCGACACTAAAATTAAAAAGCAAATTGGAAAGTCTGATAATTCCTCTATCATTATTTTCAGTGATACTTCCGGCAAAGTTTAAACTTCAATTTTCAAGGAATACAAGCAGACGTAAAAAAACGTCTCGATGTTTTTGTTTCTGAGGGCACAACAGAAAATATTGTAGTATGAAGGTCTAAATTAGGCGTAATTTCCCGCGAGATCTTACTTTTGCCTCAGCGCCTTAATAGCTTGCCATACAGATTTGTGGTAGCTCACATGCGTTATTCTTGTGCGCTGTAGCTACCACAAGTCTGCTGGAACCTTTCTAGTTTTCTTAATCTCCGTTTAAATAGACACTCTAAATTTCTTGTTTTATGATGCGAATAAACTAGGAGTCACCATGAAAACTACTTCACTTATTCTATCTATTTTAGCTCTAGCATTCACCGTATCTTGTGCAGATATGAGTACAAAAAAAATGGCAAGCAAACCGAAAATGAAAACATTAGGGCCTCTGGATCTTAATGCGAAGTCGGCCCCAATTAACGGGTACAACTACTACGCCCTTCCCTCTAATGCGCCTGTAATGGAAAAACAAAAGACTTCAAAAAATACTAAGACAACAACAACTCCAGTAAAAAAATCTGTTATCAAAAAATAGTCTTCTAAAAAAAGACCCCTGATTAGGGGTCTTCGCTGCAATATTTTTCAAAAGAAATTCAAATACGGCGAAATATACATATCACGTGAAAAAGCATAACTCTCATCGAACTATACAGAAATATATTCGAGAGGCCTGGTTACTTCTCTAGAGAAGCGCTTCTTTTTTTCTCCCCCATGTGAATTTGCCAAAAAGAAATAATACATTTCCGTTATTGATCCCATTATTCAATTTTGGGATCAGGATTGCATTTAAGGAAGCATTGCCGATATCAATCGTTGCTAGAGGCAAAGCAAATGGAATAGGTATACGATGTGCGAAGTCAGTTCTGGAAACTAAGAATGCAGTGTAGCCAATCCCCACTTTAAGATTTCCTATGACACTAATTTTTTTTACCCATGCGTATCCAATATTCACCTGGAGATCTTTATGAGAATCAAGGTGAAACATAGCATATAGCATTTCAGTATTGCCTTTTTCATTAACTATACTTCTTCCAAGCCCGAGGCCATAGGCCCCTTCGTTAAGATTTTTTAGTTTATCTTTCGTATAGGTGTTTCGGTCATGATAGGCGTAACCCAAGACATATAAATCATTTTGTCCTTGATCATAAATTGTTACAAATTTATTTTTCGTTGCCTCAAACCATTTTACTGCAAAATTCTGAGAAGATTGAGAATCTGCAGCGGCTTGATCCTGTGAAAAACAAGACATCGAGATAATAAAAATTGTGAGAATTAAAATACTAAACTTCAAGGGTATTCCTTACTAATGAGTGAGTTTATTATACTCTTTTTTGCCCTGATTTTTTTTCTAAGTTCTAAATTGATTAATTTTTTTTGTTTTTAAAACACAATGATTTTAGACAATCATTAAAAATGATATTATTTATTTAATAATAATCTTATGCTCAGCTATTTTTATTCCGAGTATTTCCTGCTGATATGCTACTTACTCTATCCGTTTTTAAGAATTTTAAACAGTCCAGTTTTTTGGAGTTAGGTCAAATTGTTCAACGTAAAAATTCGTGATTAATGTTTGAATATGAATTTATTTCGATCGCTAGCATTAGTACCAGAAATAATCGAAAAATTGAGGTTTAACTACAACGAATGGAAACCATTTACTTCGATAGGAAATTTAACACCGATTGAGTTTGCAAGAATGAAAAGATTACAACGGATCGCTTAAATGCTGCTTCGATTCTCAGTTTTTGAATGGGATCTGTGTTGATGATGGGTCAAACAGAGAGTGGCCCATCTAGGTTTTGATGGTGTTTATCGGGGAAAGATCAATTCCTAATTTTAATTTTAAATAAAATTTTTTAAAAAAAAACATAAGAGAAGTGTTTGATATAATCAATCAAGGATGAAATCTTTACACAATTTGATTCTCATCTTTACCACGAATAAAAGTAATGCTTTATGTGGTCGCTTTAAACACTGGCATGAGACGCGGAGATCACTTAGGCTTAAAATGGGATAAAGTAGACTTCAGTAATCAGCAGATTGAAATCTCACGCTCTAGAGACCGTTACGGAATCAAAGAGACTACTAAGACCGGAAAAGTCGTCTACGTTCAGATGAATGAGATCGTCTTTCGAACTCTAAAAAGTTTAAAGGAAGAAAAGCGTTCATTGGATAATGTCTTTGTTGAGAAATGTGGAAGGGAGCTTTATCTAGAGCACATCTCAGATCGTCTTTTTAAAGCAGCGATCAAAAGAGCAGATGTGTCCCCGATTAAGTTTCATAATCTTCGCTCTACCTTTGCGACGAACTTTTGCATGAACGGTGGTGATATCTACACGCTATCTAAAATCTTAGGTCATTCTAAGGTTGATATGACGGCCAAACGATACGCTCACCTTCATTCAAGCCATATGAAAAAAGCAGCTTCAGTAATAGCTTTTGAAGCCAATGGCTCACAGTTGGCTCACGCTCATTTAGAATTAGTGGGAAGTAGTTGAAAGGATAAACGATATATTTTCATGGAGGAGACGGGCGGATTCGCACCGCCGGCTTTACGGTTTTGCAAACCGTTCCATTGGACTGCTCTGGCACGTCTCCAATGAAAAT
>JACMRM010000122.1 GCA_014376445.1 Bacteriovorax sp. | reverse complement strand
ATTTAAAGCTAGCTGATCATTATTCTAAGTCGACAGAAGACGATCAAAAAGAGTTCTCACAAAAGATCATGGAGCATATTCGAAAGTTTAAAACTGGAACAAATAACTGAAATCTGATAATTTAGTCGGAACGAGCAGTCGAAATAAGTCGGAATGAAAAATTCCGGCTTATTTTTGCTCTTTAATTTTAACAAGATATAAACCTATGCCCGAACTACCCGAGGCATAATTTGTACTTCTTAAAAATGTTTTATTATTAACAATTTACGAGTGAAACTCTGCCTTTCGTGCCTTTACTATTTTCATTATTTTTCATTCGATTTCATTGTATTTCATCAAATGGCCCTACTCGGCTGGCTTGGGCTGGCATAAAAAAGAACCTACACTTTTTTTGTTAACAAATTTCGGATGCCGCTTTTAAAAGCCTATCGAGGATAGCTTCCCATAATTCGCCTGTATGCCAACTCATTTTTTTAAAAATAATAATGTCTTCTTTGCCCTGACTTGAAATTCTTAAATGAGAATATAATTGTCTTGCCGCTATATCAGGTGAATGCGATAAAATCATTTCAACATAGGTACTAAAATTGATTTTTAATTCTTCTAATCCTTTTCCATCTGTTAAAATAACAAATGGCTTCTTGGGCATATAATGATTTTTCATATTACCCGGAACATTGATTGAATTTTCAAGTTTTGCACTTTTTAATTTAAAACCATTCTCAATCAAAATTTTTTCTATTTCTGAATATTTTATAAATCCTTTTCGCAAAACTTCAACTTCTAAGAAATTCTCATTTTCATTAAGATATAAAATAGTTGACTCAAGCCCAACAATACAACTTCCCCCATCTAAAACATAAACATCATCAAGAAATTCATCTTTTACATGTTGATATGTCGTTGGACTGGTTTTTTTAAATTTGTTGGCACTTGGTGCAGCTAGTGGACTACCAAAATTTTTTATTAGATTTAATGCGATCGGGTGATTAGGCATTCTTATAGCTACTGTAGAGAGACCTGAAGTAATTAGGTCATTAACCAAATTTGATTTTTCAAGCACTAAAGTCAGTGGGCCTGGCCAAAATTTATCGGTTAAAACATCCGCTGATTTAGGCCAATGCTTAACAAGTATTTTAGCCTCTTCAATATTTGATACATGAATAATGAGTGGATCAAAAAAAGGTCTCTCTTTTATTTTAAATATTTTTTTTAGCGCAACTTCAGAATAAATAGATCCAGCTATTCCGTAGACCGTCTCAGTAGGCATTCCAACTAGATCATCATTTTTTAGTAATTCGATTGCTTTCATTAACATATTGGTACTCATGGGTTACACATATCACATTCTGCAGGTTCAGAATAAAAAACGTCATCGCTCCTCTTTTGTTTTTCTTGCAAACCACACTTCGGGCATTGGAGAACATAAAAAAGAATGCCATTAGTAGCAAATCCACAATCTCGACATGGAAGTCCAGGTAAGTGTTTTACAATTCCGAAACCCGGCGAACTACATCCCGGACATAAAGTTAAAATTTTATTAATTAAAATCTTGCCGACTGAACCAATAAACTTCATCCGAGTTGGATTAAAATTAGCGCGCATATCGGTGAATATTTTAATAGATTCTATGTCAGCACTTTTAAAAATTTTTTCAATTGTTGATTTCAAATAATCTGGATTGTCTATCCCCTTAATTAATAAACTGTCTGATTGCAATATTAGGCCATGACTAGGGAATTTAATCTCATTTAAAAATTTTTGGTAGCACTCATTTTTCTTAATAGTTTTTTCATTGAGGTTCGTTTCTAAAGTTATGTCGGATGATACAATCTCTAAATTTGAAGTCTTATCAAAAAACATTAAGGTTTCCTGATTGCTATTTGCAAAAAATAAAGTTGGATGAGGTCCAAAACTTCCTTCACTAGCTAAAAATAAATCCTCTGAAGGCATTTTATCCATTACTAATTTTATTTTCATTCTTAATGTTTCTTGGACAGAACCAATACGTTTTACTTCTCCAGAAAAAGTTCCTAACGAATCAGTATCAATTTCGACCACTTCACAATTTAAACCTATAGCTGAAAATTGTTCTTTTAAAGAACGATCTTTTTCGTGTTTAGTTCCAAAATAAATAGTTTTTCCATGATAAGGATGAAGATTCATAAATTTAATTACACAGAAACATACATACCGCCGTATGCACGTCTTTGGGTTGTTAGGTCTGTAGGGTCGATATGAATGAGATGTATCCATTCGTTATCTATTAGCTGCCTGACCACCTCATGATTACTTATGATTAATTCAATTTGATCTCGAGGTGCCTCAATAAAAACACTAAGCCTTAGTGGTTCATGAACAAATTTATTACCATCGTGGACAGATTGAAGTGGAAGCCCCACTCTTAAATCACCACCATTACCTTCATAAACACCAGTTTCATTTACAAGGTTATGGAGGATTTTATTTCCTGAGCCGAAAACAGCAGGTGCCACTGTTGAAGAAAAGTACTGAAGATTAATCCAGTTTGTTACTATCATGGGAGCCGTCATAATGAGTTCGAGAGTTTTATAGCCTTGCTCTTTATCCTGCTTCCAATTGTAGTCATGTAAAAATGAGCGGCTATTTAAATTTAAACCAGTTGTTCTGTATCTGGGGGCAACGATGAAGCAAGCGTTGCCAGCAAGACCCCACTCAGGGCGCACCTCTGACCAGTTTTTAGAACGGGCCTCAGTGTTTGGCTCAATCGCATCTGGCCTAGAAAAAAAGCGCTCCTTCTTCGTTTTTAAAGATGCTGCGTCTAAGTCTTTCATGAGAGAGCCCAATTCCAATCGTAAGTTTTCTGGAACCTTGTCAGTTTCTATAATATAAATTTGATCACTCACAGTTTCATGCACTCCTGCAATGAATTGAGTCGAAGATGGTATAATTATTCCCTTTGCCTCTAAACCTTTTCTAATGACTGTATCATTTAAAAGGTCAGCTAAAAAACGAGCATTAATGTCTCCTGCATGACCCCCGCAAGCACCACAATCTAATGAAGAACCAAAAGCGTTGTTTGTAGTAGCGCTGCCATGACCAAGTATGAGTACTAACTTTGCAAATGAATCACATAGACCCATGTGCCTAAGCACGGCTTCAGCTCGCTCAATCTTCTGGTTAGTTTCAAAGCTGGTTCCGTCGCTATTGGTGATTTTGGTCTGGCCCGGCTCTAAACCTCGAGTGGAAAACCGATGAGGAATTTGCTTTCCCTTTATTTTTTCGACGATATTTAAGAAGCTTCTTCTAAGTGATTTTTCAATGTATAGCGCCCCAAACAATTCAACATAGAGAAATGAAGAAAGGGGATTTTTTCGTAAATTTTTAAAATAACCCGATACCTGTCTAAGTGCTAAAGAAAATCCTCTAGTTTTACATTTATTTTTTGGAACCTCCTCAACTACAAAAGCAGGATTAAGAAGCACTGGAAGCCTGTGACTTGGTTTACTCTCTAAGCTGGACTTATAATCAAGTGGAATTCCAAAAAAGCCAGCAAATCCAATTGTCTTTATAGCGGAATTAGTTCCTTCTATATTTCTCCTAATCATCTCTGAGCGAACATCGATACAAAATAAAATTTGTGCTTTTGGTGGAATTTCCTCATTAATGTGATTTTGATTGAACTGTTGAGCTAGATTTTTTTGGTAACTAAGCTCTAAAGCAAAATGCAAAATTGGTAAATAATTTGAATCGTTTTTTACAGTTGCCGATTCATTCAATTTTTTAATCCATAAAATTTTATTTTCAATCTGTTTTGCTTCTTGGCATTTATAAACTCCGTAATCGTATGCCATTCTTACAGCAAGAAGATCAACCGCAGAAGCCTTACTTGAAACGACATACCCAAGCTGCTTTTGCCACTCAACATACTTAAACTGACTAGACCAACCTAGAACATTAGCGAGCAAAGTCTGCATATAAGTAGTTTGTGCTTCATCCCCCTGAATACCAATCTTTTCGAACATCAAATAAATTCCATCTTCGGCACTTATGCCTTCAAAGCAATCTAGAGATTTTTTGAAATTTTTAAACCCATAGCACTCCATACTTCGGTCAATCTTTTGAGCTTGAAGCCACCCTTCCCAAAATGAAACTGATTTCCATGGGTAGTCTGAAATGGCCTGCAATTCATCGAGATAGGCAGAAGCATGCTTCCCAAAATCTATCATTACGGGTGTATGAATATCTTTTTTTTGTGAAAAAAGCTGACTAAGTGTTTTGCTGTTAAAGTGTGAATGAGTTGAAGCTTCTGCCGCACTCATAAAATCTTCAAAAGTTTGTGGTAAATTAGGAAAAATCTTAGTGTTCATATTGATCGATTCTTGGAGAGCAACTTTCGTCATCACCCCAGAATTAAGAGCGTCTTTATAATAAGTAAAAGGCATATAAAGTGTGGTGTTTAAAATTGGAGCCAATTCTTCCATTACTTGATGAAAAGGCTTATGCCTTAAAAACCAAAAGGGATTAACTGCGACAGTATTTTGAAGAGGCCAAGAGGGAGCGGAAATACACAGACTCTTTTCAATTAATTTAAATTTCTTTTTAGATATCTCTACTGGCATTAACTTGCTCCTTTTTTTGAAGTCAATTGATTAAAAAAAGAATTAGTTCGTTGAGAAAAATATCCACCATTCCAAAAATAGATATACAGCTTATTTGAAAAAGTATTTTTTGAATTAATTAAGAGCGCACTAAGTCCCAAACCAATTACAAAAATAGTGTATGAAATATAACTAGCAATAACTTGGAGGGAAATGCTGGCATTGTCTCCCCAGGTCATTGGCGTAAGTAATGCAAGCTTTTGATGTAAAAATGATTCAAAAATATAGCAGATGCTTATACTAAAAGTTAAAATACAAAAAAGAATAACAAAAAAGCCTATACCAATTTTCTCAAATGAATGCTGACTAAAATCAAAATTCTGCACAAAACCAATCAGTAAGATTGCAGTATAGGCAAAATAAGCAATATATTGTCTTTCACTGTAAATCGAACCGAGTTTGATCAATAGATATCCGGCCAATGCTCCAAAAATGAGAAAAGTTATTGAGGGTTTTGAGTGATTAAATTTAACTTTCTTTGACTCCTCTACAAGGAAGCCAGTACTTAAAAATGCATGAGATTTATAGAAGCTATGTGCAATAATGTGAAATAAAGCCAATGAGTAAGCACCAAGACCACAAGAGACCATCATGACTCCCATTTGGCTTATAGTAGAATAAGCGAGTTTTCTTTTGATATCATTCTGAGTGATCATAACGAGTGCACCGAAAACTGCTGTAATTGAGCCAAATATTGTCAAAACGAAATGCGCAGTCACTGCATGCTTTAGCATTGGGCTCAGTCTAATAATTAGAAATCCTCCAGCATTTATAATCCCTGCATGCATGAGAGCTGAAATAGGAGCTGGTGTTTCCATAGTTTCTGGTAGCCAGAAATGAAATGGAAATTGTGCTGATTTACTCATTGCTCCCAATACAAATAGGATTCCGATTATTGAAAGTTTATAGGCCTCTTGTGAATTATGAGAAATGCCGTTAGCAGCAATAAACAATTCGGAAAAATCAAAAGTTCCAAAAGTTTGATAAGTAAGAACAATAGCAAATAATATTGCAATATCTCCCAAACGACTCACATAAAATTTTTTCCAAGCAGCGGCAACGGCTAGTTTTCTTTCCGGAGAATATAGGAGGAGTTTATGAAGACCGAAACTTGATAAAAGCCACATACCAAAAAACATGATGAGGTTATTTGAGAGTACTAAAAGGGAAACTGAAGTTAAGGTAATAAAAAGATATTTGTAAAAATACACTTGTCGTTTTTCCCCATTCAAGTATCTGAGAGAGTATTTACCAATGATGGCCCCTAGTAGCGTAATCATTAAAAACATTAATGCTGAGATAGTATCGATTTTGAGTGCAAAGGCACTTTTTAATCCAAATAATTCAGCAGAAAATAAATTAATTATTTGATCACCTCGCAAAAGCACCTTTGCTGCTAAGGCCAGAGCGATGGCAAAAAAAACCCATAAACCACTATGAACCAAGGAAATACTTAAATTATTTTTAGAATATTTTTTCATAAATGCATTATGAATTATTTAACAAAGAAACAAAAACAGATAAATCCTTTGCCAATTATCTGTTTTTGCGATAAATAATTAATCATGGAAACACTTAATTATCATCATCTCTTTTATTTTTGGACAGTTTGCAAAGAAGGTGGATTTACCAAAGCAGGTCAAAAACTAAGGCTTTCTCAATCAGCGGTGAGTGAGCAAGTGAGTAGACTTGAAGAAACTTTTGGGCAGAAGCTGATAACTCGTACAACACGAAGTTTTGAACTCACTGAAGCAGGGGGTACTGCTTTCCAGTTTGCAGAGACAATATTTACTACAGGCTCAGAGCTCATGGATTTTATGTTACATAGGCCAAGCTCAAAGAAGCAACAAATTCGCATTGGCGCGATTGGAAGCCTATCCAGAAACCTGCAAGCGAAATTTTTAGCACCAATTTTGGAAAGAGATGATGTTCAGTTTTCTATGACTGTCGGCGACTCAAAACGTTTGCTAAGACTCTTACGTGATCATTCTTTAGATATTGTGCTCTCTACATTCTCTGCAACAGAAGAAGAATCAACTGAACTTTACACCCATCTCCTCACCCATAGTCATCTATGTATAGTTTCCTCAAAATCGATTAAATTTAAAAAAAATGAAAGGATAGAAAACATTCTGGAAAATAACCGCATTTTTCTCCCAACTTCAAGCCTCGAAAGTCGTTCGGATTTTGACCATTATATAGAGTCAAACAAAATAAATCTCAAAACAACTGGCGAGCTCGACGATATTGCACTACTGCGAATCTTAGCTCTTTCAGGAAAAGGTCTAGTTGTCATTCCTCGACTTGGGGTTACCAATGATATTGAGAACGGAAGTTTGGTCGTGCTCCATGAATTCAAAAACATTAAACAAAGATTTTATGCGATTACTAGACAGAAGAAGTTTCCGAACCCAGTTATTAATGAGTTGATTCGTTCGCTTCGATAAATTATAAATCGAATAATATTATTTTTCTTTGTGCCACTCACAAACTGCTTCAGATGTTGATTTTTTTTGACTACCGAGCAATATTTTTTCTAGATCACCTGAATGAAAATTAGAAATTTTACAATCTAATCCATAATTCTTTTCAAAATATTGTAGAAGTTCAATATTAAAATCATTAGAGGATGCCAATAAATTAAGATGTCCATCTTGCTTTTCTAAATGGAAAAAACTTAAAGAAAAATTTTTCTTAATGATCTCTTCAATATCAGAAATTTGAGTCCAAACTCCTTGTGTTGTTTTAATCAAAGAACCCGAGCGGCCTAATACTCGATAATCCCCATTATTTTTTACTTCTACTAGATCTGTAGTTTTTAAAAAACCTTCTGAGTCTTTCCATTCGTCTTGATTAGTAAAGTGACCTAAAGATTCACTCTTAATCCATAATTCAAAAACATTAGATTTAACTTCATCGACTGGCTTAAGGCGGACTTCGCATCCATTTGGTTTACCATTTAAAAGAACTCCGCCTGCACATTCTGTTAATCCATATCCTTCTATAAATTCACCAAAAAGATTTGAAGCTTTATTTTTAAGATTTTCTGAAATAACAGCACCACCTACATGAAGCTGAATTTTTTTAAACTGCTTAATGGCATCAGGATTCTTTTCAGAATAATAAATCATCAGATCAAGCATTCTAGGAACTAGTGACAGGTGGGTTATGTCATTTTCAGTTATTACCTTTAAAATTTTTTCAGGAGAAAAAAGTCCTGTATTCCTCAAGTGTAACTGTTGCTTTGCAAATAGACCTGCCAAGAAGTCAAGAATGAGTCCAAAGCAATGATGTAGGGGGAGTACGATCAAACGACCTGATTCCTGCTGACAGTGAAGTCCTCTATTTATATTCTCAATCTGATGCAATAATGATGAACCGGTAAATCCAATGATACGCTCTTTACCTGACGTGCCAGAAGTGCTCAGAAGTAAAACCGTTTCTGGAGTAATAAAATTACAATTTATATCTGGGCGGGCAACTTTGGATGTAATGCTTTTATCAATTAAAAAAAAATTATGTCCAATATCTTCTGTGGTTGTTAAAAATTTATTTATTTCAGATTTTTTTAAAGGCCAATAAATAAATTTGCCCATAGCACATGCTACTAAATTCACAATTAATTCTTTCGAATCACTCGCTTCACATAAAATATCACCTGGTCGCATCCCTTGAGTGCGCAATTTTTTTTTACGTTCAAGTGCAAGAGTCCATATGTTAGCAGCTGAAAGAAGTTCAACGATATTTTCATCATCGCTTAACCTTTCAATAACCGGGGAACCATTTTTACGGAGTACTCTTTCAAGTGAATCTATCCAAACAGTGCTTATCATAGTCATGGCCCTAATAAGTTTGAATTTCTAAAGGATTTATTTCATCAAAAAATTTTTCCAAATCTTTTAAATTAAAGCTGGGCCAATTTTCTAAATAAAGACTTTTAGGCAAACTCATATTAACTCGAATCATATACGCCCTTAGAGCAACAAATGCAGCGGATTTTATGACTTGTTCCGAAATCACAATAGCATTATGAAGCTGATTTAATGCACTCATTGCACATGGTACAATGTCTTGATTGTTTCCCTCACTAGAGAAACTTAAATTTCGTGATGATGTACTTAGAGCTCGGAGTTGTTGATTTAGAGCAGAGGTTAATTGATGAATTCCTTTACAGTGACCTGCTTGATCTACTTTTAAATTTTCAGGCAGCCCTTCACTGAGGCCTGGATCCATCAATATAAGTATTTGTCTATCGAGCATTTCACAAATTTTTCCGACAACGTCGTTCATCAGATCTGCAGCAGTTGCAGTACTTGCAGCATAAAAAAGCCCTGCATGAGCAACTGTTATATTATTGTTTTCAGCAAAGATCAGAGGATTGTCCGCCACACTTTCGGCATCGGATAAAATTTTGTCTTGAGCAAATGTTAAAAGATCCCAAGCATTGCCAAGAACCATTGGTGCACAACGAATTGAATATCGCGGTTGAAGCCAACTCTTCTTTGATAGTTTATTACTCACAAGACAATTTAAATCTTGTCTAATTAATGATGATGCTTTTCTATACCCATCATTTTCGGGCCTAAGATTGGAAACTTTTTCTGAAACAGCATCATCTGTAGTATTGACAGCTCTCATTACCAGAGCAAGTATTCGATGAGTTGCTCTAAATTGTGTCGATACCTTTTCCCACCCTTCTATTGCATATGAGCTCATGATCGAATTTGTATTCACAAGACCTATTACATCTCTTGGACCTTGCGGTTCATAATTTTTAAAAATAGGTCCTATGGCATGGGCCATTGGAATCAAGTCACCACTTGCTCCGAGACTTCCAAAACAAGGAACGTTCGGCAAATTTATATTATTTGAGAGCTGTAATAGCTTGTTCAAAGTATCTGGATGAATACCTGAATACCCTTTTACAACTTTTAAAACTTGCAATCGAAGCGCTCTTCTAACAACAGATTCAGGAAGAAAGTGACCAACTCCCACTGTTAAATATTCTAGAAGTTCAATTTGATTTCTAGACCAAGACTCTGGTGGACGTTGGGATAGTACATTACTCCCATATCCTGTATGAATTCCGTAAATTTGAATACTGTCTGATTCTAGTAATTCCATTAAGCTTAAATGACTTTGGCAAACACGTCCCCAATCTTCGTCATCAAGTGTGAGTTCACATTCAATTTTTCCTAAATTAAGAAACTTTTGATACTGAGTGCTTAACACTAAGAGACTCCTTAAGTTTAATAACATCAATGACAGAAACAATAACTCCTTTATAGAGAAGGTATCCTTCAACAAAAAATAAAGTTTTTGGTCCAATCCTCATAGAATCCTTAACCATTGCTTCGACACTTGCCGCTTTGATTACAATGGTTTTATCTTCGCAGGTAACTTTGATGAAAACGTTATTCGAGGTAACTAGTTTTTTTCCAAAGAGAATTTTAGACATATCGACTAATGGATAAACTTCATCATTTTGAGTTGTTCTGACATAATCAAATGTTCCCTCTTGATGGTAAGTCAGCTGATTCTCACTTAATACTTCATTTACTTGACTTGCGAAGATGGCAAATGAAAAATCCTTCTCCGGGCCCTGTGCTTTAAATACCATCATATCTGCAAGCTCAGTTCCTTTGAAATTGATAATGATTTTTGAACTTAGGCCAGGAGTATGAAATTTTTCAACAACCCAGTCACGAGGCAAGTTTTTAAAATCTGCAGTAATATTTTTTCCCAGCCCATCATCTTCTAACTCTAATATTAATCTTCCTCCAGCTGCTTGTATCAATCGCCACTGAATTGTAACATGATCATTTTTTTGTGAATCTCTTCGTACTTGAATCGATTCTTCTAGTGAATTTCCAACAAGAAATTTAATCCATTGTTCAAAAAGATCGTTAAGACCCACAATTGTACTTGCTGGTATCAGAATTGTATCATCGTCAGTTTGTCGATAAAGAAGCATAGGCACTTTGCTCTCACCTAATACTTTTGTCATAATCATTTCAAGAGAGTTATGTAGGTCAGCTGAGGTTAGCGCAGTTGAACTTGTAAATAGCTCTTCTAGATTTGTCATGACCTTTTCAAATCTACTTTCGATTAATGGATTTCTTATTTTTACACTCAATTCATCTCTTAGTTGAATTAAGCTTCCAATTGCACTTTGCCCTGCATTTCCAGACATTGATGACATTTGAACCATTCTAGATGTTAAAAGTGAGCGGCTTCGCATATATTCAATCGGCTCAGCTGCCAACTTAGTACACCAATAAATTTCTTCATTACTTAAAAGTGATTCTATAATTCCTATGAGGTAAGAAAGTACTGCTCCCCGTGCACACAATTCAGGCTCTGCTTGGCCTCTAACAACTGTCTGGTACTGCATCTGAGTGTTGTATCTGATCCACTCCATTCTGTACTCGATCCAAATATGGGACAAGAGTCTTTGAAGTTCACTTTCGTCACCATCAAGACATACATCTTGAGCACTCTCAGCTAATGTTTTCAATTTAAAATCAAAATAAGAATTTAGTGCTAGCTCTTGATCAGGGCCAATTCCTACAGACTCTTTCATTGTAACAAAGTCGGCTTGGCATTGACTGGAAAACAAGCTTGAAAGTAATGTATCCAGTAAGGTTGTAGATTTAATCATGAAAACTCCATTTATCCAAAATCGAATAAGTATTTACCCTTTCGGAAAGAGTGAGTATTAAAGATAGTACAATGAACATCTTTTTTTAAATAGCATCAATTTTTATATAAACTTCTGCTAGCAACAACCGTCTAAACATTGTCAAGCTACTCAACTTTTTTTAATCAAAATTGCTAATTCTTTCTTGAAAATTTCCGATATTGCTACATTAGGAATAAACAATTTCTTGAAATCAATTATTTTAGAGGTCTATGTGGAAAAAATTAAGGTTATTATAGTTTGTATAATAGCTATTTTTAGTCAGGTAGTTTTTTCAAGTGAATCTCAAAATAAAAATAGTACCGAGTCCCTTCTGAATGAAATCAGAGAGACCATTAGCAATTTAAATAGGACTTTGAACTATACTACCATTGAGGTTAAACCCAGAACATTAATTGAAGCTGAGCTCGATGATTTTAATCAACAAATTGCCTTCACCAGTGCACACGATCCAATCGATGAAATAAAGTTAATTCCGGCCGATTTAAATTCTAAAAATCTTACAATGAAACTAAATGAAAAATTTATCAAAATAGAGAAACTCGCCTTAAACAGTCAAGTACTCTCAAGGTCGACTGAATGGCTGAGCTATCAAGATCAAATTAAAGAGTATTTGCGCCTAAGAAGTTTGACTCTATATCGAGCATCTAGGTACACACTCAAAGATGGCACTTATGAATTAAAATTTAAAAACTTAAAATATTTTGTTAATAAAAATATGCAATCAAGTATTTCACAAGATTTATTTCTAGTTAAAAATGTAAATATGGAGCTAGCTCTTAATCAATTAAAAAATATAAACAGTCGGCTAACTTTAGGGACAAGTACTATTTCGAATCCTTACAATGAAGCAAAAGTTTACACTATCATCTTTTTCATACTCGGCCTACTATCTTTCATAGGCACATTTATTAACTATAAACGAAATATAGAATTACCAAAAGAGATGATTAATCAAACCGACAATAAACCAATTGAACAAGAAAAATTAGAAGTACAAAAAGATAGCAATATGCTAAGTGAAGTCTTTTATTATTCAGCCTGGATAAGAAAATTTGAAGAGTCTATTAATTCTCTCAATAATGAACTTTATAAAGAAGAATATCAAAAAGGCATAATTCACAATGCTATTTCGGTTTTAGGCGAAGCAAGAGTAGGTCTACAGTTGGCAAATAACCAGCAGGATTATGAGCTAAATCTTTCTAAACTTAATGATTGTGCTGCAACTATTGAAGATTTTTTTTCTGAAAAAAATGATGAATCACAAAAACATTTCAATAATATTATTTTATTAGCACTAAAACTTTCTAATACCATTGAAACAAATAAAACAATTATCAATGAAAACATAAAAAACGATGAAAACGATCAAGTGGAAACTAATAGTAGCATCTCGCATGCTGCATAAACAATAGGGGTAGTAAATGAGCTTTGTTTCACCAGAAATTTTATCTAAGTTAAGTTCTCTTACAAAAACTGATGCAGACGATGCTAATTTTGGAATCGTTAAAGTTGATAGTAATGGAAGAATTCTCTTGTACAATAAATATGAATCGGAATTAGCAGGAGTTCCTTCGTCTAGTGCCGAGGGTAAAAACTTTTTCACCGAGCTTGCACCATGTACAAACAATAAATTATTTTTTGGAAAGTTTAAATCTGGAGTCGAGATTGGTGAATTGAATTCTTTATTCAATTACACTTTTACCTACAAAATGAAGCCAACAAACGTAGCGATTCACCTGTTACATGACAAAAACACCAAAACTAATTGGGTATTTGTACAAAAACGAATTGTTTAATTAGGAGTAATTATGATTTTTGGTGAAAAAGAATCTAACCAGAGTTTAAAAGATGCTCTCGCTAGCATGGAGTCTCAGTTAATTGCTTTATATGAAGAAAAAAATAATGGTTCCGGAATTGAAAATAATCAAGCATTGGTTGAGATGATTACAAGCCTTGAAGAACAATTAAAGTCACTCTATGCTGAAAAGGAAAACCCACTCAGCAATGTTGATCATTATGCACAAGAGTGCATTAAAAGTTTAGAGGAACAAGTTATAAGTCTAACAAATGAAAAAATGGATTTAGAATCTAAAATTCTTGAATTTGAGACAGAAATAGAAAGTATGCATTCAAGAACCAGGAACATTGGAGCAGCAGTTTTTGAAGCTGCGGTCTTTAGTGGAAATAAAGAATTAAATTCTAAAAATAAGTAGTTGCTAGATTTTTGACCTAATTGACAATTGAAAACCAAGAAAAGCAGTAAAACCGCCGCGAATATTTTAAGATCCTGCGGCGGTTTTTCTTTCTAAGACTAATTTTTTGGAAATTAACTTTCAACCCCTCTGTAAATTCCCTTATAATTCTTTAAGTCTCATCTTTTATCTTTTTAAGAAGTTTTTTTAGTCAGCGGAATAAGCGAGTGTCATTCGTGAAAAAAAAATGCCAAATTTTTTCGATAGATCATGAACAACTTCTAAGAATAATAAAAACATTACCGCAATTTTAATTGGTTATTTAGTAGTAATTCTAACTTTATAAATTTCCTAAATATTCTGAAAATCTAGTCAGAATTTTATCAAAATCAATCTGTCCTTTATAATACAAGGGTGATGATTTTGCGTAATTGGTTTTAAAAATTTCTCGATCACTTGTGTCTTTTAAAATAAATCCATCGCAATTTTTTATGACGGTATCATAATTCCTAAAACGCTCTTTCTTATAATCTTCATATTCACTTGTACCAATGAACTTTTTAACTTCATCCAGTTCCAATAAACAATATAAATCATAATAATGTCTTAAGAAGTTTTCAGGCAACTTGCCTTTAGTTTTTCCTTCTTTGTAAAATGAATATTTTGTCACTACAGCCTGCAATTTTTCTACAAAAGTATAGCGTGGGTCATAGCAGGAAATTTGCATTGCTCTATTATCAATTATCGAATTTACTGGAAGATCTGAAACTCCTTTGTCATAGGCCCAAGAAGAAATATCAATCTGTTTATTTGGAGTCGTCTTATCAAATCCGACCTCTAATAAAATTCCTTCTTTTAATCCTTCGACTGGAGTGAATCGCGTTTTATACAGTAAGCGTATACCACCATTCCGATATTTTTCATCATCAAATGATTCATCACGAATGACATCCGAAATCCCATCTATTTTTCCCTTCAAATTTTCGGCAAGCCAATCAAAATAATTCTTCTTGCTCTCTCTGTGTTTTGGTTTGTCATGATTTTTGCCAGAATAAACTTCAAAACCGACTCTTTCATCTGGTTCAATTTTGATGTCTATATCTTCTGAAAAGCGATGAATCACCTGATAAGCTTTTGAAAGAGAGGTTCCCCCTTTTAGCTCCATCTTTAAACCAAACTGTGAAAGTCCGTGCAGACAATGCATTATCCAGTAATCTTTTTCGACGAGGTAAGCATCTTTAATACCATGGTCTTTTGCGGTTAATTCAACGAGGTCTTTAAAGTTGGGATGATTATGCAGATACATGATTCTCTCTTATAAGTGACTTTAATTTTTTTTGAGTGGATTTAGTACCAAACCTATTAAGAGAATTATTTAATTTTAGCAAATTAAATTCACTTAACTTTTTCTTGAAATTAGAAACGACCGTTTCTTTGTTTTCAGAAAGCTCATCAAGTCGATTAAACATTTCTACAAGAAGAAATTCTTTAGATAAACTTTTTGGAGCTTCTTTCCAGCGATAAAAAGTGTATGTCCTTCCACCGAGACTCATAACTCCATGTCTTTTACGATTAAATACAACTTTTTCATTATAAAGCTGAGTTGTTCCAAGGCCCAAAGAATTAAACATACTCGGCCCATAAACAACAAAGTGATCATCATCTAAGAATTTTTGAAGAAGTTCTTCTTCATCTGGTAGTGCTTCACCAAAGGGAGTTTTTTTAGGACGCAAATATAGTCCATTTTGGAGTTTTTTTAATTCTCCCCTATTCACAAGCTCCTTTAAATTTCTATCCACATTAGAAGATACGCTCGTGAAGTCTGAACGACGATAGACTCTTCCATCAACTAGAAGCTTCGTTATTTTTTCTAGAGCAGTAACAGGTTTCATCGTCGCCTCCTTTCAATATTCATTATCGTCTATTTTGGGGAAAATGTGAATATTTTTATTAAAATTTCATGTAAATCTTAGGAATAAACCTTCTACTTACAGACAGATATGGATGTATTTAAAATGCTTACAAATCTAAGAAAATAAGTCATTACCATTGTTTCAATAACTTATACCTCAATTTACCTATCCTATTTAACCAACTGTTTTTATGAGAAAATCATAAATGATCAAAGTTTTTCAGTGATACTTTTAGATTTCTTGGCACTAGGGAAAGTAGAGAGCGCAATAACGGAAGAATGATGAATATAAATCCAGAACTATTATCGGCCATTGATCGGAACCAAAAATGGATCGAGAAAAAATGCAGAATTTCTGAAAAGAATTCAGCGAAAGGTGATGAACTTATTAACGAGGTCTATTTGAACCTCTATTCCTCTAATAAAAATTTTAGTGAAAAGCTTTCAGTTAATAGTGATGCTTGGGTTAAAAAAATTACAACCAATGTAACAGCATCCCATATCAATCATGAGTTAATCGAAAAAAATACAATTACAACAAGTGTAGAGAATATTGAAATTCCACATGACGCTAAAGTTGAAATGATCTTTGATCTCCAAGTTGCAATAAATTATATAAAAAGCCAAATGAATGAGAGAGATCGTGAAATTATGTTTCTCTATTTAATGCAAGAACCACACGCCTCTATTGCAGAAATCATTGGTCTTGAAGTTGCGACAATTACCAATCGTGTTTCAACGCTTAAAAAAGAATTAAATGAATATCTCAATAGGGCCTTATATGAGTAACAATAAAAATATAGATCAATTACTTGAGAATCTGGATAGTCTATTAGAAATCAAAGTAGAAACCTCATCGATTAATATCGAAGAAGTTGCTAGGCTGTACCATGAAAAAAAGCTGAGTGAACAAAAAGGTAACTCTCGTCAAATTATAGGTTTAATTCTTCTTTGCATTTCTCTCTTCTTCTCTTCTTCTGCAATGATAAATCGAATTAATTCAATCACAATTGGAGTATTGGCCATACTTACGTTCTGGCTCAACTATAAAGCAAAAAAGGAAATCGCAGAACAAGATTTATCGGTAAGTTTTAATGATTTTACATTGCAAAGGAAAAAAATTGCGATTTCCCTTTTAAAACAATTCAAAGGGATGAGGATTATTTTCTCTATCGCTTTTTCCATCGTTTTCTATGCTTACTTATACGATTACATTAACGAGCCACACGTACTAAAACTTTTTATTTATCCAATAGTATTCATTAGCGGAAGTGCTCTGGCCTTTCACTCAATAGAGAGTGGAATCAAAGAGTATCGAGAGCTAGCAAAAGCTCAAGACTAGAATTTTTCTAATTTAATTAATTATTACATGGACTAAAAATTAGTCTAAGGAGTTAGCTTGTCTAAAAATCATAAAAAACAGCAAAATGATGGTCTTGATTTCGTAACACCATTCGTTGAAGTGTTCACAATGCTTGTTGAAGAACTGATAAAAATTCTAAGTGTTGTTATAGAATTTATTATTAAGAAGATCATCGATTATGTAAAAGTTCATTTGTTAAATCGTCGTGAATTAAGAGCAATCACAAACAAAGAACTTAAATCGAAAAAGAAGTGTGAACAAAACGATACTTTAGGTTATTCGACTAATCATCGCACTCCATTTTATTTTAATGAATTGAGCACAACAAAGCACACAGCAATCATTGGTTCTACTGGATCAGGAAAAACCGTTTGTACTTATCTTTTAATTGAAAATGCTCTTAGAAAAGGAATGCCAGTCATTTATTTTGATCCAAAGCCTAATCACGAAAACATTAATACGTTCCAAAAGATTTGTGAGGCAAACAATAAAAAGCTCTATGTCTTTTCTGATATTGTAAGTAAGCCGACTCCATTTAATCCACTTAGTGGAGGAAATTTAGGCGACATCAGTGATAAAATTATTAATGCCCTAGAATGGTCTGAACCGTTTTATAAAAATGAATCAATTGAGGCTCTTGATGATGTTTTGGTGGCCTTAACAGTTTCTAATACTCCAATCACCTTTAAGACTATTGTTGAGGAACTAAAAAAACATAAAAATCTGAAAAACATTAAGGGACTTTATAATCAACTTAACAAAGTTGCTCTTTCTGAATATGGGTTGATGCTTTCAGCAAATCCTAAAGACTCACTAACATTTAATCAATTAAGAGTAGATGAAGTTTGTCTCTACATCGGAATTTCGGCCATGGGACATAGTTCAAGCGGGAGTATCTTGAATAAAATTTTCTTTGGAGGACTTCTCACTCACGCGAAAGAGTCATTGATTGGAAAAGTTCCAGGACTCAATAAGCCAACAGACAAGCCCATGGCTATTTTCTTTGATGAACTCTCAAGTACGATTCATGAAGGGTTTATTGATCTTCAAAACAAATGTCGCCAAGCTGGTATGGAAATTACTTATGCCACTCAAGGCCCATCAGACATTGATCGTATCAGCCCAACACTGACAGCTCAGATTTTTGAAAACACCAACAACCTATTTATTTTTAATCAGATGATTCCAACACATACTGAGTTCTTCGCTCGAATGTTTGGAACGACTTCAGGGGAAAAGAAAACTCATGTAATGGAAAATAATCAAGTTCAAGACATGGGAACAGTTCGCGAAGTAGAAGAATTTTTAGTTCACAGTAATATTTTTAGAAATCTTAGAGTCGGCCAATGTGTATTTTTGCAACGTGTGCCAAAAAGAATTGATCTAATTAATATTCGATTCTGGCAGCCCTCTAAATCAATAACAGAACCAAAAGTCTCAAACGAGCAGGCCCAAACTATTTTTTAATAAGGAGGTCATTTTGAATTATTTAGAAAAGGTTGCTCCAAGTTACTTTGAGATTTTAAACCCACTATTAAAATGGAGGATACTAAGTGTTAAAGAATTAAAAAATCAGTCTGGCTACACTGGAAGTCAGTCAGCTTTTTATAAAATTGTTTCCAAGCTTGAAAAAAATAATCTTGTAGAGAGTTTTATGAATAACTGGAGCAATGAAAAATTTCTTTACCTAAAGCCTGATGCGTTAAAAGCCTTTGGGCAAGAAAAATTCTTACTGCCAGTGAATGTTGATATCCGCTTTCACGATGCAATTACAACAAAGGTTGCCCTCTTTTTTAAGAGCTACTCCTTTGTCAAAGACATTTACTTAGACCAAGAAATACCAAAGCATTTCCCAATTATGGAGAAGACTCCTGATATTTTAGTCGTAGGTGAAAAAACAAAACCATTTAAGCTGGCTCTTGAAATAGAGCTAACTCAGAAAAGCAAATTAAGAGTACTAGATATTTTTAAACGTCATAGTGAATCTAAAATTATTAACAACATTGTTTATATCACTGACAAGAAAAGTCTTTTTAACTCTTATGTGAATTATCTTGGTGAACTCAGCACATCCATTGATTGCTCGAAGTTCATCTTTATTTACGAGAAGGACTTAAATGCAAAGACATTCAATTTATTAAACTCTAAGGCCTCATATCGAGGGAAGGATACGAGTTTGAAAGAACTGCTACAAATATAATACCCATCTAATGGATGTCCGATGCGTGGGTAAATCGCTCTGGCCACTTTTTAAAATGAATCTTAAAGAGCGAAAATTATTAACAAAGATTTGCCCTTATTCCTGACCTCCCTCTCTCTACATACTTACAAGAGAAGGAGGTCAGGAAACGGGCAAAGGTAAAACTAAAGAGGAAGGAATATGGGGAAAACAAAACAATTAATAAAGAAAGAGAACTTTGAAATAGATGGGTATTTTAGGAAAGTGATTAGTAGTGTGGAAATTTATGAAATGGAAAATGAAAGGAAAGAAATTATTTT
>JACMRM010000121.1 GCA_014376445.1 Bacteriovorax sp. | reverse complement strand
TAAACCGACTTCTCCCAATGAAGTTTGGTCTATGGATTTTATTTTTGATCAATTAAGTTTTGGAAAAAGAGTTAAGGGTCTAACGATGGTTGATGCTTTTTCAAAAATTAATCATGCTCTTGAATTTGATTATGGTTTGAATGGTTTTCGAGTGATTCAGATCTTAGAAAATGTTTGTGATTTTGAGGGAGCTCCAAAAGTCATAACTGCAGACAATTTAATCAAAAAGTCTGATTTATTGTAAGCGATATTTCGTAAAAATTCCCATAAAATATTCTAAAAGTAGCCGTCAGGCTCTCCTTTTTCTGAAAGGGGGGGAGTTAGTATTTTGAATTTTTTGAGAATAATGTTCTAATTAGTCCTACGGTTTAAGATAGCTGACGTTCTTGAGAGAACACTTAATCTCTGTAAAGAAAAATTCAGGAACAAAGACGTACAGTTAATTCATGATGAAATTCCGGACAATCTAAAATTTTTAGGTAATAACCTAGAAATTTCCCAGGTCTTTTTTAATATTTTAAACAACGCTTTCGATGCTGTTGAAAATCAGGCCCATGCCCAGAAATGGATACGTATAGATGTGGCCGTGAAAATGAATTCAATCGAAGTGCGGGTGAGTGACAGCGGTCTGGGAATTCCAAAAGAGTATCAGGATAAAATATTTCAACCGTTTTTTTCTACTAAGGATACTGGAAAAGGCTCCGGACTGGGATTAAGTCTGGCATTGGGAATCATGCAAAAGCATCACGGCACAATTTTTCTTGATACTTCCGGGCACTACACTTGTTTCGTGATAAAGCTTCCTATCGACAGAGAAAACTAAGGTCATACTTTCTGGCAATCTGATTTTTTATAAAGCTTCATGCCGGTATCTTCCGGGTTAAGCGGATTGGGAATTCTTCTTTCAATACTCATGATATTTTTAGTTTCACCTTTAATTGGTGTGAGTTTTTTTGACAGGTTAATTTGGGCCGTCACTTCTGAATCCAGGTAGCTGCCGATCTGCGCCTGCTGGGTTACAGGCATAGTAATTGTGTACTGTGACTGTGTCTTTTCGTTAACGATGATGGAGATGCCTTCACCGCCGCGAACGATACCTTTTACTGTGTACACTCCGCAATCAATGACAATATCAGCTAAGGTCAGAGAGGGAACAAGATAAAAAAGGAAAAAATATTTCATGAAAACTGTTCCTTAGAATATAATTTTGCGGCAGGGATCGTTAGTGTTTAGCGATTGTTTTTGCTTATATAATTCATCGTAAAACACTCTTTCCTGCAGTGAGATTTTATCAGCAACAGCACGATTTTCACCAATCGAAGCTGCCAGTCTTTTACCCTGCTCTTTAACATCTTTAATCTGGGGAAATTTGCTTAATATCTCTGTTTGTTTTTCTTTAACTTTTTTCCAGGTTTCTACTGCGGCGAGTGTGGTGGCAATAGTGCCGGGATCTTTTTCTTTGTCATTGCTGGCTGTAATACTTTTGATGACATTGTCCGGTTCAGCAAGGATGATTTCTGACCAGTTCAATTTAAGACTAAATTTTTCTACAATGGTTTTTTTGCCTTTCGTACTTGATCCCTCTCCGGTAAATGATTCAGACTTATCCAGCATTCCAACTCCTAAGGCCTGCGACTGCCTGATGATATTGTCCTGAGCTGATTTATAATTGGTTAATAATCTTTTAAGCTCATCACCGTTAAAGCCTGGAGATCTTCCCGAAGAAGCTGATTTTAACTTGTCTATTTTATCTATCAGAGCTTTAAACTGAATATCACTGGTACAGCTCACACAGTCTGCTGAATTTGCGATCAGGTAATCAGAAAGTTTATCGGCCTTAGGGTCATAGTAATAAAGAAAAGGTGTAATCGCGGCATAGACCTCAGCAACGATCTGATCGCTTTCGTCCGTTGAAATCATCGGGTAAGCAGGGTCTGTTGACTCTGCTCGTGATTTTAAAAAAATACTCTCTAGTGATTCACCTTTTTTTAAATTCTTTATAAATCTTCCGGTGAAAGCACTGCCACCGGCGTAGCCATAATGTTTAGGCCCTGTCGCTGTGATAATACAGGTATTGGGAGCATTTTTTTTCAATGCCATCGTATTACCTGAGTAACAGCTTAAATCCACGATGCCAAGTTTAATACCTTTCTCATTGGTTAATTTTACCAGCTCTTCCAGGTCATCAACACTAACGACTGGTGTACCTTTCAGGTTGTTCAAATCAGTAGTTGCGTTTCCGCCTGAGACTGCGATCTGATGCGTTTTTGTATCGCCGCCAGTGTTTGCCGCTCCATGAGTGCTAAGCATAACGATAATCTGGTCACCACTTTTGATTTCACCCATGAGTATTTTTGCTTTATATTCACTGATCATGTTTTTGTAAGCTTCAGCAGTGAAGGGAGTGATCGGTGCAATGGCGTGAGGGAATTGAGTTCTCATCATGGCTTCAGTTGCAGTATGTCCGCCGTTGAACGAAACATTGTACTTCCAATTAGTCGATTTTAAATTGTCTCCCAGAAACTTCATCGTGCTGTCGAAGATAGTTGTCGAACCTGCCGGCTCTCCACCACCACCCATTATGAGCATGTGATTTTCGGCCTTAACTGCAGTTGTTGAGAGGAGTATTGTAACGAGAACGAATGTGTTAATTTTCTTCATTTATCAATTAAAACACGGTTGTGGTAATTAGTTCAAGAAATCACTAATCAAAAAGTCTCATTCATTTTAAGCGATATTTCGTAAAATTCCCATAAAATATTCTAAAAGTAGCCGTCGGGCTCTCCTTTTTCTAAAAGCGGGGAGTTAGTATTTTGAATTTTTTGAGAATAGTGTTCTAATTAGTCCTATGGTTCTTTTAGAACAAACTGATAGATATTAATTGTGTAAGCATGTTCCAAAAAGAGTAGCAATTGAAACGACTTAACTTAAATAACTTTTGCATCGGGTAATTTAGTCACTATCTATTATTACTTAAAGGTGTATCGTGACTAAAACGAAGGTTAGTTCAACCTGCTTTGGCCCCCAATTCACTAGACACTTGTTTAAGCGCATATCCAACCATGGGGTGTCCGTTTTTACAGGAGAAGATCAAAAGGATTGGGCTGCATCCAACGGTGAATTATATGACACAGTTAAATATAGTATTCTTAGGGAAGATTGGGAAACTGGTAAAAAAAAACCAGTAAACTGGGATGACGATTATTAAGTTCTTTAACATCTCTATGGTTTGCTGTTTGTGGCTTTTCAATCTTTCAAATATAGGATTTTAAAGAATAGTAGAAAATTGCAGCTTTTATTTCAATCCTTACTGGCGCACCATAAATATGTGGGGTCAAGCAATGTTGAAAGCGAATCCCACATTAAAAGCTAATTTCACCGACTACCTTTTATTTTTAGAAACACTTATCATTCTTTGTAATTCAGCTGGAATTTTCTCAGGTGACAAAACAAAATCAATACAACCTGCGGTAAGAGCTCTAAGAGGCATGCTGTCTACTTCGGCAGACGAGTCCTGTGCAAAGGTTGTTCCTCCGAGGGCCTTGATGTGCTTACATCCTTCTGTGCCGTCGCCACCATAACCTGAGAGGACAATGCCGATTGCACGCGTCCCCATGGCCTCTGCTAAAGAAATAAATAATATATCTATTTGTGCATTTCTCTTAGTGCGCGGAGAGACTACTTTGAAAGTAAAGTTTTCAATTAGAAGATCCGCGT
>JACMRM010000120.1 GCA_014376445.1 Bacteriovorax sp. | reverse complement strand
TTCAAGTTCGATCATTTGTCCGATGGCCACCTGGGAAATAAGTGAGATTGCTTCCGCAGCAGTTTTTGTACGGGCATTATGAAATACAGTAAGTGGTGTACCTACTATATATTTTGTTTTGTTTTTAAAACAATTTGCAAGCTGTGAACAAATTTGTGGATCAAGTTTTTTTGAGACCTTAATTTTATCAGCTTCCTGACATTCAAGCGCCGTAATAGGGGCATTAAGATTAGAAATATTTTTTTTAAACGTTGGTCCACCAAACTCTTGTTTTCCTGCATCACAATCAGATTCTGCTTTTAGTTCTTCAATATATTTGGGAGTGGGTATTATAGACATATATTCATGTGCGGGAACAAGATCGTTAATATATGTATATGAACTAAAAGTTGGCTGAGGTTTCTTAAAATTAACAAGTGAGCTCTGTGCAAATATATTTGCACCAGAAATAAAAAATAATAATAAGATAAAATGTTTCATAATACCCCAAGCGACAGACTTTGATCTTATCGGCTTTCACGTCATTAAACTTAATGTCGACAGTTTCCGTTTACTTTGGTGGCAATACTTGCCTAAATTAGTTAATTTTTTGAAATTTTGGCGAGCTGATTGGCCCTATCTCTTAACGTTTCGACTAATGTCTGTCTTTGATCTGCAGTCATTTTATTTAGAATGGAGGTAACCATGCCCAATATTTTAGTATTTCTTTCTTTAGCAGATTTCGAAAATTTTGTTTCATAAGTAGCACCAAAATTTTTAGTGATTTTTTCAATGAATTTTTTGCGGCTTATTTTATCAGGATAGGCACTTACAAATTCGTGTGCAAGAAGTTGGCGGTTAAATATTTTTTCTGTAGCGTCTGGTGGATTGGCCGCACCAAATTTTTCCATTTCAATTTTTTGAGCCGAAGTCATTGTCCCCATCCAGCTATCAAACTGCTTTTTCATTTTTTTAATGGATGTTTTGACATTTTCATCATCTTTCAGATCGAGCATTTTTTTATCAAACTCTTTTTGAAAATAAACAATCTGTTTTGGAGCAAGTTGATCACCGAGTATAAGAGCACTCGCAGAAAATAAGCTCAATCCATCATAAAATAAATTTTTCATTCTTTCATAAGATATTGTGATACTGGCCATATCAACTGGACGCTTTGTTTCGATTATATCTGCGCCCTTCATAAGCTCATCTGCCACTTGGGGAAAAATACGCTGTTGCACTTTACGAAAGTCTTTATTAAAGTTTTCTTTCAGCTGCTTTCTCTGTTCACTTGTAAGATCAAAATAATCATCCGCTTTGCTGACAACGTACGTGCTGGCGAATTGAACTGCAATATCCAGGCGGGAGCAAGAATTAAGTAAAAAAAATACTAAAACAAGGCCGGAAAGAAAAATTTTTTTCATCATATACCTCTACTATTACCAAGCAAACTCAGTGCCTATAACTCTTTGCAAGGAGACATTGTGACTAATAACTGGACTCAATATGTCTCCTAATTAAGCTGACGCTTATCAGCTTGTAACTGTTTTGTGGTAATTTACCATTGGCATTCACATTGCTCAACTACTAACTACACACATAAGAAAGGAGCCAGTATGTCTAAAATTTTAATTGTCTTTTCTCTATTAGTTTTTGCCTCAATGAATGTTTTTGCTCACGATGACCGTGGACCACAAAGACCAAGACCACCGAGACCACAAAGACCAGGACCGCAAAGACCAGGCCCGCGAGTTGTCTTCCAGACAGTAGATACATACAGAGTACAAAAACTTCTTGAGACTACAAACACAACCAGAGTCAATGCTCCGAATGTAAAACAAATTATGTTCACTGCTCAGGACAACAGTGTAGAAATTGTCGAGGCACGCCTTCTTCTGGATAACGGAAGAGAAGTATTCATGGATGGTATGACAGGAGGCCTTGGACAAAATCGTTCAATCACATATACACTGGATGGTTTTTGGGGTGAGAGAGTTCAATCAATTACCGTAAGAGCTGTTTCGAGAAGCCTTATTGGTTCAAGACCAAGCTTGCAGATATCTGTTGGTGTTCTTCAGTAGCCTGCCCACGAATATGGCCACAAACGCGGTGAAAACTAATGAGCTAAGTTATTAAAATTTCCAAAGCTAGTTTTTGAAAATCCATTCCTATACACTCACCTTTACTGGGGTGTGCATGGGTATGGGTTTTTTCTTCAAATTTTTTTTAATGATGTTTGTAGTTTTATTTTCAGCTTCATGTCTCAAACAAAGCGA
The DNA here is from genome assembly GCA_014376445.1 of Bacteriovorax sp. Taxonomy (GTDB): domain Bacteria; phylum Bdellovibrionota; class Bacteriovoracia; order Bacteriovoracales; family Bacteriovoracaceae; genus Bacteriovorax. The sequence continues at coordinate 26,543 of JACMRM010000120.1, read as the reverse complement.
GTCCATTACACCCATTGCTCCCGCACAATCACTAGCCGAACTCCAGCGTGAAGCACTAACAGAAGTCGCTAACCAGGCAGGAAGCTCTGCTTTATCTGCTGATGCACAATCAAGTCTGGCAATAACTGCGAGTGATCCAACAATCTTTTATCTCAATATTAAATACAATCTAAAAAACATTGATGTCTTCGAAGCTGCCAATATGCCTAACACTTTTGAGCAAATCGGCCATTCTTTCTTGCGTACTGTGGCCAAAGTTTTTCTTGCTGCAGTTGGAACATATAATGTTTCTATTAATGATATCGATTTAGCAATCCCAGATATTGCGCTTGATAGAAGTGTAATTAAATCATTCAAGATCAAAAGTATTTTTTTACAATATAATTCTGATATAGACATTCAAAGTGATTATCTGGCAAATTTTTCTTTCGTTAACACTCTTGAGCTTTCAAGAAAAGTAACAATTCCAAAAGTTGGTGACGTTGAAACATTGTTTTTGAGTTATAGAAAAAAACGCAATTTCTGTTTATATAAATGTCTGCAGTTTGATATTTTAGAAGACAATCTGATTGATATTTTAAAACCAAATACCAATATTAAATTGAAGCCAGCGCTTTCAATCGGAAAGCTCCCTGCCATAAATGATTTAAAACTTGATGGAATTGTAGAAATGCAGATCGGTTTGAAATTGCCTTTTTAAAAATAAAATCTGACCTGAAAATCTGCTCTGTTATATTTGGGTGAATTTTTTCCGGCGAAAATTGACTGAACGGCAAGATTAAAGCTGACCGGCAAGAAAAATTTCTTTTGTTGATAAAGATTTAATGTTGAATAAGAAACACTGAATTTTCCTGTGTGGGAAATTCTTTCAGTTCCATCTTCAAGAATATTATCGGCCATAGCACTCGAGCTTTTATAGTCGTCTTTTTCCTTATACTCGGCCGTATAAGTCAGCGCTGCTCCCCATTGGTCAGAGAGACGGTAGCTGCCCTGAAAATTAGACTGCACTTTATTACCGTATTTAATTTTGGCCTTTCCTTTATTTGCGGTTACAGGAAATGTATAAGAGTCAGGGAGCCTTACGTCTGTTTCATAGGGAAATTGATATGTAACACGGCTCCATTCATCAAAGCTAAAATCACTTCGCGGAATTGTGTAGCCGACACCAAATTCAAAAAAACCATCCCATTGGCCGTCACCAAAAGCGATGTCCTGAATAATATCCGGATTGTCTTCACGGCCGGTCGGTGCGATGACTCCCATATTAATCAAGGCCCCGGCATTATGCCATTTTTTCAGCTGGTACATCATTCCAAGCTCAGTATCACCAAAATCATTTGCCTTCCATTTTCCCAGCGGCTGATAATGATAATAATTTACAAACAAAGACTGAATCAGGCGCACATCGACATCGGGTAGATTCTCCAGCTGAATCGCCGTTCCTACATTGTTCTGCCCTTTGGCCGTTCGTACGATGTTCATATCAACTGTTGCAGAATAAAAAGGAATGAATCCATAAAAAGTTATTTTATCCGTTAATCCGTATCCACCACCGATTCCCTGAACATTTACTTTTGATGAAGCTTTTCCCTGAAAAGTTCCGAAGCTAAAATTACTATAATCATCTGCGGAGAGTGAATTAAGATAAGTATCAACAGCAGTGTTAATGCCTTTAATGGCATCTGCATTAATATTGGCATTGACGTTGTAGCCTTGCAGATTTCCCGAGTTGGTATAGCGTCCGTTAATTTCGCCGGTAACAGTGAATTGATATGTGAAGTTCCTTACCCCTTTCGGGAGAACATCATAATAAGCAGCTTGTAGATGAGTGCTTGTCAGTAGTATTAGAAAAAGAAAAAATTTCATTTGTTGATTGTTCCTTCAATCAGCATAACATCTTAAGGAAAATTTTCCAGCGATGTAAGATTAAAACTAAGCAAATCAAAAAGATCAGTTTCAATTTGACACTATATAGGGCGGCTATTGCCACCCTTTATATTTTTGTCTACTTTCTATAGAACGTTTTTTCCAGATCTTGCGGTCCTGGGCAAGAATCCACTTGTGCTGTTTCCTCATGGCATGCCGTACTTCTTTTGCAATCTTGTTAAAGTTCTTCCATCTTTCAGGAAGAAGTTCACCGTTTTCGAGTGAAGGAATCACAGCACATCCTTTTTCCGCTTCATGCTGGCAATTGCTGAAGTGGCACTTCGAAATTAATTCTTCGATATCGCCAAACTGTTCAGCAAGACCAGCTTCATGATCAGCAAACTGCAATTCTCGCATGCCGGGAGTATCGATAATGAGTCCTCCATAAATACTTTCGTACAATGCACGTGAAGTCGTCGTGTGTCTGCCTTTATCATCGCTCTCGCGCACTTCGAGAGTTTTTATGATTTCTTCACCAATTAAAAAATTGGCAATCGTCGATTTTCCTACACCTGATGAACCGACAAGCACTGAAGTTTTTCCAGGCTTCATATAATCTTTTAAAAATTCTACACTTTCAAAATTATCTTTTGAAAGCGCATGAATATTGACTCCATGAAAACGCTCTTTCACCTGCGAGATTATGACTTCAACATCTGCACTCAGATCAGCTTTAGTTAATAAAATAACCGGCGTTGATCCCGAGTCCCATGCAAAAGTTAAATAACGGTCAAGCCTGCCGTAATTCAAGTCGCTGTTGATTGATGTAGTAATGAAAACATAATCGACATTGGTCGCTAAAATCTGAACTTCAGAAACTTCGCCGACTTTTTTTCGTTGAAGCGAGCTTTGACGATTAAAAATAAAACGAACGACAGCACGTTCAGATCCCGGTGGTATTTCTGCGAGAACCCAATCCCCAACCGCAGGAAAATCGGATCTTCTGACGGCCTCAAACTGCATTTTGCCAGTGACCGCAGACCAGACAGATTTATCGAAATCAAATTGAAGTCGATAAAGATTTTTCTCTTCATTCACTACGCGAGCGACGACGAGATTTTTTGAAGACATAGTTAGAACCTGACTTTCAAAAAAGCCGTTCCAACCAAAGTGAGAGAGAAATTCCGCATTGGAATTAATCATAAATACTCCTTAAGTTAGTTTTTAAAAAACGTAATTTCTTAAGGGCCTTGAATGATTTAAGTCTAAAGGTAAATTAGAGTGAGATCGATTGAAGGCCCAATCTTTTGATAGTGTTCAACATACTGACCTCCCGTTACATTTTGATGAGTGAAGAAATTCCACTCTTATATAAGCAAGATAATAGATTTTTAAACTTTGGTCAAGAGGCTAAAAAATCTTCTCCCGTATTTCCCAGTAATACTTTTGTTTTCGTGCAATTACAAACATGGGAATGCGAAAGTGATTTTCATTTTTGAGGACATCACTGGCATTATTAATCGTGATATTTTTTTCAGGTGTGCGGTTATGCATGCGTGTGAAATTGAAATAAAAAGCGCGGGCATCTTCGGGAGTGTTGATATAAAACCTCTCGCTTAAATGCTCACCATCGTAGTCGTAGTAGCGGACTTCGACTCTTTCATTTCCTTTTTTATCGTAACCTTTAGTGAAGGTCATTGTATCAGGCTTCATGATATGGGCGTCTTTTAAACTCATGGCCTCTTTTAACTTTGTATCGTTATCAATCAAAAGATGCTGGCAACTAGTGCAGACCTTCGCCGCAATATCATTTTCTGCCCCACACTGATCACAGCGCTTGAACCTGAATCGATAGCCACACATTTCAATTTCCATTGTTGTCGGGTCTTCAAAAGCTCCTTTACATCTTCTTCCGTAATGCTCGACGATTTCACCGTCTTCAACAATTCCCCAAAAATCGTTGTGATGACCGCACTGCGGACAAAGAACATCAACGATCACCGAATTTTCTGTAGGTTTATCTTCATCAATTTCCGGAGAAAAAATATCGTGCCCGACCCCCGTGTAGTCGAGAATCAAGCAGTCCGTTTTGCCCGGGCTAAGCCTCAACCCTCGACCGATGATCTGCTGATAAAGACTCACCGACTCTGTCGGTCGCAAAATAGCAATGACGTCTACGTGAGGAGCATCGAAGCCGGTTGTTAAAACAGAAACATTGACGAGGTATTTTATTTTCTGCAATTTAAAATCATGGATAATTTCATCGCGTTCTGAAATTTCGGTTTCTCCCGTCACAAGTGCAGAGCCCATTGGAAGCAACCCCAGAATTTCTCTTGCATGTGCAACAGAGCTGGTAAAAATCATGACTCCCAACCTATCAATGGCCATCTCAATGAGATTGCCAATAATAACAGGGGTTATTCTTTTCTGGTCATTGAGCACACTCTCAATTTCTTTAAGCGAGTACCTGTCGTTAGTAAGTTTCAAGCTTGAAAAATCATAACAGGCCACCGGGGAATCAATTTTTATCGGCGAAGTCAGGAATTTATTTTTAATCATGAAACCAAGCGAAAGATCATAGATACATTTTTTAAAAAACCGTTCTTCTGTTGTTCTCATATCTTTTTTATGAGCATTGTAATTGTAAATCCATCCCTGTCCTAGACGGTATGGTGTGGCAGTCAGACCTAAAATACAAATTTCCGGGTTAGCATGCTTCAGTTTTGTGATGACCTGGAAATACTGGGTCTCACCTTCCATGGAAACGCGATGGCATTCGTCGATAACGAGAAGTGAGAATTCCTGAAAAAATTCTTCATCAGCATTCGCGATGGACTGAATGCTGCCGAAAATAACTTTTCCACTAATATCTTTGCGGTTAAGGCCTGCAGAAAAAATTCCGGCCTTAAGGTCATAACTTTCATACTTGGAATGATTTTGCTCAACAAGCTCTTTCACATGGGCCATGACCAGAACTCTTCCGCGTGCGACACGTGCAAGTTCTGCGATGACTAAACTTTTCCCCGCACCAGTGGGCAGAACAATTAAAGCAGGAGATTTTTCTCTCTGAAAATGTTTGATCGTTTCATCGACGGCTGACTTCTGATAAGGTCTAAGTTTATACATCAATTATTTTTTGAAAGCTGCCGTAAGGAAATACCCGATTGTTTGGCCGTCAACTTTCTGCTCCATTGTAAGCGGCAACCCTAAATGATCATTGCTTTCAAGATTGAGAGTGCCGATTCCCTGCTCGTCTGAGATTGGGAAGGTTACATACCATGGGCCGTTAAAAGTCAGCTCCTGAGAAAAAACAAGTGAGCTTAGAGACATTAGTGCTGAAAAAATAATGATTTTCATTTTGATACCTTCTTTTCAAAAAGTGTATCAAAAGCGAAATCTAATGTCTCATGAGATTTGAAGACTCGACAATGCCGCAGACATGCCCCTGATCATCTACAACTGCAATCTTAGTCATATGATTCAGATCCATGACTCGTCTACATTCTTCAGGAGTTGCCGTCTCGCGCACAGTAACAGAATAAGCACGGATACACTGCTCAGCATTCAATTCAGTCGCTGGTACATTATTACTGATAGATTTTGCATAAATATCATTTACATTTATGGTCCCGATTAAATGCTTTTCTAAAATAGTGTCAACAACCATAACTTCATCTGTGCTTTTTTCTTCCATGAGTTTTTTAATATTTTCGATGCTAGTGAGTGGTGTGCAGAGAGGAAGCTCTGTCCTCATGAAGTTGCGTACGTCCATAAAAATCTCCTTGCCCTTTTTGTATAAGTGCCAGGGCATTTGTTGTTGCGTGCCCCAAAGTTGTGTTATCAAAAATACACCAAGAATCATGGTGCATGTTTTTCATTTGATCATAAAATTTATCGAGGTATTCATTACTATAACTGCTGCGATAAATTTCCGGGCTTCCATGCAGTCTGATATATTTTTTTTCACCGACATCAATACCAGGACATTTTTCGGGATCAGCAATGACTTTTGTGATGTCAAAATCATTCATCAGCTCCACTGCTTCAGAACTTATCCACGTTAAATTTCTTGGTTCAAGTGCCACTAATCCGTTAAAATGTTTGCGGATTACTTTATACATTCTCTTCATATTGCCGGCATCGAATTTTTTTCCTGCTGGAAACTGGACCAGAAGCACTTTCCATTTTTTCTGAAGCTGAGAAATACCTTCCAGACAAGAAGCAAGATCGATGGCACTTGCATCTTCACATGTATGAGTAAAACGCTGATTAAGTTTTACACTAAATCTAAAACTTTCAGGTGTTCCTAAAGCCCATTTGTCATAAGACTTTGGCACATGATCTTTGTAAAAAGATGTATTGATCTCTACGCCATTAAAAACTCTTGAATATCTCTCGAGATGTGTCCCTTCCGGAGTAAATGAATCAATTTCATTATTTGGAATTGTCCAGGAAGCAGTTCCTATATACATGCTAATTCTCCGGGCAATTTGCCCCCTCTAGCTCACAAATTGTAATCAAAAAACGAATTAATCCTTGCATACGCTTAAGGCCTGCTGATCATCTAATACTATAAAAAGCAGTTGATTCTCATATGTTGAAATTAAAAAGTGATCCACGTGGGAATCCATGGTTTTTATGTCCATTGTCATAAAACCTCCTTACTTAGTAGATACACTGCAAACACTAGGCCAGTGGCATCCTTAATGCATACTTTGAATCAGGAGGATTCATGAATATTATTCACGGAATGAAATGTTATGCAGAAAAAGTTAAATGCTGGTACTTATCTTTTGATAGAACATATGAAGAGCATATGAATTCACAGGATCATGCTTTAAGTGAAGATGAACTGCTCGATGAAGCTCTTATGGAAAGCTTTCCCGCGAGTGATCCTCCAGGACACAGATCAAAATCTTCTCTCGATAAAACAAAACACCACAGATATTAATCAATGACGTAATGAATTCGAATGCGGACGAGAAATATTTTTAATCACTTCGAGTGTAAGGTGATCTTTTTTATATCTTGCTATGTCGGCAATTGAAACCACTCCACAACAGTTTTCCTTTTCGTCTACGACAGGAATTCTCCTGATTTGATTTTCTTCCATAATTTGGCAGCAGTCTTCAATAGAAATTGTATTCTTGACTATGATAGCTGGATAAGTCATACACTCTTCCGCGCTCATGGCCATCGGATTTACCCCTACAGCGACAGATCTCGCAACAATATCCCTGTCAGTAATAACTCCAAGAACTTTTTTCTCTGCAAGACTATATACGACAGGAATTTCGCCACAATCGTATTTCAGCATCAACTGTGCCACTTCGGGCAGTCCCATTTCGGGAGTGCAGCATACGGGGTTTTTAGTCATGATTTCTATTATATTACTCATAACGCCTCCTTGTAAGGTCATCTTTAATGATGCAATCGAGATACCGTTATATTAGAATACTCAAAGGAGAAACTATGGCATCAATAAATGAAAATTCTAATATCGCTCTTTTTTGTGACTTCGAAAACATTGCTCTTGGAGCGAGAGATGCAAACTACGCTACTTTTAATATCAAGCCGATTCTTGAGAGACTTCTTTTAAAGGGAAGCATTGTTGTAAAGAAAGCTTACTGTGACTGGGAAAGATACAAAGACTTCAAGGGGCCGATGCATGAAGCATCGTTTGAATTGATCGAAATTCCTCATGTAAGACAATCGGGGAAAAATTCTGCGGATATCCGCCTTGTTGTAGATGCTCTTGATCTTTGCTACACAAAATCTCACGTCGATACTTTTGTCATCGTCAGCGGTGACTCGGATTTTTCTCCACTTGTTTCAAAACTTCGTGAGAATAATAAATACGTTATCGGCATAGGTGTAAAGATTGCAACGTCGAATCTTTTAAGTGCCAACTGTGATGAATTTATTTTTTACGACGATCTTGTCCGCGTGAATCCACCAACAAAAAAAGCAGCGCCTAAAAAAGCTCCTGCAAAACTGGCTGGAAAAAAACAAGAGGCACTGGACTTTATTGTTGAAACACTTGAAGCACTTTCTGATGAGCGCGGAGAAGATGAGTTCTGGGGGTCAATGGTCAAGCTTACAATGAAGCGAAGACGTCCGGGATTCACTGAATCATACTACGGATACAATTCTTTCAGAGAACTGGTAGAAGATGGGGAAAAAAACAACTATCTTATTGTGAATCGCGTGGAAAAATCAGGACAGTACACTATACGTTTAGCTAATAACGACTAATTACATTTCGGCATGGATTATGCTTTATGAATTGTATCAATTTCCCAGGAGGAAAAATGGTACAAAATACTAAAGAGAATTCCGAAAAAAAACAAGTTGACGTAAAGAAAAGTGATTCAGAAAAACACATCGCTCATCGCCACAACAAATCGACCCAGAAGAATACAAAAAGGCGTGATCCGTCCGGGCTGCCGAAATACCGCTAATTTCCAAATTAAAATTTCCTGGCCTGGCATGTGTCGGGCCTTTGTTTTTTATAAACTTAATTCGGCTTCATGATTGCAATACATATTTATTAAGAGGGAATAAGGCGTTTACTCGTCCCAAAAAAGGAGAAATTTATGTCCCGTAAATCAGATACTATCAACTATAGAGAGTTTAATAAGCTAACTGACCATAGTGATACAAATCATGATCCACTCCCGAGTCAGGTGCTTTTTGATGATGAAAATATCAATCAGCTGGAGGCAACACTTATGGGTATGGAATACGATAATGAAGATTTGGATGAACTCCAAGATCTAGATGAGCTTGAAGATGAAGAAGAAAACGAAGCAGCTCTCGAACTCTCGGGAGAAGAAGAAGATTCTGAAGATATGGATGCTGACATCGACGATGAAATGGATGAATCCGCAATATATGAAGGGCATCCGGTTTAACCGGCCTTTGAAGTTGTATTAATATAAAGGAAATTATTCCTTGCAAGGAGCGTTTTATGGAAAATTTATTGAATGAAAGTGGGAAAACTCCAACAACACCAGTACGAGAAGGCTCAATGACGAAAGCGATTGAACATCAAACAGCAAAAATTCCTTCGACTTATTTTCTGGCAGCGGCCGGTGGAGCAGTCGTGCTTTCACTTGGTTTAGCCGTAATTAGTAAGAAAAAAGGATGGGCAAACTTCGTTGGTAACTGGGTTCCAAGTTTATTACTTCTTGGTATCTATAACAAGATTGTTAAGACTCAAGGATCAGATTCTCAAGAAGCACGTAATCTTCATTAAAATATTTTCGGCCGGGGTTATCCCCGGCCGAAAATATTACATGATAATTTTTGTAATAGTTTCTTTTTCAATGATACCCTTTAGATGCCCACTCCCATCGACGACAGCAAGACTTTCTAATTGATTTGCTCTCATCACATTTAAACTTTCTTCCAACGTAGAGTTGTTCATGACAACCGCAGGAATCTGTCTCATGCATTCAATGGCACTGACATCTGAAGGAATATCCATGGACTCAATTTCATCTGTCTCAACATCAGAGAAGCTCACAACACCAACAGGATGTTTTTCATCGTCTATTACAAATAGCTCTTTCAGGTCATATTTACTTAGGAGATATTTTATTTCAGCAATTCTTGTCGAGCTTTTGCAGAAAAGAGGATCACTATTCATAAAATCAATAACCATATTGTCGTTCATAGAGTCTCCTAAACGTTTTTCTTTTTCCAGTTCGTCTGATCCTTCTGCGAATTGATATTCTTTTTTTCTTGAGTACTGTTCAAAGTATCTTTTCTTTTAAGATCTCCACCGTACTCAGCGATTTGACTGGAAGTCGCTCCTGCTCTTCTTTGCTGATCGGGAAGCCAGTCATCCTGCAAATTTTTATCAAGCCCCCTGTCGCGGTTATTTTCTTTCGTTTCACTCATATTTTTCTCCTTTGCTTAGTAGTTCCTAATAAACTGATTGCATCAACCATGCCGGGTCATTTACCTAAACTTGTTATCTTAGAATTTCATCTTGGGTCACAATTCCACAAAAATGTCCTTGTTTGTCTATAACTGGGACTTGCTCAACATTATTAAGAATCATAATTCTCAAGCACTCATCAACAGTTTCATCTTCACAAACTGCATTTAAATTTCTGGACATAAAGTGAATAATTGTCCCGACTTCATCAGCAATATCTTTTTCACTTACAGCACCAATTATTCGACGCTCTTTAAGAGTGTTCACGACAGGTAGCTTCGTGCAGTGATATTTAACCATCATATCTCTAGATTCTTCTATCTTTGTTAGTGGTGTGCAACAGACTGTATCTTTTATCATAATATCACTGACTCGAATCATACGACCTCCACGGTTCCTGAAAGTGTGGTTTGCAAGGTAAATACCAAACTCCAACGCATTAGTGCACACGCTCATGCAGTTTGTTTGGCATACGATGTGCAAATATAAAATTAGGATGAAGTAAGAAATTTTATTGAAGTTTTTTACAAGATTGAATTTGCAAATGTTCTGTAAGAGGCCGGATGTCATAATCCTACAAAAAGTGCTGCTACAGACTAAAAAGGAGACGATTTGATTATCGACACTCAAATGAATTCTATCTCGATCCAAAACAATAAGAAGCCACTCCTCGCGGGTGGCTTTTTTCTTTTCTTGACGCTGAAACATGTCCCTATCATAATGAACGTCATGGAAGATTTAACAAATTTAAAAAAAGAACTCGATGAGAAGATTCACAACTTATTCAAGGATAACCAGGCCTATCTGGATTACGTCCTTCAGACAATGCAGAATTTTCTTTACCGCTACATGGAAACATTTACAGATAAAGATTTAAAGATTCAAAATGTAGATGAAAAAACTTTGATGGCCGTGAGTTACGAAAGTAATATGGGCGATGCTTTTAAAATATTGGATATAGAAATTAAAGAAGGCATTAAACATCTTGCTAAAAGTATCCCGAGACAACAGCATCCCAAAGTGCAGTATTCGCTCAAAACAATTATGGATGACTTCAAAGGAGACAATGGAAGAATCATCCTTGAATCCAAAGTAAACTGGAACTTTCCTGACTTTACCGATTCAAAAGGTTTATATAAAAAGAAGCAGGTCGTTTTTGAATATCATGACCCTAATGTATTCAGAAAGCTTCTGGCCTTGAAATATGAAGAGGTATGCGAGCTCTTCATATAAACATAACAAGAGGAACGCAATGAAACTTATCACTCCCGCTCTCAAAAAAAATTTCAACAAATTTGCTGACGGAATTGATAGGCATGAAATCTTCACACTAGCAGGCTCACTTGCCTATACTACAGCTCTTGCACTCGCCCCCTTCGTTCTTATACTCCTATCATTGTCATCACTTCTGAGTCCTGAGCTTCAGGATAAATTATGGGTGCAGCTTGCAACAACTGTTGGTGAAAAAGCTGGTGATACAGTTCTTGCGATTATAGACAATACAAAAAAGAGCTCCACAATGTCCGGCATTTCAGGAACTATCGGATTTATTATTTTAGTAGTATCAGCTTCGGCAATATTCGCCCAGCTTCGCGTAGCTTTGGATAAAATTAATGAGCATAAAGTAGAAAAAAGCAGATCAGGAATTATGCTGTTTCTAAAAGATCGCTTTCTTTCAATGGGCTTGGTTTTTGGTTTTGCTTTTTTATCTATTGTATCGCTCATGGTTTCAACTATGATGTCTGTTTTTCTCGAAGGTGGAGAAGGGTTTTTATGGTCGCTTCTTTCGATGGTCATAAATCTAAGTCTTTTTGCAATTTTATTTACGGCCATCTACAGAGTTATTCCCTCTGATGAGATGGAATGGAAAAAATGTCGTGTTGCTGGTTTTGTCAGTGCCATCTTCTACATTATAGGTAAGAATTTTATCACTCTTTACTTAGCGCATGCTGGCCTGGAATCAGCTTACGGAGCAGCAGGATCACTCGTGGCATTCCTTGCGTGGGTTTATTATACGTCACTGACAATTCTTGTGAGTTTCGAGTTCACTAAAGATATTGTTTTTCATGAAGAAGAAAAGAAGACCACCACTGTTTTTCCTGAGACTGTCTAGATTACAGGTGATTTGAGGTAATTTTTCTATTTTAATATTTCTTCGTCCAAAATATCCCCATGAAAATGCTTTTTTACCAAGAGTTCCAATTATTTATTTTTTGGCCCCTAAACTGCAATTTAAAATGCAGAGTCTTCATCATCATGAAGAGAAAAATCAGGCGATTTTAACCAAGGACAAAGGTATGATTTATAAAATTGAAAGAGATGATGACGAAAGACCAGAAGATGAAAAAAATATTCCCAATGACTATCCGATTCCCAACAAATATCCTGACGATGAGTCCGCACCTGTGAAAGAACCTAATCGCGGGCCATTTCCAGGCAAGCCAATGTATCCACCGGTAAAAGAGCCGAATAAAAATCCAAGAATCAGAGTTTTGAACTTGCAGCCCTGACATTCTACTCCTATCATGAGCGAATGGCACTAAAGGCAACCATTTTTAAAGTGAAACTTTCACTCTCAAATCTAGATATTCATCATTACGATGATTATACACTAACGATTGCAAGACATCCTTCAGAAAATAATTTGCGTATGATGGCGCGTATCCTCGCCTTCGTTTTAAACGCTCAAGAAGATCCTCAGTTCACTAAAGGTCTTGCTAATGATGAAGAGCCTGATCTTTGGAAAATCAATCACGATGGCTCTATCGATCACTGGATAGAGCTTGGTCATCTCGATGAAAGAAGAATCAGACAGTCTTGTTCAAAGGCAAAAAAAGTTTCTATTTATACTTATCAGGGTAATCAAAGTCTTGCATGGTTCAGCTCTATCGAAAATAACCTCACGCGCTTTAATAATCTGGACATTGTATATTTCTCCTTTGCAGGCGATCAGACTTCTGTGGAAGATTTCGCTGAACGCGGTATGAATATCAGCTGTACAATCGAAGACGGTGACATCTGGCTTGCAACAGAACAGGACCGTATTTGTATTCATTATAAATTCTTGAAGAAATCTTAAGTGACTAAGACTTCCTGAAATCGCTAGTCTTAATTGATTGTATTCTTTAGGAAGAAAAAAGCCTGCTGTTAAAATTAAGAAAGGGTCAATAATTCCCCAAATAATTTTTGTCCTAAATAACCTTTTCACCCTTTATAATTAATGGTGAAAAGATTTTTAATTATACTATTTTTATCAACTACCCCTGTTTTCGCAGTAGATGACCAGTGCGCTTACTTCAAATACTGCGGAAGTGCATCAACTACAAAAAAATCTACCAATACATCAACAGCTGCATCCATCAATCCCAGCAATATTGCAAGAATAAAAGGGCTTGGGTTTGAAGCTTTATTTCAGACTAACAATCCCATGGGCTTTAGTATGGTAACCGGAAACGGAAAAGTCGGAGCTGCCCTTATTTCATCTTCACTAGATAACAGCTTTTTTGGTGTACGCTCGCTTGAACTTGATGAAATGTATCGTCAAAGATATATCGATGGTGTGAGATATAAAAATAATAAACTCAGCCTTGGTGCTGGTATAAATGTTATTAAAAAAAATTCAGTGGATCTTGATATGGGGATTTCTATAAAAAGAAATTCTAATATAAAAAAAATCAATCCTGGAGCGGGATTTTCTTTAAGGGTCGGGATTTTTACAATCGGCAGTTACATCTTCAAGGATGATGTTAAAGTTGATCTCCTTGGCCAGAATCCTTACAATGGCATTCCCTACTCAATCCTGTGGAACGCCCCGACTTATCAAGAAGGCTATCTGGTGAAAACTTTTACTGCTGGAGTAAAAATCAATAATTTCTCTCTCGATGCAGCGATGGTAAGCACAAATTATAAATTTTATTATGATCAAGAGACAAAGATCATGATCTATACCCTGACATACCACAGAGAAAAATGGATGTTTAATTATGCTTTTAGAAAAGAGCATTCACCCAATCTTGCAATTAACAGCAAAGACAAAATACTTTATATTAGTGAAGATAAAACTTTTAATTATTTTGGCATTCAGTACATGGCCAATAAAAACTTTATGTTCGGAGTTGGATACAATACCTTCCTTCTGAATGAAATCTCCGGCACTTTTACAATATTCCTTAATTGATTAACTCTTTATTCATCTTTATAATTAAAAAATGAGAAAAGTTCTCGTCTTCCAGCATGTTGCTCACAAAATTCTCGGTACACTTAATCCGACTCTAAAAGAACGCGGTCTAAACATTCGTTACGTCAATTATGAACGTACACCGGACGAACATCCTTCTGTGCAGAAATACAACGGCCTCATCATTCTCGGCGGCCATATGGGCGTATATGAAGCTGAAACATACAAGCATATTAAAGTTGAAATGCAGGTTATCGAAGAAGCACTTAAAAAAAATATTCCGATATTAGGAATATGCCTTGGCGCCCAGCTGCTTGCTCATGTTCTTGGCGCTGACGTTAGAAAAACTAAAGAGAAAGAAGTCGGCTGGTGCGATATTGACTTAACAAAAGAAGGTAAAAGTGATCCTCTACTCTCCCACTTTACTCCTAAAGAAAAAATTTTCCAGCTTCACGGCGATACATTTGATATTCCCAAATCAGCAGTTCATCTGGCCTCTTCAGATCTTTGCAGCGGGCAGGCCTTCAGATACGGAGAAAAAGTTTACGGCCTTCAATTTCACCTTGAAGCAGACCAGGCAATGATTCTACGCTGGCTCGACAATCCAAGAAATCAGGAAGAAATTTTCAGCACTCACGATAAAGTTTCTGTTGAGAAGATTAGAAATGAGACAGAAATGCACATTGACCATTCAATGGATCTTAGCGCAAAAACTTTCGACAAATTTATTGATTTATTTGCATTAAAAGAACGGACATTGAAATTAGGTTCAGACCACGGAATTCCGTCTAAAAAAAGCTGGTAGTCACAAAAACCTCACCAGGAATGTCGGCCATTCATAAAATTTCGGCCTAAGAATTGCTATATTTATTAAGCACAAGGCCATATTCAACTATGGTTAAAGGAGTTCATATGAAAAAAGATTTAGTAAAAGACGCTCAATGGGAAAATGTTGTAAACATTGTTTTAGGTGCATGGATTTTTTCTATTCCATGGGTATTTAGTTTTGGCTTTGAAAGATATGAAGTCAATGTCATCATGTGGAATTTTGCCATGATTGGTCTGGTTGTTATTGCCACTTCAATCATAGCTCTTAGACAGCTTCGCCCCTGGCCGGAATGGCTTAGTT
Organism: Bacteriovorax sp.; assembly: GCA_014376445.1. Taxonomy (GTDB): domain Bacteria; phylum Bdellovibrionota; class Bacteriovoracia; order Bacteriovoracales; family Bacteriovoracaceae; genus Bacteriovorax. The sequence continues at coordinate 11,426 of JACMRM010000120.1, read as the reverse complement.
TCTATACGGGTGTGTGGCTTTTTTTCTCACCGCTCTTTTTAGTTTACTGGAACAATTCAGTTCTTTTATGGAATTCACTTATTTTCGGCATGTTGATATCAGGTATGTCAGCTCTTGCTATTCCTGTAGCAGAAAGGAAAAAAATATATCATAGAACTTTTAGAAAAAATTTAATTTTAAAAAATCACTAATAATAATACTCTTGTGATGAAGGTGCCCATGTTTCATGGCACTCGAAAAAATCCAGAAGTCCTGATGACAATAAGATGATTGTTTTAGCATCTTTTGGTGAAACCAGAAAATTTCAGGTGAAGCATAAGACTGATAAAAATTTCCACTCATCTCAATCGAGCTATTGCCGGGATCGATAATAATTATGAAAGACATGCAGATAAAGTGGCTTCATAGAGTTGCTTTGACATCAAAAAAAAAACAGTGAGAATCAATTTATTTTTCAGGAATTTTAAAAATGAAGAAGCTTAGTGTAAAAGCGACGCCAAATAACGCTTGCAGAATGCTGGTTTTTTACATACAAAGGGCCTAACAATATCAGGATAGGATTTAATGAAAAAAAGTTTTAAACTAACGGCCCTAAATAAAGCACCTGCCCGTCAGGTGGATTCAGTTAAGCACGAAATCAATAAATATATCGCTAGAGAGCGCAGAAAAACAGTGGTAGAAAATGCCGACTTCTGGGACTTTGACTGTAAGTACGGTGATGATGCGGCGTCAGCTATAAAAATTGATATTGCCGATATCAGCAAGGCGATCGACAAAACCGTTGCTGAAGATAAACTTGAATTTTATATCGAAATTCTTGCTAAACCAGGACATAAAATCAAAGCTAAATAATCTAGTATTTTTAAGTGGTGACATCGATCAGTGAATTAAATATCGAGAGCAAAGAGATTTTCAACAGGTTCATATAGACGATGAAGCCTTATACTGCATCGTCTGATAACAAAAATTATTTTTTCTTTTCAATTTTAGATTTCATACATTTTTTGTAGCCTTTGTCAGTCTTATTTAAGATTGTGCCATCAGCTTTAGTACATGTATTGTTTTTCACAGCTTCCCCTACACTTTCAGTGCTCGCACCTTGAGATCCAGTTGTCCCAAGAGCGCCCTTGCTACTCTTGCTAGAATGAGTGTCTTTACCATCAACTTGAGCGTGCGACATAGTTGAAAAAGACAGAAGTAATGCTAATGCAATTAAATTTTTCATAAATTCTCCAATATTAGGTTTGAGAGATTATAATGTGAAAAGCTGACCCTTTACAATAAACAAATTGTCGCCTTTCCACTTTATCCCCTACATGATAACTTTTTACTGATGAAAATACAAAAACTTCTCCCAAAACGTACAAGATCATCCAGCAAAATTGAGGGCGGGAAAGTTTTTATTATAGGCGGTGGGAAGGGTTTGTATGGCGCTGGAATTCTATCTGCGCTTGCTTCGACAAAATCCGGTGCAGGCTATACTCATCTAATGACTGGGCTATATACATTTCCATGGGTAAAATTTCCAGATTTTATTCTTCATCCATTAAAAATAAATGAGCTAAAAAAGAAAGAAGAATTTACTGTCGGAATCGGCCCAGGTTTAGGCGTGAATACCTTTACTCACAATTTATTAAAATTCATGACTCAGAAAAAATTTAAAAATGTTGTCGTCGATGCAGATGCTCTCGGCTCTCTAGCAAAAAATCCCTTCAAAATCCCTGCTACCTGGATTCTGACTCCCCACGAAGGAGAGTTAGCACGCCTTTTAAAAATTAGTTCATCAGCTGTAAAAAAAGACAGAGAAAAAAGTCTTCGTGATGCGTTTAAAAAATTTCAATGCACAATTATTTTAAAAGGTTCAGAGACATTGATCATTTCACCTGAGTCGAAAAAAATTATAAAAGTAAAATCCCAGACCACAGCTCTTGCAAAGGCCGGAACTGGAGATGTTCTGCTCGGAATGATTTCTGCTTTTCGTGCTCAAGGGTTAAGTTCTCTGCAATCTTGTTTCTTAGGGTGCACACTTCACGGCAAGGCCGCTCACGCATGGGTAAAAAAAGGAAATGATCATTTAAGTATGAGACCCTTAGATTTAATCGAGATGATTCCGCAAACTATTTATAAGGCCCGTGGCACTAAATAATATAATTTTCCATGCTGTTTCATCACGCCTGCCTTCTGAGAAGCGCTTTCATCCTGGCCGTAATACAGATCCACTCTTCCGCCGCCCTTGATAGCACCACCAGTATCCTGGTCAAAAACGAGTCTTGGCATTTTCTTCCATGACTTGGGAGTAATATCAGAAGACGTTTCAAACTCAGGTTCTTCAATATCTAAAAATGCCATCGCTCCTTTAGGGAAAAAATGTAAATCAGTTGCAATTGTTCTGCCGTTGCTCACTTCCATTCCTGCATAAGTCAGAGGCTCACCGTCAAGCTTCTTGAAAAAAATATAACTTGGATTTCTATTTAATACTTTCTGCTGATCATCTTTGGATAATGTCTGCAAGTGCAGTTTTATTTTCTGCATGCTCATTTCTTCTTTGGGAATAAAATCTGTGAGTGACTTTCCTACTGCAAAATACGGATGTCCATTTTGAGAAGCATAACCAAAACGGATTTTTTCTCCGTCAGGAAATTGAACTGTGCCTGTCCCCTGAATCTGAATGAAAAAAGCATCGACCGGTTCAACCCATGCGAGCTCAAGATTTTTATTTTTTAATTTCTGATCTACATCAATCGCCTTACGGTCATAATATGGAAGAAGTGTACTATTCTCCAGCCTTGCTGCCAGCACCGGAAGTTTTTCGCCTTTAGAAAATTTATCAGCAAACTTTTTTAAATTAATGGTGACTAAGTCATCCGGAGTTGAATAAATCGGTTGAGAGAATATGTCAGTCCTGATTTTTGATCCCATTACTTTCGGTTCATAATAGCCCGTCGACATGACTTCGCCCCAGTCATCTTTTCCATACACTTCATAAAATTCAAAGTGCACACTTATCCAGTCAGTCCAGTCATTCTGATGATTAAAAATTTCTTCAAGTGCAAGAACGTAATCGGCCTTGGAAATTTTTTTTTCACCAAAAGTCATCGGATCAGTAATCATTCTGGAAGTTTTCATGACATCAATATGCTTTCTTAAAGTCGCAAAAAAACTTTCGCGAGAAAGTGTGTCTGTAAGAACCGGCGGCGACCCAGCAGGTCTCATACTATCTTCTACACGCTTCAAAGGCGCTCTCGCACATGAAGTAAGAATGAGAACTAAGTAAAATAAATATTTCATCCCATTATGATCTCTGAGTGCCACACACCTGTCAAAGGTATGCCTTTGACAGTGCAAGGTTCAGCAGACTTGTGGTCTAACGAGCATGTCTTACACGAGTACGTGCACATTTGAGATGCAGAGCTTGTCGGCTCTTTCTTCAATCTTTTTACTGCAGCCTTTGATCTCGCAGGAGATGTTTTTTTTGCAACAATATGTCGGCCATGAGCTTTTCCTGGTGATTTCTTTTTACTTTTATCTGGGATGGCAACGCCAGCTCTTCTTGCTTCAGACAATCTGATAGCAAAGGCCTGTTTTGCACTTTTTGCCCCATGTTTCCCTTTTCTAATATGTTCGATTGATTCATGAACGAAGGCTCCTGCTTAAGTAGAAGATGATTTACCACTTCGTTTTGCTGATTGTACTTTTTTAATAGTTTTTTGTTCTGGCATATTGTTCTCACTTGTTTTGAAGCGAATCTTTTTCATTCATATTTGTTCCCGTGGGATTATAATTCTTTGAGTAGGCATTTCTTCTTGCTGAATCAAAAGGACGACTTGAATCTTTTGAAGATGTATCATCCATTTTTTTATTATTATCCTCAATGGGAAATCCATCAGTATAATTATCATTTTGAGTTTTGGGTTCAGGTTTTTTTTCATTTTTCATGCGAACTCCTTATTTATTTCTCTTTAGATTCTTTAGGTACTTTAGATTCATCAACAGTCACTTCAATTTCTACTCGGCGATTTTGCTGGCGGCCGGCCTTACTTGAGTTGTCACCAATCGGGCCGGCAGGTCCCCTCCCATATGTGGACATAACAGTTGCAGGCATTCCCGAAGCAACCAGCTGATCGCGTACTGCTTTAGCACGTCTTTCAGAGAGCGCTTCATTCACAGCTTCACTTCCCGTATTATCCGTATATCCATTGATTGCTAAAACATTCTCGGGGTATTTTTTCATGATGCTGGCCATCTCGCCCAGATTGCTTTTTGCCTGTGGTTTTAAGTCAGATTTTCCCGTGTCAAATAAAATGTCACTTTTAAGTTTTGTGACAAGACCCTGCTCAGTTCTTTTTGTTTCAGCAATTGCTTCAAGCTCCTTCGCTTGCTTGTCCATACGACGACCGACAAGGCCTCCCATCGTACCGCCAATGACTGCACCAACAGCTGCACCTTTTCCATGACCGACAACTGCACCGAGCACGCCGCCGGCAGCAGCGCCAATCCCGGCACCTCTATATGTATTTTTATTTTCACTGCTAGCACAACCGGCAAGCATCAACACGATTACTGAAAGTGCTACGATGGTTTTTTTCATCTCTTCTGCTCCTGAATTAAATTTAATAATGTAGATTGCTTCTCTTGGTCATAACAAAAAGTTATCCACAAAGTGTATTCCACAATATTTAAAGCAAAATTAGGGCCAGAAAAAATTGAGTATTAATAAGCTTATTTGTACTTAGGGGTTTTGTTCTAAATGTAAAAAATGGATTCAACTTTGCATCTTTAATTTAGCTTAAGAAATTTATCACCCAAGGAGTTTTTATGGCATTCACAGCATGGTCCAACTCACTTAAAGCAGGCAACACTGTACCGAATAAATATATTTTTAGTGGAATGGGCTGCAGCGGAAATAATATTTCTCCGCCACTAGAATGGAAGGATGCCCCGGTTAATACAAAAAGTTTTGCAGTGACAGTCTTTGATCCTGACACTCCGAAGATCGGCGGATGGTGGCATTGGGCAGTTATCAATATACCTGCGAACATAAGTGTTCTGCCCGAAGGCGCTTCAAATAATAATTTATTGCCAGCAGAAGCGATAGAAGTTGAAACAGATTTTGGTGAAAAACATTATGCCGGGCCATGCCCTCCACAGGGAGATACACCTCACCATTATGTTTTTACAGTATACGCATTAAAAAATAAAGCTGTGCACTTGAGTCCGAATTCAACTCCCGGAAGTATTAGACATGATCTTGAGCACGCCGCTTTGGCGAAATCAAGTTTTACAGTCCACTATGGACGTTAGATTTTTTTGAGAAGAATTCCACATTCTATGTGATCGGTATAGGGGAATTGATCGAAAAGTGCCAGGCGCTTGACTGTGTGAGTTTGCGATAACACTGCAAGGTTTTCAATTAGTGTGTTGGGATTGCACGAAATATATAAAACGTACTCATACTTTTGAACAAGCATAACAGTATTGTCATCAAGACCTGCTCTCGGTGGATCAACGAAAATTGTATTGCATTCATAACTTTTAAGATCGATGCCTTTAAGACGATTGTACTCTCTTTTTCCTGCCATCGCATCGGTAAAATCTTCTGCAGACATTCTGATAATCTGAAGATTTTCAATTTTATTGGCTTCAATATTATACTGAGCTGCCTGCACAGATGGTCCAGCAAGCTCTGTAGCGAGAACTTTTCTAAAATTGGGTGCAAGAGCAATGGAGAAATTTCCATTACCGCAATAGAGCTCTAAAAGATCTCCACGGCTATCTTTAGTGACATCAATCGCCCACTCAAGCATCTTAATTGCTACGCTGGCATTTGGCTGGGTAAAACTGTTTTCAATCTGCTTATAAATTATTTTTTTTCCATTAATTGGCAGCTCTTCAATAACATAGTCACGGTCGAGATCAATTTTCTGTTTGCGTGCTCGGCCAACAATATTGACTCTGAAATTTTCAGATAATCTTTCTTTCAATAATTTTGACTCTAGAGTCCAGTTGTCTGCAAGTTGTCTGTGATAAAGAAGTGTAACAAGAATTTCTCCGCTCATCGTTGAAAGAAAATCAACCTGAAAAAGTTTATGTCTTAAAACATGATTCGGTCTCAACTCTTCCATCAAGGCAGTCATCATTTTATTGATTAGAAGACTAGCGGGAATAAATTCTTCTGTGCGAATATTTTTTTTATTTTCTTTATCGAACATGTAAAAATACATATCATCGCCGTCGTGCCAGACGCGAAATTCTGTACGCATTCTATAGTGAGAAACTGGCGAAGCAAAAACTTCGATGTTTTTATCTGTGTAGGGTTCGAAAAGACCCTTAAGCTTCAAGCGCTTTGCCTCGAGAAGACTCTCGTAATCGGCTGTATTAATTTCATTAATCATAGGTCAATATAGTCCATATGAAACGATTCCACCAGTTATGACGCAGCGGAGCTACCCCAAGTCTGCTGGAACCTATTCGGAACCTATTCGTGACTTGCTTTCACACGTTGACCGCGGCCCTGTCCTTTATTAGGTTTGGTGTGTTTGCTGAAACCCTGGATTTCACCCGGTGCTCTCAATTGATTGGGCTGTTCATTAATTAATTTTCTTTGTTTTGTAGTTTTAGAATTTAGTGCTCTTCTTTTTACAGTCATAGTTCCTCCTGATATTTTATTGAACGATTTTTACAGTGAGCTCATTTTCGACGTCATCAACGCCGATTACTTCTCTTACTGCAGATTCGATGAAATCCAGCGATTCTTCAGTGTCGACGACTCCAGTAAGTCTTACAATCCCTTCATAAACATGAATATCAATGCCGCTTTCTTCACCGAGAACTTTATAAATTTTTTTTCTCACAGCTTCGTTTGAACTGTTATCCGAGTAAGTGATTTCTTTATTGTCTGGTTTCATATGCCCCCTTCATCATTTTATAAAACAGGCCACAGGTCATTTTATTTGTCCTAAAAAATCCCACTTATTTTCTCATCGTATGCGTACAGTTTGTATATCCGGGATCTGCTGATGAAAGAGACTGTCCGCTTGCAGTTGTACATCTTGCAGTTGTAGTACCCGATGGTGAAACTGACGGTCCAGTAGCACCGTTATTATTATTTATAGTTGCTCCGTTGCCATTTGTGTTTCCGTTTGTCGTTCCTGAGATTGTTGAACGACGATTTAAGTTCTGCGATGTCGTTCCTTGTGTTCCACCGGTTGTAGTATTTTGATACTGCCCGTTTGTTCCTGTTGTAGTAGTTGTGCTGCTGTTGCTGCCATTCACTCCAGTTGTTGTAACCCCAGTGCCTGTTGTGGTGACTCCTGTCCCGGTAGAGGAAACTCCGCCCCCTGATGTCGGACCGCCAACTCCGCCTGAAGCTCCCGTTGCGCCCCCTGTACCTCCACCAGTTTGCGCTAGTGCAACAGATGCTGAAAATAATAGCCCTATAACTAAAGAATATTTCATAAATCCTCCTGCTTATTTGTGAGTCTAATATCTAGTCGACAAACTCAATTATAAAATAGCAAACTTCATGCCCGGTACTTCGCAATAAATTATTTCGGCATTATGATTGCACTAAACAAGTAAGCAAGTTAATTTATGATTATGACCGGAAATAGCCTTTCAGCTCGTTATTAGAAAGCTATAGGTGTTTTTATCGGAGTAAAGACTACCGGGATTTATTGCCGTCCATATAGTGCATCGATGTCACCAACATGGGTTGGAAAATCTGGAGAAGCTTGTAGCACATGAATAAAAATCTACTGCCTGAAAAAGGAATCGCTATTTTTTATGAGGAATTCTTTTCAGAGGAAGAGAGTAAATATTATTTTCTTAATCTGGAAAAAGAAATTGAGTGGAAACAAGAGCCGATCGTAATCTTCGGCAAAAAAGTTATGCAGCCCAGACTTACCGCCTGGTATGGTGACAATAGCGATGAGTACCGCTACTCGGGTATAACAATGAAAGCGCATGAATGGACTCCTGTTCTTCTGGAAATTAAAAAAAAGATTGAAGCTGTCGCAGGTGTGAAATTCACAGGTGCTCTACTGAATTTTTATCGAGATGAAAAAGACAGCATGGGCTGGCATAAAGATGATGAAAAAGAGCTGGGAAAAAATCCAGTGATCGGCTCTGTAAGCTTTGGTGCCTCAAGAACCTTTAAGTTTCAGAATATAAAAAATAAAGAAGGGCAAGTTACAGTAGATTTAACCAGTGGAAGTTTTCTGCTAATGAGTGGAGAGACCCAGCATCACTGGAAACATAGTATTCCCAAAAGAACAAAACCGCTCGGCGCCCGCATCAACATTACATTCCGTATTATCAAATCTTTTTCAAAACGATGAATAAGTATTTGTAATTTTTTTTAGAATCAACTACTCTGAAGGAACAACATTAGCAACGACAGAAAAAGCAAAAAATAAAATGCAAGATGCTTTTAACAAACTTTCACCTGCTGATCAGGGCTGGACTAAAGTCACTCTGGATAAAATTATTTGATCTGATACGGATAAAAACAGTCATTCATAAGTGAGATGATTTTCTTTTCATCCTTGACTGCTAATTTCCTTAGAAATTTCATTGTCAGCATAATGGCCATTGGAAAAAAAATAAAAAGTGTATTTTTATCCACGTGGTGATTCCTCAAATCAATCAAAATAATAACAATCGTTATAAAGCTTGGAATCACCAGAAGAAAAATAAGCAGCAGCGAAATAAAAAATGGCAGTTGAAAACGGGCCGTCACTTTGGAACCTGTTTCCGTCTGTTCGATATAACCTACCAGCATATGGGCCATATGATTATAGGACATCGGGATGTCCCCTATCGTAATTTTATAAAATGAAAATTTGTGGTTTTTAACCAGTACAGTAATGCCGGCAGGTGAATTGAAATACTTTCCCTGATCCCTTGCACTCAAGATCTTTTCTATCTGATCAGGGGCCAGCGAAACTTTCCAGTTGAAAGTTTCACCGATAAAAAGTTTATGTATTTTTTTGAAGATCATTTTAAAGAATTCTAATTCGGCTTTGTCAGGACCGCAATGAAAAATAAACAGGCGGATCTCTCCGCCTGTTTAAATATACTAGATAGTGCTGGTATCGTCTAAGCTTCTTAAGTAAGTAGCAAGATCATCACGATCTGCTGAATTTGAAATGTAGAATGGATGAGGCGCGATTGCCCCACGGCCGGGATCAAACAATCCTTCCAAAAACCCTACACTATTGTCATGAAGAAAAACTGGTTTTCTTGCAAGATCCATTAGAAGTGGTAGTGCACTCCCGCGTACCAATCCTCGCAAGCTGGCATTGATCACAATCATTTTATCATCGAATGTATTTCCTGGCGTATTAAGTACTGGACTCAAAGGCGGATCTCTTTGTGCAAGTACATCAGGATTGTCTCCTGGAAAAATTACGGCCATTGGAATAATGTCAGGTCTTACAGCTTCCGCCTGGCTGGCATTGTGACAAGTTAAACACTGTGATGAAGTTGCGGTAAAAATATCACGACCGCGGTCAATTGAAGCCGTATCTACTTTTATTCCTAAAGGTGAATGAAGTGAATTTACATAAGCTGTCATTTTATTTAGCGTATCAAGATCTACACCTATACCAATTAATGTATCAGGAGTTGCGGGTTCACCGTATCTACTGATTGTTGTGAAAGGATAATTTGTTACGCCTGTCATGGCCAACACTTCCTGATAATCTGCCGCAAGCTTATCTCCATTTGCACCTGCTACTTTGTGAAGGAAAGCGCGACCGCCGGGTGATAAAAGATTTGTTGGATCAAGAAGGACTGTGAAAACGGTATTTCCGAATTGTTGAAAAGTTGCAAGTTCTCCTGCACTTCCAAATGGTGCTGCCAGGTCCTGTCTGAACAATGGAGTGTTGTGCATTGGATTTCCATTTCCATCAACCGTATCGTCAAACATCCCGACTGGATAAGTTGTAGGATTTCCAAAATAAGCATCGAACTCCGCTTCTGTAGAATTTTTTGTAAGTCCTTCCGCTGCTCTACCGATTGAAGTTCCATCAACACCTTTTAACTGTGCCATTGGATAAAGCGCTTTAGTGTTTTGAGCGATTGAAAATATTTTTCCCACCTGAATGTTATGAACGGCAGGCCCGTCAATTTCAGCGCCGATAGATCCACCACCTGCAACATTTAATGCTGAGCCATCAGTGATAGCGTGGCAAAGCACACAACTCACACCAACTTTATCCCCGCTCGCTACATCTAATTTTCCATCTCTATTAGTATCTTTAACAACAACACCTATTACCGCATTAGCGTTGATTAGTTTTATTGTTGTAGCAGGGTCATTTAAAATAGGTCCACTCGTTCCTTGTGCAGCAATCTCTGCAGCAACGGCGGCGATTGTATCAGCATCAAGCGCTTGAAGATTTACCGACAAACCAAGTTGTAATGCCTGAACAGGTGTAACATTGTTCGCAACGATACCTTGGGGCAATTTTACGGCATCCGTCCAGAATCCCTCGTTGCCGAAAGTTTCAAAGCGAAGTGCCTGGCGACCACTTTCTTGTTGTTGTGGTTGCTGCTGAACTTGTGTTGCATCACTAACAGATGAGTTGTTATCTTTGTTGGAACAACCATAAAAAGCAAGGGTCATGCACACAGGAATTAATAGTGAGTAACGTTGCAGTATCTTTTTTCTAACGATCATGTTTTCAATTAAAATCTTCATAACGCTCCTTTGAAAAATTAATATTAATCAATGAACTTGCAAATTAGTATCCATGTATATGTAGATATCTTGTCACATTGACGAATGTAAGGTTGAAATTTGATAAGTAATACTTGATTATATTTTTATAAAATATTTTCCAGGAAGTTTTGTGAACAGTACGCAAATTAAATCACCTATTATGCACAAAGGCAGACTTGAAGCTTTTAGTGACGGTGTGATCGCTATTATTATCACTAAAATGGTTTTAGAATTAAAAGTTCCGAATGCAACTGATGTTAATAGTTTGATTTCTCTTAATCCATTTTTTGCAGCTATGTTCTAATTTTTAACTACGTAGGAATTTACTGGAACAATCATCATCACATGTTTCAGATTGAAAAAAATATTAATGGTTCAGTTATATGGGCAAACACTCATTTCTTTTGTTACTGCATGGGCCGGTGAAAATCACTATGCGGTCATTCCAGTTGTTCTTTATGTCAAAGTTGCCTTTATCTGGTCTATTTCCGGATAAAAGCGTTGAAGATATAATCATCAATTAATTTTTTTAAACTCTTCAAGCTTGTTGACCTCTCGCCGGATTCTCCCTACTTACCCATCCAAATAATGTCTAAAAACTAGACGGCCAAATCATATTTTACAGGCTTTCGCCTGCACAATAAAAGCTATGCCATCATTGGAGGATATGTTCTAAAGTGGAGTCTTTATGAAAAAGTTATTA
>JACMRM010000119.1 GCA_014376445.1 Bacteriovorax sp. | reverse complement strand
TAAATTTGCTTCGGAAGTTTCGAAACAATCTCCTGCGCAATCTTCATAAAAGATTCACCGTTAAGTTTTCTTTGAGTAAGGTGCTGATCGAAGTAAATATCAATTTTTTTATTGTCTCTTGTGTACTCAAATTCCTGCTCACAGAAATCGCGAATTCCAACTTGAACTAACTTTCCAACTTGAGGAATTTTTTCCATCACGTTATGCATGATCGTCGCATGAGAATTTGTAAACCCCATGTAAGCAATACGTGTATCAGAGTGAGCATCAAAGTGAAGCACTCCCATTCCCGGATATTTTTCTGCGTAAGCTTTAATCGCACCAAATGGTGTTGCATGGTCACCGCCGACAACAACAGAAATTTGATCGTTATCTAAATGTGCTTTTGTCTGGGCGTATACTTCATCATTCAACTGCTCGCAAAGAGCGTTTACTTTTTTAAGGCTTGCTTGAAGCACTTTGCTTTTCGCCATCGTTGCATCGGGAGCCTCGATAATCTTTTTTGCAAGAGCGCGGCCTTCAGTATTTAGTTTTTTGATTTTTGCACTTTCTTTTTTCATGAAAAGTCCCGCTTGATAAGCGTCGACATAATCGAGATCGAAAAAATCAATTTGCTCTGAAGCTTGTAAAATCGCTCCTGGGCCCATTGATGTACCTGCCTGGTACGACGTTGTAACGTCCCAAGGGATAGGAAGGAAGACTACTTTAGCTTCGCTTTCTTTAAAAGGAAGTCCGTAAATTCCATCGGCTGATGTTGCTTTCGCATTCGGGTCGATGATTGTTCTGGCAGCTGGTGCAGCAGATTTTTTTGGAGTTGCTTTTTTTATTACTTTTTTAGTCATTAGATTCTCTTTATTTCTTTTAATATTCTCGCCATACTTTTAGTGAGTTTGATTTGTTAATTCAAAGGGAGAATATCTATGCGAAAGCTTTTTGTCTTATTATTTTTAACAGGATCTATAAATGTTTTTGGAAGTGATGTTCGCTTGTTTACCGTGACAGGTTCTGCCAATAAAATTTTAAAGCCTGATATTGGGAGAATTTATCTTTATGTACCTTTATGCATAGGAAAAAAGGGGATTTAGGAAAAACGGCCCAGTCTAACTTTGCCACTGAAAATGAAATCATCAAGAGAAGTATTGAAACGTATAAAATAAAAAAAGAAGATGTGAAAACCACTTCTTATAATTTTAATCCAGATTATAATTACTATCAAAGAGTTATTATTCTTCGCAACATTCAAGACGCAGGAGCATTTATTGACTCGCTGACATCAAGTTTAAAATCTAAAAACAGCGGCATAAATGTAAATTCATTTAAATTTGATCTGGAGAAGCGTGATGAAGAACAGAGTGCACTTTCAGGTGATGCTGTGCGGGCTGCAGAAGCGCAGGCAGAAGTTTTAGCGAAGGCCGCGAAAGTAAAATTACCTCTGATGTGTCTGCTGAGTATATTATTGAATAAGCGTAGATTCCTGAGATCTAAATTTAGCAAACAATTTAGTACATTCTCGGATTGTTGTTGAGCAGGTATCTCGTCGACTCATACAAACTCTTAGTAAGGTTTTCCATTTCTTTATATTTTTCAGGATATTTATCTTTCATGTTTTCGAATGAAGGATTTTCTGTGTACTTGATCAGAGTTCCTTGATTATTGTACGGAATGTATTCGAAATAGAAATCTTTATCAACTAAACTTAAGTGAAAAGGGGCATACCAGTTGTATGAAAACGCTGCTCTGTAATCATCAAACTTTGGATTGAATAAATCTCTTCCCAATGCTCTGGTCTGATAAGGAATCCCAGCAAGGCCTGCCACTGTCGGCATAACATCGACTTCCGAAGCGATTTTAGTTTCTGTTGCCGGTGGAAATCTTTTTGGTGAGTGAATAATAAGCGGAACGTGGTAGCCGTTGTTGATGTTCTTACGCCATTCTTCAACGTTTTTTGCATTGTTGTGTGGGAGTGAGTGATCACCGAATACAACGAAGATTGTATTGTCATACCACGATTGTTTTTTTGCATTCTCGAAAAAATTTCCTAGAGCAAAATCCTGCAGCCTCATAGCATTGTATTCTTCCAGTGATTCAAAACCGTAGCTTTTAATTTCATCGACAGAAATTTCCTGCGGAGTTTTTGCAACGAAACTATCGTTGTCAGATGGAATCGTGTATGGACGGTGAAACCCTGAAGTCTGCATAAGAGCAAAAAACGGCTTGTGATCTTTGCTAAATTTTTCAGTTATAGCAGCACTTGCTTCTTTAAAAAGATTCAAGTCAGAAATCCCCCAGACATCAATACGTGGAGATTTATAAGATCCTTCTTCAAAAATCTGCAGGTCTGGAATATTATAAGTGAACACTCCGCGGATATTTCCCCAGTTCGCACTTCCACCAAGGAAGTAGTATTTATCGTAACCTTTGAACTGGCCCATGATGGTATTTTGATTAACGACGAATGGGTTGCGTGACCCTGTTCCGACTTTTGAAGTATCAGGTAAACTCGTTACAGCCGCAAAAACGGAACGTGCTGTCGCTACTGTGGGAGTATAAAAATTATTGAAGACGATAGACTCTTTTGCCAGAGCATCTAATTTTGGAGTCGGGTCCACTTTTGATCCGCCGATCCCTGTTTTATACCACCCCATTGATTCACAGATAATGATGACAACATTCGGGTGACCCGCACTCTTCGTTGCATCTCCCGGATATGAGCGAGTGTAATTTAAATTTTTGGTATCGCTAACATCAACACCTAAATATTTTGCCGCCGTTTCATAACCACTGATGGCCTTATCTTTTTCAAACTCAGCATTTCTGAAATCGTATGTATCGGCGACATAAAGAACCGGGTTCAGCGAAAGGTTGGAGGCGAATGCATCCGGAGTTGAGTAGGCTTCTGACCACCTTAGCGGGTAAAGCTTTAAGCTTCCATAAAGTCCAAGAGCAAAAAGCAGGAAGAAAACTGCTCCTCCGATAAAACGGGTTTTATTATTGTTCGTTAAAGGCGAGCCCATGAGTTTAGGCGTAATGAATTTTCTTAGAATAAAATTCAATAGGAAAGCCACAACAATGATAATGAGCAGAAGCAGATGCCATGGGTAAGACTCACGAACCATCTCAAAAGAGATCATCGGATTTTTAAAGAACTGAATTACTGTCGCATTCAGCCGCGACTTTAGGTAACTGAAATACCCGGCATCAGTAATGTAGAGAAAAGTAATGATGGCGAAGACAATTGTATAAAGCCAGTTGATAAATCTGACTTTGAAGGCCGGATTTAACGGCAGGTTGATGAAGATCATCGCCGGTAATAAAATAAACATCGCAAGGCGGAGGTCAAATCGAATTCCCAGAAACAAGTTGTGAAGAACCAATCCTGCAGTATCAGGTGAAATATTACTCTTGAAATAAACCAGGAAGCAAAGTCTGAAGATAGTGTAAAGAACCACCTGAAAGATTAATAGGGAATATAGAAACTTGAGTTTCGGTGTGCCAAATAATTTATTTTTCATGGCTTAATTATATGCTATTGGCTTGGAAAAATAAAACAATAAAGATAGAGTTTAATTATATATGGAAAAAAAATTAATCTTTTTTCACCACCTTGAAGATGTCGCCAAAATATTTCTGGCCACGTTCCTTGTCTATATTTGCATGCTTTCAACTGATGTCATGACCTCTGCCACTTTTGTTTTCATCACTATTTATTTCCTTGATGGTGGCCATGTTTATTCAACTTTGCTGGAAGTCATCGGTGATCCGGAAGAGTCAGGAAAAAATATGTCTGGATAGTTTTACTCGGATCTTTTCTTTTGAATCTCTTCATTCACTTCTTCTTCAAAAGCTATTTTTTCTATTACATTTTTTAATTTACGATTGATCACTATATGCGACAGGGTCTCGGTGTTATTTTCTTTATCGAATTGGCGAAAAACGTTCGGCAGCGATGGTGAAGTGGAATTACTACTTTCTGACTCTGGTACCATTCATTCTTTTTCATATGAAGCCTGCAGTGGCCTATGGCAAACTTTCTGAACAGATTTTAAAGCCCATTAACCTTTATCAGATTTTTTCAGCTCACTCCCTTAAATCAGCTTTTAAAACGGGAGTAGGAATTTATATTATCGGTGCACTGGCGATTGTCGGATGGCTTATTTTTCATGGCCGTTTATGCTAACGCTTTTATTATTTCTGACAATGAAATGAAAAGTTATGCTCTTTTGATTTTTTCTCACGCGATTCCTATAAGGAAGAAATCGTGACGATGTTTGATTCCATGGACAGTATCGCCATTGCCTTGTTGATGACTCCACTAATTTCTCATTTTATTTTCGATGCAATTATCTGGAAAAGAGGGAATACCCGCTTTCAGACTTTTGTGACTGGATATTAATTCTCATTCATCTCAATGACACATCTTTCCCACATCTCATTTAATTTCTTGTTATATGCGCGGACAACCTGAAGGTCCTGAAGTTTTTCTTTTGTCGGACATGGAGGGGTGATTGAAGCCTGGACACTCTTGTTGTCGTCACTGCTTTTTTTGCGGGGCCTGTCGCTCCAGCCTGACAGATCATCCATCCTGGAGATGACAGCATTCTGTGCAGTCACCAGATCTTCACAGCGCTTGATTAATTTAGCATCTCTGGCGGGTTCGCCCGGTCTTGGTACACATTGAACAATATTAAAATTTACTTTAATGGCAACCTTTTTTAATTCGGCCCCCAGCTTATCGCTCGTAACAGAAAGCTCTTCAATTTCTTTTGCAGTTTTTTTCTTATTAGCTTCATAAATATCCTCTACACATTTTTCCCTGATCTTGCTGGCATTGCTGAATAGATTTTCGAGAATACCGGGTCTCGCACCACAGGCCATGTAAGGATTGTTCTGCGCCTGCAGGACACCGGCAACCAACAAGGCAACAACGAAAAGAAAGAATAAACCGAATGTTTTAAGTTTCCTCATAAGTTAATTATAGTTTGAATTGATTTTTCTTTCGCCGTAGAAAAAGATTCCTCGAAAGACTGAAGCAGTCAGGTACTCAGAGTTTAATCTAAAGTATTAATAAAAAAGGTACTAACTTACTTGTGCGGGAAAAAACTTCATTGTAATCAGTCTGGTTGATTAGAGTTTCCTCTTCAAGTTTGATTCGCTTAGATAAAACGAACAGATTTAGTATTGAGAATAAGACCATCGTTATATAGGCCTTTAAAAGAAATGGAATTAAAATGAATTCGATAATCACAATTAAATAATTAGGATGACGAATATATCGATAAAGCCCTGTCTTTACCAGCTGCTGATTTTTCATCGAGAGAACTTTTATAGTCCAGAACTGCTT
>JACMRM010000118.1 GCA_014376445.1 Bacteriovorax sp. | reverse complement strand
TTAACGTATCTGCAGGCCACGCTAGAAACTTTCTAGTTCCAAATGGTCTTGCAATGGTGGCTGACGATTCAAACAAAAAATTATTAGCAGCTCAACAAAAAAGCTTAGGCAAAAAAGTTCAAGCTCAAAGAGATGCAGCTAATGAAATCAAAAAGAAAATCGAAGGGATGACTCTTGACCTGATCAAGAAAGTTGGAGCTTCTGGAAGACTTTTTGGTACGGTTACAAACGCTGAGCTTTCTAAAGAATTAGAAAACCGCGGTGTATCTGTAGAAAGAAGATTAATTCACTTAGAGTCTCCTATTAAAGGTCTGGGAATATTCAATGCAAAAGCAAAGATTTTCCAGGATGTAGAAGCTACTTTCAAAATTAAAGTTTCTATCGATCCTAAGCAAGCTGAAGAGTTAAAACTTGCTCAAGAAGACGCCCTAAAAGCTTCTGAAGCTCGCAAGAAAGCTGCTGCTGAAGCAAAAGCTTCAGGTGAAACTGCTACTCCAGTTGCAGAAATGACTGAAGAGCAAAGATTAAAAGCAGAAGTTGATAAACTTTTAAGATCTTTCTAATTGTCCAAATGCTACAATCTAAGGACTCCGCTAGCGGAGTCCTTTTTGTTTTTGAAGGTATAATCATGGCGAACCCCAATTCTAATACTCATGAACTTCCACACGACTTGCTTGCCGAAAAAGCATTAGTCGGATGTCTGATTATTGATGGATCAGCTTTTGATGAAATTTCCAATCTGCAGATTGAAGAAGCACATTTTTATGACCCACGCTATGGAAAAATCTTTGATGTTATCAGAGATCTTTCACTCGCCAACCGTGCTATTGACTACGTTACAGTTTGTAATAAATTAAAAGACCAGGGCAGACTAGAAGATATTGGTGGAGAATCTTTTGTTTCTTCTTTAACGGAAGACCAGGCCTCTTCAGCAAACGTTTACGAGTATGCGAAAATTACCAAAGATAAATACTCAATCAGAGAGATCATCAAGACGGCGATGAGAGTTGTTCAAATGGGACAGACTTTCACCGGCGACGCTGAAGATTTTATTCAGGATGTAGAGTCGAAATTTTTTAAATTAACAAACGATGCAAAAAATGGCGGGATGGTAAAACTAAACGCTACGTTGAAAGCAAACTTAAAAGAACTGGAAGACACGACAAGAGTTATGGGAGAAATCTCGGGACTCTCGACTGGTTATCCAAAGCTAGACGAACTTCTTCTTGGAATGCAGCCAGGTCAGTTGATCGTTTTAGCAGCACGTCCTGCAATGGGAAAAACATCTCTTGCACTGAACGTGGCCGTCAGTTCATGTATTCAATCAGGACTTCCTGTTGCAATCTTCTCTCTCGAGATGTTAGCGACGGAACTTTCGATGAGACTTTTAACTGGTCGAGCGAAAGTAGATTCAAAGCGTGTTCGCAAAAAAGCATTTCTCGATACAGATTTAAGATCGATTGCAAAAGCAACTCAGGAGCTTTCAGCACTTCCGATTTTTATCAACGATTCAGGGAACACGACAATTTTAGATATTCAGTCTCAGTGTAGAAAAATTAAAGCTGACCAAGGTTTAGGTTTAATCGTTATCGATTACTTGCAGCTCATGGGATCAGTTAATAAAAATATTCAAAGAGAGCAGCAGATTGCCGAAATTTCCCGTGGTTTAAAAACTATGGCGAAGGAGCTTGGTTGTCCAGTTATCGCATTATCTCAGCTTAACCGTGGTGTTGAGTCTCGTCCGAACAAACGTCCATCAACTGCCGATCTTCGTGAGTCTGGAGCCATCGAGCAGGATGCAGATATCGTTATGTTCGTTTACCGCGATGAAGTTTATTATCCGGATACAAAAGAGCCTGGGGTTGCCGAAATTATCATTGGTAAAAATCGTGCCGGAGAAATCGGGACAGCGAAACTTGCGTGGGTAGGAGCTTACACTAGCTTCGAAAACCTTGCCTTCCGTGACGGAAAATAATCTATACACCATTATTCCTTATCAGGACAAACTTCTAAAGTTTACTGAAGCCAGTAGTGCGCGTGCGTATTTTAAAAATCATTATGTTGATTTAATCACAGGTAAGTCTCATGAATTTGAGATTGAAGGATGGCTGCACTCGCTGGACTTTAGAGTCATTGATCAGAAAAATAACTTGAGAGTCATACATCTTTTTTACGAGATGGGTTTTATCTTTGAGAATTTATCTGAAGAAATCATCTCAACTGATATGCTGGCGATTGATATTGAGTACACTCTGCTTCATCGTTACGATCTTGCAGAGAGCCCTCACAAAATAAATTTATCGCTCACAGATGCACCTCATTTTTATGAGTATGAAAAAAAATTTAATTCAGGTTATGAAGAGTTAAAAAAAGGGAATTGTTATCAGTTCAATCTGACAGGGGAATATCTTTATTCTTTTGATGAAGATTTTTCACCTGAAGATTTTGTTTCTGCACTTTGGAAAAATCCTGAGTTTCGTGGAGCTTATGGATCGGCCACGTATTGTGAATATCTGGATAAAATGTTTTTGAGCAATTCGCCTGAGTGTTTATTTCAATACTCCGAAGGCGTTATGGTAACGAGACCAATCAAAGGAACATTAAAGAGGAGAAGTTCCTCTACCCAAGAAATCGCTAAACTTTGGCGTGAGCTTGCCTTTGATAAAAAAAGTGAAGGTGAACTTTACATGATTACTGATCTTTTGCGATCTGATCTTTGCAGGATTGATCTGCCGAGAGCTGTCGTCACAAAAAAGAAAGCACCGCTTTTAGTTCCCGGCCTGATTCATCAGTATTCAGAGATTCAAATTGAACTTAGGTCACATGTTACACTGAAAAATATTCTAGAAAAAATTTTTCCCGGTGGAAGTATTACCGGTGCACCGAAAAAAAGAGTTATGCAGATTCTAAAAAAACTAGAGTTGCGCCCGCGAAGATTCTATTGTGGGTCCACAATTATTTTTTCTGCCAATGAAATTCAGGCTTCAATTAATATCCGTTCGAGTGAAATTAATTTCGAAAATTCCACTCTCAGTTATCAGGCCGGTGGTGGAATTACGCTTCTTTCAACTGCGAAATCTGAATTCGAAGAGATGACTTACAAGCATGACTCCTATATCGATATCCTAACTCTATAAAATTACTTGATTCTAATAAAAACTTACATTACTAGTTTAAAGGGGAAGAATCTTTGACATAGTTTTCTTACAATCGTTATGATTTTTTTGCGTCATAAATTTTGACTTTTTCGCCAGGAAAAATCCCTTAGGTTTTGTTGAAGGATCGACAAACACTAAAATGGACAGGCCGGATTACAGTAAGACAAAGGAGTGTTGAATGGGAGCTTTAGGTTTAAAGGATTTTAGTAAGCAAAACTCAGAAACAGAAGTTTCGTTAGGATCGCTTGCAGAAATGACCGGATTTCCTGTGGATTACATCAAGAGAGAACTCGTTCTTTCAGATGATAATGAACTAAGCGTCGAAGAGCTGAGAAAAAAAGTTTTAGCTTACCTCGCAACTTTCTAAAATTAATTATAAAACCTTTTGTCAGTAAGACTTTTGGTTTTAGTTACTAAAAAGCCTGGCCTATGCTAGGCTTTCTAGTTTATGGAACCAAAAACTACTGACTATTGCCTGCTCGAACCCGTCTCCTCTGTAGAAGACTTCCTAAAACTTCAGTTTGGGGCTTCCGGAAGCAAAATCAAAAAACATTTTACAAAAGCTTTTTTAAACAGGTCGTTTAGAGAGAGAGCTGTTTTATCTTTGCCGTTAAATTTTATTAACGATGGTGGAATCAATCCGGAGTATAAGGGAAATCCGCTTGAGACGATTCATGAAGATGAATTATTTTATGTCTTCAATAAAAATCCTAATCAGTTTGTTCATCCTCTGACTTATGATGAATGCGATAATTGTTTGTCTTATATCAGACAGACCAGAGCGCAGGTTTTAAAAATAAATTCACAAAACTATGACCGCGGGCTTTTATACAGGCTTGATTATGAAACTTCAGGTGTGATGATTTATGTAAAAAATGATGAGCTTTATAAAAAGCTGCGCGAAACTTTTAGTACGTCTGCCAAAGAAAAGAAATACTGGTGCTGGGTTGAGGGAGAGATGAAGCTTGCAGGTAAGTTCACTCACTTTTTTGATTCGAAGGATGAGAAAGGAAAGAGAGTTCTCGTTCGTGACAATGGAGCAGGGACAGCAGGAGAGCTTTCTGTGAAGGCGCTGGAGTACTCTCTTCAAAATAATATGACTTTGATTGAAGTAGCACTCAAGACAGGCCTGCGCCACCAAATCAGGGCCCAGATGGCACATATGGGTTTTCCTTTAATAGGCGATACTTTTTATGACGGACGGCAGGCATCCAGGTTGTACTTACACGCCTTAAGTTATACAATTCTTGTTGAGGGAAAAGAGCTTAACTTTCAATCAAAACCAAAAGATTTCAAAGGTCTGTGACAAAGACCGACTTTTTCTATCAAGAAAAATTCAAGTACGTTCACCGAATAGCCGACAAGATTAGTAAGATTTTAAACCTTTCCCGTAGGAAGATCGATGTCGGACCAGCAGATTATTTTAGAGAACAGTTTCTGGAAATTTTTAGTATCACTAGAAGAATTGAAAGAGCGTAAAGAACTTTTTTTATTCTGTTCGTCGCTAGGGGTAGATGAAGAAACACTGGATGCTTATTGTGAATTTTTAACCCGTTTTAAAGTTGCCGTCATGAAAGACGCGCAATTTGTTTACCCTTTAAAAGAACAGTGCCGAATTAAAATGGAATTCACACTTTCTGAGTGGCTCGCACTTCAGGCAAGCTTTCCGAAAGAGTCGCCTGCTTATTATTATCAGCAGATCATTCATGATAAAATGCAGATGGCCCAGAAAGCTAATGCTATGTTCACGCTTCATAAAAAAGCCGATGATCATGTGATAAGCGGCAATGCTTTTGAACATCTAAAAAAGAAAATCGATTACGATATTGTGTGTAGAAAATCCATGAAGATTGAATTCTTCTCCCACAAAGAATGCAGTATTTTTCCTCACCGAATGGTTTTCCTCGATGGAATTCTTTGTGTGGTGGGAGAAAACATCAACGATAAAATGTTGGTTTATTTTGGAGTGGAGGACATTGCAAATGTCACCAATCTGGAAAGCGTATACGAACCCAACTTAAGCCAGCTGGAAGTGAATGAGTTTATCGGACATTTAAGACTCATTAACGGAAAAGAGGAAAGACTGGTGTTAAAGATTTACAGTCAGGACCAGGCCGATCTGTTGCCAGAGCATCATTTTTTAGGAAATCCTTTTGTGACAACAAGTACAGAGGGGGATATGATCTGGGCCGCAACATTGGAAATGTGCGATGACATTTTTAATTGGTTGTATAAAATGAGAGACCGGGTGGAAGTATTGGATCCGGGACACGTGAGAAAAGAGTTTTCTCATTTTTGCGCCCTTCAGTCCGAAAACGCAGGTTCAAAAAAAGCATCATAAAAAATATGGCCCCTAAATTTGGACTGGTTTTAAGCGGCGGTGGAGCACGGGGTGCTTATCAGGCCGGCGTTCTTGAAGGCATTTCTGAAATTATTGGAAATGAAAAGGGCGATCACCCATTTCAAGTTATTACCGGAATTTCCGCAGGTGCAATCAATGCCAGCAGTCTCGCAGGCGGCTCAGAAAATTTTTCAGCTCATACTAACCATCTTACAAAATTATGGAATGAACTCTCACACGAACAAGTCATGAAAACTGATCTTGGTTCATTATCAAAACTTGGAATTGGGTGGATAAAAGATTTAAGTCTTGGCGGTCTTCTTGGAAAATCAACTTCAACCAACCTGGTGGATTCAACTCCGTTGCGAAGTTTAATTGATGACAATGTTTCGTTTGAAAAAGTTCATGATAATATTTTAACA
Source organism: Bacteriovorax sp. (assembly GCA_014376445.1). GTDB lineage: Bacteria > Bdellovibrionota > Bacteriovoracia > Bacteriovoracales > Bacteriovoracaceae > Bacteriovorax. The sequence goes on along the minus strand of JACMRM010000118.1, from coordinate 11,921 downwards.
AAAAAAATTGATGGTCTGGGAATAACCGCGACAAGTTATGCAACAGGAACGAGTATTACATTTTATGATTCTTTAAGTGCTGCCGAATGGACTCGAAGTTCGCGTATAGGTTTGAAAGAAAAAATTACGACTGATCATATTCTTGCTTCATCTTCTATTCCTTTTCTTTTTAAACCGATCAAGGTTGGAAGTAATTATTTTGGTGATGGTGGAATTCGTTCCAATACTCCTTTTAGCCCGGCCATTCATTTGGGTGCAGATAGAATCCTGGCCATCGGAGTTCGCTACATGCGCAGTACTGCGGAAGTCCGCGATATTAATTTTCATGCAAAAATGAATGATATTGTTTTGAGTGATATAGCTGAAACAATGTTCATTCGGTTTTTTTAGATGCTATTGAATTTGATTACGAACGACTGACAAGAATCAATGAGACAATCGATTTAATTAGTGAAGAAATCAGGTCCAGACAGGCCTTCTCTTTAAAAAAAATCCCTTCACTTGTCATACAACCTTCAGTTGATCTTGGGGCCCTTGCAGCTGAAGAATTTGACCGTTTCCCTAAAATGCTGAAGTATCTTTTGTCGGGAATTGGAGCTTCAAGAGACAGAGGGGCCGATCTTTTAAGTTATATAGCTTTCGACCAGGCCTATACCAGCAAGCTGGTACAGATTGGATTTAAAGACGCAATGTCTAGAAAAGAAGAGATTAGAAAGTTTTTTTTAATGGATTAGTTGTCTAAAACTTAGACAATCAATAACTTCTTTTCAGGGTCATTCACTCTTTTTATAAGTGAAGACTAAATTATTCTAGAATATTCAAAATGAAAAAAATTATCAAAACCCTGATTTGGGCCGTGCTGATCCAGTCTATACTGATGGGACAAGCTTTCACTTCCAGCAGAATAGACGCCTTGATTGAATCCGACCGTGATCAATTAATTAGTGATATCGCATATAAATTAGATGATTTTAAAAATCAAAGAATAGAACTCGACAATATTGAACAGCACTTAAAACTTACCCGAAAAGGGCAAAATATTTATCTGAAGTTTGAATCGATTGCAGGTGGATTGATTATGGTCGGGATTGTTGTTGGGAGCTATAAAGCGCATTTTCCTCCGGGATTCAGAGCGATTGTAAGTGCTTATCTTACAGTAACAGGTATTAGTCACGGGCTTATTAAGTTAAATGATAGAGATGTTAAAAAATTATTGGATGAATCAGCTAGACTTAGTAAAAAAATCAGCGACTCCGAATTGAGGCTGGCATTTCAGTTACATTCACAATGCAAGCAAGTTGAATACAATCCACTTTGCAGCGACTAGACTATTTTTTATTTTTTTCAAAAAGATCAGTTTGAACTTCTACTGATTGGTCATGAATTGTAGAGAAGATTTCTTTAATGAATTTTTGATTGAGTCCCAGTTTTTCTCCGGTTTCCATTCTTTCTTTCATCAATTGATCGAAACGGCTTCTTTGAAGGGCCGTGACATTTTGAGCGATTTTTGCCTGGGCAATTTTCTCGACAACATTCTTTCTCATTTTTAACGTATGGATTAATTCGTTATCCAGACGATCGATTTGATCGCGCAGATCATGTAATTGATTTGTAAAAACTTTATCGTGTGAGTCTTCACGCTTAAGCGAGAGCGAGCGAATGATCTCTGCCAGTTTTTCGGGTGTCACTTGTTGAGCGGCATCCGACCATGCTTTATCCGGGTCAGGATGAGTCTCGATGATAAGACCATTCATATCAAGGTCCATCGCTTTTTGGCAGACTTTCTGAATTAGTTCTCTTTTTCCAGTGATATGAGACGGATCACAGATTAAAGGCAATTCTGGAAACTTCATTTTGAGTTCCATTGGAATTCTCCAAAGTGGATCGTTTCTGAATTCTAATTTTTCACCGACAGAAAAACCACGGTGAATTGCAACTAGTTTTGTTATGCCCGCAAGACTTAATCTTTCAATCGCGCCTATCCATAATTGTAAATCAGCGTTGATCGGATTTTTTATCATGACAGGAATATTTGTTCCTTTTAAAGCATCTGCAATTTCCTGAACAGAAAATGGATTTGCCGTTGTACGGGCGCCAATCCATAAAATATCAATTCCATTTTTCAAGCAAAGTTCAACATGTTTTGCAGTGGCCACTTCGGCAGTTACTAATAAACCTGTTTCTTCTTTTACTTTTTTTAACCACGGAAGAGCAATTTCACCAAGACCTTCAAAATTATTCGGGCGGGTTCTTGGCTTCCAGATTCCTGCGCGGAAGATTGAGACTTCCGGAATTTCTTTTAAGGCATGTGCAGTCTTTAAAACCTGATCAAGTGATTCAGCAGAACACGGGCCCGCTATAATCAGCGGTTTTCCTGGAGTGTAATTTGGGAGCCATTCATGTAATGCATCGATCTTCATGTCTGTACCTTACATCTTTCCTGAACTAATGTTAAGTAGCAAAAGTAAGAGTTACACCCTTCTAAACCTAAGGAATTTATATGCAGATCACAGATAAAAAAATTGAAGAGTATTGCATCTCTAAAAGTAATCTTCCTTCTAAGGATTGTCTTAGTATTGAGGAGTATACCAGAGCTAACGTTCACGGAGCAGGAATGCTTATAGGAAAAATGGAAGCCTCATTTCTCGGGTTTCTTCTTCGCTCGATCAGGGCAAAACGTGTTTTGGAACTGGGGACTTTTACCGGCTATTCTGCTCTTGCTATGGCCGAGCATCTTCCGGAAAACGGGGAGATTATTACTGTGGATATCAATAGCGAGACAGTAACTCTGGCGAAAGAATTCTGGGGCAAATCAGCTCACGGGCATAAAATTAAAAGCATAATGGGAAACGGCCTGGATATCATTGCTACTCTTCCTGGAAAGTTTGATTTTGTGTTTATCGATGCTGATAAAAGAAACTATATCGATTATTTAAAGCTAGCGGTCCCGCTGCTATCTGAAAATGGAATGATTGTGATCGACAATGTTCTTTGGAGCGGTAAAGTTCTTCCCGATGCCGAGCTGGATTTAAATGAACACCGCGATCGCAATACTGAGTTTATCCGCAATGTGAACAACTACATCGCTGAATCGACAGACCTTTACGGAACTTTAATGCCTATAAGAGACGGAATGTTTCTGGTTCAAAAGATATTATCTTAAAATTAGATTAATTGTACTTGCTTAATATAATTGATTAAGGTCTTCAGTAAGCATAAATGTCTCTCATTCAAACAATCAATGAGGGACAATTTATGAAAATTTCAATCATCTCTTTAACATTTGCACTATCATCTTCATTGGCATTTGATGCTAACGGAAAATATTTAGATAAATTAAATTGCAAATATTTTTATAAAAGATCATGAGATGGTTTTGTTATTTTAGAATATAGTTATCGAAAACGCTGACTGAGATCTTTTCTAGTCTTTTTTATTCAAACCTATTTTCTTGCGCTAATCGATTCAAAGCTTGCAATAAAAAGTATATTAAAAGATCGCAGGGCCAGTAAATCCGGCTTTTTTCTTTTTGCGATGAAATTCTTCGCCTAAAAAAACAAACCTAGGAAAATGTGGATTTTGGCGTCTTTAGTATCTAAAAGGAAGCAATTACCACGATGAAGGCGAGATTCAAGAATTAGACTAAATCGCTAAAGATAGCCACCATTTTGAAAAAGACAGTCTAGAATCAAAGATTAAAGTTATTCATATAGTTGCCGATATAGAAATGATTTTAATAGAGGAGAGTCGTTATATGAAAACTATATTAATAGTCATCAGTCTGTTTATGTTAAGTATTATGGCCATGGCGACGGAAACTATCTGTGAACCAGGAATTTCGGCAGTTGGATATTCGAATATGAGAGTTCAAATTATGGGGTTAATTCCATTAAAAAATGAATTTAAAAATAATTACCTTACAAAGATTTCGAATGTTCTTATTCCTTTTTTCAAGGAGCAGTGTAAGACAAACGCTACTTCCGACGATATTGTTTTTAACATGCTTAACAAATGCGTAGAAACTGCAAAGAATATTGTGGAAGATAAAAAAGAAGTACAGGCCTATAAAGACAACTGTCAACTTGGTTATGCTCTTGCCCGCGCTCAACTTACTGGTGCCAAAGAAGTCGTCGCAAAATGTGAGAAGAAAGATACAGTTTCTGATTTGAGTAGAAACATTGATAAAGTCGTAGAAAAAAAGGGTAAAAAAGATAATACACAAGATAGCAAAGTTATCGATAAATAAGCTCTGAGCAAGGGGTCTTTGGTCCATATAGAGCTAAACTTCTGATCAACGATTCAAAAATTGAGTTCTAAGGTTACATCACAGAGTCAGAGAAATAATCTTTTTGAGTAATCACTTCAAGCTCATTGCCTGCAGGGTAATCATAAATCTTACAATCACGTCTCACCATCGGATAACAAGCAGGATCTTTTTTATTCATAATACCTAACAATGGTAGCTCAACTTTATTGATCTCGTTATATTTTAAAAGTCCTGTTGAGCTTTCAAGTTTTGCGTTTGAATCAATCGCTCGTTGAGCAAGTAGAACATAATCGTGGGACCACACTTCAATTTTTGCACTCACGATTTGATCCTGTTGTTTTCCACCATCCAGAAGATGAATCAGGAATAAATCAAAAGGTGTACCGGCAAGAATATAATTTTCAGTAGAATTGCCGTTTTCTTTTATAAGGCCGCCCTGATAAATGATTTTTGGCGTCTCAAGAGTTACATCGTTCATGATCACAACACCGTCTTTTTCAAAATGCCCTGAGTAGATATCACCTTTCAACGGGTGAGGTGCTACCAGAAATTTTTCCAGGTCAAAGGGATCAGGAACAAAAGTCAGGAAATTATCCACCCCGTATGCCGCAATAATTTTTGCTCGCACTTCTTCGGGCACCGTGAATTCAAAAACTACCTGATGAGCGTGAACTTTGTGAAACATCGGCAGGTGATAGGCCAAAAGTTTCTGGTGGCCGAAAAGAACCATTCCATGAGTGGCCACGGCTGCGTAAGAATTGAGTGAAATTAAGCAGAATATAAGAAATGTTACCAGAGCTTTCATTATTAACCTCCTTTAAAAGTTAAGTGAAAATAGAACATGCGAATATGTTTGAATAATTCATAATAATGATTTATATATGAATATAAATGAGTTTACTTCACCCAAATCTTATCGCATTTATGGCCATTGTTGAACGAAAGACAGTTCAAGACGCTGCTAAAAAAATCGGACTGACTCAGACAGGAGTCACGCAGAGAATTCGTGTACTGGAAAAAGAGCTGCAGACTACTTTGTTTATCCGCTCGAGAACAGGGATGAAGCTTACTACAGAAGGCGAGTCTCTTCACCGTTATTGCCAGAGTGCCACGGAGCTTGAAGGGCGGCTGATTTTTGAATCCACCCAGCAGGAAATAAAAATCACAATCAGCGGTCCTTCAAGCATTATGCGATCTAGAGTGATCCCCAATGTTTCGGATCTGCTTGGAAAATATCCTTTTTTACGTGTACAGTTTGACTTGATGGATCTGCTGTCTGCTGATTATAAATTAAAAAGCGGGCATTCACATATTGTTGTGGTTCGAAGCGGAAGTGTGGCACTGGAAATGGATTCAAAAATAATTAAATCTGAAAGATATATTCTTGTTGGTCCGCATAAATGGAAAAAGCGTACGCTTAAAGATATTGTGAAAAATGAAACCATCATAGATTTTGATCAGAACGATACTTACACTTTCGATTTCCTCGATAAGTATAATTTAAAAACTGATGTTTCTACTTCGAGGCATTATGTGAATAATACCGATGCCCTGGCCTCAATGATTGCCAGTGGAGCAGGATACAGTGTCCTTTCAGAAGAGTTGGCAATGGACTTCATTGATAGTAAGTTGCTGGTTGATCTGGCACCGGGAAAATATCTGGATTTAGCAGACCTTTGTCTTGCTTGGTATCCGCGTCCAGAGATGCCTCTCTACTTTAAAGAAATATTACAGGTTGTGAAATGAGCAGTGATGAAACAAAAAAACCAATCGCTCTTGAAGCTTATGAAAAAATCGCAGAAGGCTTTTCTGATTTAGCTCCGAGAAAAGCAGAGAATGCCTATATCGAACAGCCGGCAATGAGAAGATCAGTTGGTGACGTTCGTGGTTTGAAAATTTTTGAAGCTGGGTGCGGCCCCGGAATTCTTGCTGAGTACCTGGTTCATGAAGGTGCAAAAGTTGTGGGCTTTGATGTCAGTCCGAAAATGATCGAGCTGGCAAAAGCAAGAGTTCCAAAAAATGCGACTTTTTTTGTCGCGGATATGGCAAAAGTTCTGCCAATTGATCAGAACGGACAGTTCGACATGGTGGTAGCGTCACTATCAATTGACTACATTGAAAACTGGACAGTTCCCTTAAGCGAATTTTATCGGCTGCTGAAACCTAAAGGAAAATTTATTTTTACTATTCAGCATCCAATCGGATCTTGGAATTGGTACAAGCCAACTTCTGCTTTTGGCGTACAGTATGTTGAAGCATCATGGAAGGGATTTACAGATGAACCAGTGATCATGCCCGATTATTACCGTTCATTCGAGGAAGTGATTAATCCATTAATAAACGGTGGATTTAAAATTTTGAAAGTTGAAGATTTAAAACCGATTGATGCCCTTCGTACACTCGACCCATATAAGTTTGGAAAATACTCAAAACTAGCAACGTTTATGTGTATTATTGTTGAAAAGGAATAGGACATTCAATCGGCGTCCAGGTCGAATTTTAATAACAGGAACTTTTATGAAATTTTTTTTATGGTTAACAACTGCAGCGATGCTTGTATCTTCTTGCTCATCAGTCGACAGCATTAAGAAAAATGAAAATTGTGTAGTGTGGAAAGACCAGAAAGTTTGGGGGCCTTACTCAGTGGAAGTGATTAATAAAAAAGCTGACTGGACTGGAAGCTGTAAAGGTTACAACAGAGGATGTGATGAAGTTCATATTTCCCTCGATGAGAATAATAATGTTCTTTCAAATGCAGATGTCCTGGGAAAAATTGAAAACAATGAACTGCAATTCGCTGAAAAACATGCGTTGGCTGACATTATGAACTTCACCGGTGTCCGTGTTTACCCTGATCTAAAAACAGTAAAGTCATCAATCATTGTGAATAAAATTACAACAGAAGAAAGTTTCCTATATAACGATAAGTGTTCTGCTGAAGAAAGCATCACAGGTGCGATTGCACTCGGTCTAATTGGCAAGTCTCAGAATAAGGACGTAAAATAGTGACAGTAAGAAAAGTACTTGCAATGGGAGGAGGTGGATTCTCGATGGAGCCTGGCAATCTTCTTCTCGATCAGTTCTTTTTTTCTCTGGCACAAAAATCAAGGCCTAATGTCTGCTTTCTGGGAACAGCTAGTGGAGACTCACAGGGATATATCGACCGCTTTTACGATTACATGAAAGATCACGAAGTCTCTCCTTCACATTTATCTCTTTTTAAAGCACCTGTCGGTAGTCTTCGCGATTATATACTTTCAAAAGATGTTCTTTACGTCGGTGGCGGCAATACAAGAAACCTGATGGCATTATGGCGTGAGTGGGGACTGGATAAAATTATTCTTGAAGCCTATCAAAGAGGTGTCGTGATCGGCGGGCTTTCTGCCGGAGGCCTTTGCTGGTTTGAAGAAGGTGTAACGGATTCTATTCCTGGAAAACTTACTAAACTTTCATGTATGAATATTTTAAGCGGATCATTTTGTCCTCACTACGACGGTGAAGCTGAAAGAAAACCTGCTCTCTTTGAATTTGTTAAAGATGGACTGAAGCCTGGTTATGCCTGCGATGACAGCGCTGCCGTATATTTTGAGAATGAAAAATTTGTTGAATCCGTCAGTTCAGTTTCAACTGCTCATTCATACTATTTAAAAAATGAAGAAGGCCTTGTCGTCGAAGAAAAAATATCTACGCGCTTCTTAGGCTAGGAAGTTTTATCGTAAATAATTTCAATATCACTCGGGCCTGTAGTATTGTTTATGGTTCTCAGGGTGCAAAAAGCTCCCTGACATGGAAGAATATAATAATTATTTTCAAGCTTTAGAGCACTTACGTCTGAATCATTTTTGGTTTTTCCTGTGCAGATAAAGCAAAAGAAAATATTAACAACAGCAGTAATGTTTTCAGTTTCATCTAGGCCCACTTGTCCGTGTATTCAATCAACTTGGAAGTAATTCCTTTTTCTGAAAGTGAATGCCCGGCATCTGCAATCAGGTGCAGTTCTGCTTCAGGGAAAGCGCGGTGAAGCGCCCATGCACTATCGGCAGGGCACACCACATCGTAGCGGCCCTGAACAATGACTGTCGGGATGTGGCGAATTTTATCAACGTTGTTGATCAGATAATTATCTTCAGTGAAAAATCCTTTATTCGTAAAGTAGTGGCATTCAATTCGCGCGAATGCATCGGCAAAATCATCTTCGCCGAATCTTTCAACAAAACCAGTATCGGGAATAAGTTTTGATGTTGATCCTTCCCATACTGACCAGGCATGTGCCGCTTCTTTTCTGATATTTTTATCAGAACTGGTCAGGCGTTTATAAAAGGCCTGAACAAAATCATGACGTTCATTTTCAGGAATTGGTTTTACATATCCTTCCCATGCATCCGGGAATATCTTTGAGCATCCATCCTGATAAAACCAGTCGATTTCTTTTTTTCTTAATAAGAAAATTCCACGAAGGAAAAGTTCCGTACATACAGAAGGGTGAGTAATGGAGTAAGCAAGTGCGAGCGTTGAGCCCCATGATCCGCCGAAGACAGACCATTTGCTGATCTTTAAATGACTACGGATTTTTTCTGTATCGCTGACTAAGTCCCATGTCGTATTTTCTAATAACTCTGCAAATGGAGTGCTTTTTCCGCATCCTCTTTGATCAAATAAAACAATACGCCATTTTTGTGGATCAAAATACCTGCGCATACTATCTGTAATTCCGCCGCCGGGTCCACCGTGAAGAAAAACCACAGGTTTTCCTTTGGGATTTCCAGCTTCTTCAAAATAAATATTATGAAGATCTGAGACTTTTAATAAACCTGTATTGTAGGGTTTAAGCTCAGGGTACATTTCTCTCATTCGTATTTCCTTTTAATTCAAATTTGATAGGGGTATTCTAGCTTAGATGCAAACACAAATCGAAGCATTTATTTTTAAAGGTTCATCTTTTGATTATGATAATCGCACAATTATCAAGCTTTACGGCCAGTCGAATCAAGGATCTTTTCTTGTCACGATTAATCAATTTCAGAATTATTTTTTTGTAGAATCAAAACATCCGACTTCTTTTAAAAGTTTAGACGGACATTGGGTGGAAAAAGTCATCTGTGAAACCCAAGAGCAGCTTAAGGCAAAATGCCAGAGCTTTACTGCGCAGGGATTAAAAAATTTTGAATCTGACATCAAGCCGCTCGAGCGTTATCTGATGGATATGAATATTTTTGCCCAGATAAATATTTCCGGTAACTCATATTTGAAAGACGGGCTCATCACATTTGAGAATCCAAAAATCACGCCGGGAAATTATTATCCTGAATATAAAATTTTATCCTTTGATATTGAAACTGGAAAAGACGGAAGACTTTTATCTCTCGCTTATAGCTTCAGATCAAAAACTTATAACGAAGACAAAACAATTGTTCTGGGCCAGGGAATTCCTACTGAAGAAGTGAAGTTTGTGATGAAGCAGGAAGGGATTCTGGATTTTTTTCAGCTCGCCGTTAAAAGGTTGGATCCTGATATTTTTACCGGCTGGAATGTCATCGGCTTTGATTTCCATTTTCTTGACAAAAAATCCAAGGAATTAAAATTTCCAATCAACCTTGGAAGGAACAACCGGCCGCTAGATATGTTTCAGTCCGCTAGAGGCGAGTGGCATGTAAAGCTTGAAGGTAGAGTCATTATTGACGGTCCCTGGTCGATGAAAATGAACTTTTTTACTTTCGACAGCTACAAACTGAACAATGTCGCTAAAGAGCTTCTCGGTTCCGGAAAAGATATTGATGAAGATGAAGAGTTTGATAAATGGGGTGAGATCGAAAGAAGATTTCGCGAAGATAAAATGTCGCTGGCTAAATACAATGTCATGGATGCCACTTTAGTGTTGGACATTTTTGAAAAAGTAAAATTGATTGATCTTTTGTTAACAAGATCTTTTATTTCTGGAATGCTGATCGAGAGAATCGGTGGATCAACAGCATCGTTCGATCATTTTTATCTGCCGCCGCTTCATGAAAAAGGCGTTGTTGCCCCAAATGTTGAAGACATCGGATGGGAAAGACAGGCGAAAGGTGGATTCGTTTTAAATCCAAAAGTCGGAATTCATCCGAATGTTCTTGTTATGGATTTTAAAAGTCTTTATCCTACAGTGATCCAGACTTTTATGATTGACCCGCTTTCCAGATTTCATAAAGAAACAAATCCTCTGTCGACACCTGTGGGGCTTAAGTTTTCCCGAACTGATCATATTCTTCCAGGAAAAATTCACGAGTTGCTGGAAAGAAGAAGCCAGGCAAAAAAAGAAAAAAACACCAACCTTTCTCAAGCTGTAAAAATTTTGATGAACAGTTTTTATGGAGTCATGGGATCGAGTGGCTGCCGTTTTTATCAAGAGGATCTTCCCGATGGAATTACGGGCAGCGGACAGTGGATTTTAAAAACAGTTATTGAATTTCTGGAAACTAAAGGCTTCGCCGTTTTATACGGGGACACGGATTCACTTTTTGTGCAGCTTCCGGGTATTAATGATTATGACGGGCAGGCAAAAACACTGGTCAATGAAGTGAATGTTTTTTTAACGGATAAATTAAAAAATGATTTTGATGTCGAATCAAAACTTGAAATCCAATACGATAAATTTTTCCAGACTCTGATTCTTACCAGTGCACGCGGCAATGAAGAAGGCGCTAAAAAAAGATACGCAGGCCTGGCCATTAAAAATGTCGATGGCAAGGTCGTTGAAGAAATGGTTCTAACTGGTATGGAGTACGTAAGGTCAGACTGGTCGCTGCTTGCCCGCAATTTTCAGTATGAACTGGTAAGAAGAGTCTTTAAAGGTGAAGACATCCAGGAATATATTGATGAAACTTTAAAAAAGCTGGAAAGAAAAGAATTAGATGACCAATTAGTTTTGAGTAAAAGGCTGAGTAAGCCTCTTGATGAGTACATTAAGAATATTCCGCCTCATGCCCGTGCGGCAAAAATTCTCTATGAAAAGCTGGGTCTTTTAAAGAAGCGTCCTCAGTATGTCATGACGACCAGAGGGGCAATTCCTATTGAGCTTCCTCACGATGATATCGATTACGATTATTACCTCGACCGCCAGCTGGCACCGATAGCTGACAGTATTCTGGGCCTCTTTGGAAAAAGTTTTGAAGAAATGCGAGGCCCGCAGCTTTCACTTTTTTAATCTTTCAGTTAGCATAGGGTAATGAAGTTTTTCCATGACCTTTCAAGAAACGCAAAAGACGGTGCAAAAAATTTGTACAACGGTGCCTTATTATTTCATGAGAAGAAGGGGACGACACTTGCTTCATCATCGACTTTTTATGCCCTGATCACAATCGTTCCATTTTTGCTTTTAACAGTGAGAGGGATCGGGTATTTTTTAGGAAATATTAACCGCACGCAGAAATATATTTTCGTTCTTGGCGGACGCTTTTTTCCTGAAGTGGCCCCCCAGTTTCTGCTCACAATCCAGAATTTAATTAAAGGACCGCTGTTTGCAGCAACGCAGTTCACGATTTTAAACTTTATCGTCTTATCAGTATCGACCATCACATTTCTAAATTCAATCTGGATGGGGATTTATTTTATTACAGAAGACAAGAGCATCCTTTCTCTATGGAGAATCCTCAAGGGATTTGTCATCATCGGGATCACT